>JAFQKQ010000035.1 GCA_017396845.1 Clostridia bacterium
GCTCCATTCTTCCCAAGGAAGCGCTTGCCTCCGCAGCCCAGATCCTTACGAACAACATGAAGCTGTTCATCGATCTGACCGTGAACGTCGTTCGCGTGGATTATAATGAGCCTGAGAACGACAATAAGGACAAGGTGCTCGAGATGACTATCGAAGAGCTGGATCTTTCCGTACGTGCGTTCAACTGCCTCAAGCGCGCGGGTATCAACACCGTCGCCGAGCTTGTGCAGCGCAATCAGGAAGATATGATGAAGGTACGCAATCTCGGAAAGAAATCGCTTGAAGAGGTAGAGCAGAAGCTCGTCGCACTGGGACTCGCATTAAAAACCAGCGACGAATAAGCGCCGAACCTTAGTGACATAAGCAATCAAGGAGGAACCGATAATGGCCAATCGTAAGCTGGGTCGTCCGGCTGACCAGAGAAAGGCGCTGCTTCGTAACCAGGTTACCAACCTGATCTGGTACGGCAAGATTGAAACCACTTTGCAGCGCGCAAAGGAAGTCAGCTCCGTAGCCGAGCATCTGATTTCCATCGCGATTCGCGAATGCGATAACACCGTTGAGGTGAAAAAGACTACCAATAATGACAAGGGTCAGACCGTTGAGCTGACCGTAGTCAATGACCAGCCCTCCCGCCTCGCCGCTCGCCGCCGCATCATGGCATACCTCTATCGCATGCCGGTTATGCAGGGCAAGGACGAAGAGAAGGAAGATTTCATCGAGCGCAAGAAGAACATCAAGCACCCGGTGATCGAAAAGCTTTTCCGTGAGATCGCTCCGAAGTACAAGAAGCGCATCGAAGAAAAGGGCCAAGCCGGCGGATATACCCGCATCATCAAGAAGGGCCCGCGCCGCGGCGACGCCGCCGAGATGGTAATTCTCGAGCTGGTCTGATAGAATTGATATGAAAAAGAGAAGCGGTTTTTTCCGTTTCTCTTTTTTCATATTCGTGATTGCAAGTGGGAGGTACGAATGGGATATCATCAGGCGCTCAGCAAATACAGAACCGCAATGATGGGAATCGCGGCATGGCTTATCGTGTGGTATCACTGTTTTTTGGATACGCCGATATCAATGATTAATTATGTTGTCGGTGAAAAGGGCGCGTTCGGCGTAGACATTTTCGTATTTCTATCCGGCTTCGGCATCGCGCATCTGCTTCGAAAGAAGGAAAGTTATGTAGATTACATGCGTTTCAGAGCCGGAAAAATACTGCCGCAGAATTATGCGGCGCTGATACTGTGCGCGGTGTTCATGCTGATTTATGAAAGAGAAGCGCTGACTATTGAATGGTTTTCCGTGAACATTGTGCCGTTTTCCGCGCTCCTCGGCGCTGACACAGAATATTGGTATGTCTGTGCAGCGCTCGGTTACTATGCGATTGCTCCGTTAATCGTGCGCATGATGGATAACAGCCGGTATAAAAGGCTGAGCGTAATATTGATTGTTCTCTTTTTCTCTACCTTTGTAATCATTCCTTCGCAATCGGCCAAGTATGAACTCTTGACTCCGAGGATCCCGGGCTTTATTATAGGCCTGGCTGCCGGGCATTTTTCTATAAATCATGGCGATGACAAAAAAGAACTATTTAAGGATTTTCTGATGATTGCCGGTTTCTTTATCGTCGGAATGGCGCTTGCGTTTTCAAGAAGCTGGCTCTATGAAAAGCCTTTCATGATTATGCAAAGCAAGTATTACAGGCGTTTGATCGTAAACCTCGTAACGCCGCTTTTGACGGTGCTGCTTGCGTATATCCTGCTTCTCATAGATAAAACGTTTTTGAAAATCATAAAAAAAGCGTTAGAGTTTTCCGGTAAATATTCTCTTGAAATCTATCTTTCGCATATCGCCTTAAGCAAGATCATCGTAAACGGATATGATATGCATAATATGACAGGCATGATTATACTCGTACTTTTTACGCTGCCGGCTGCGCTTTTGATACGCTTGATGGGGAAGGGGATCATAAAAAGCGTTCATTTTTTAACTTCTGACAGTAAAAACGTGTGATTTTATAAGGTGGCAGAATCCACCGCTTGAAATCATATGCGGGCAATGATATTATTACAGCTATGAAAGGGGATGGGAGCATGAAAAAGCGGATTGCGGCGCTTCTTGTTCTGCTTACAGCTGCGCTTGGTTTTCAGGCGCTTGCAGGAGAGCAAATGTATACGGCTTCGCTTCTCGGCAGGGAATTTTTCAGAATCACATACGATGACAGCGTATGGATTTTTGATGACGAGAACTATCAGGAAGAAAGCTCGGATATGTTTTACTGGCTTTTCGATCTGTACAATGAAGAATATATCGTGATATGCTCTGTTGAATTCATGCCGGACTACGAGGATTTTTCGGCGTATTTGGCAGATGAAGAGGATGTGCTAAGCTACGCAAAGGATGTCGAAAGCGCGTTTTCCGAATACGATTGCGTATACAATGAAATATGTACGTATGAGGTCGCAAATGGGCGTAAAAACGCGTCGCTTCCGTTTCTCGTGTTTACCATGTACGATGCCAAAGACGGAAAGAGCGTATATATGGAAACCGTAACGCACGGCTATGCATTGGGATTTCATATCTATGAAAGCGAAGTGAAGCCTGAAATAAGCCATGATGATATGCAAATGGTGCTTGACGAGCTGGTTCGAACGATTTCACCTATAGAGTAAGCGGAGTCTAACTCGGAGTTAAATTTATCGTATAATGATGCGTATGAAATAGAGATATGGTATAATCAAAAAAGGCGAGTGTATCCACTCGTGTTTTGCTTGTGCAAACGAATTCTACTAGGGAGGTTTCGTCTATGCCGGACATTCGAGAGAAGTATGCGGAGCTTGATAAACTGATCGCCGCACTCAAAGGACAGGAAGGCGCTGTAATGCGTGCGCTTCAGGGCGCACAGGAGATCTTCGGCCACGTACCGAAGGATGTTCAGATTCTGATTGCCGAGGGACTCGGCGCTACGCTGAGCGAGGTTTACGGCGTCGCTACTTTCTATTCTCAGTTTGCGCTTGAGCCGCGCGGACAGTACATTATCGGCGTTTGCCTCGGAACTGCATGCTATGTTAAGAACGCTCAGGCCGTTCTCGACCGCGTATGCAGCGAGCTCAAGACCAAAGCCGGAAAAACCACCGAAGATGGTCTGTTCACCATTAAGGACACCCGCTGCCTCGGCGCATGCGGTCTTGCTCCCGTAATGATGATCAACGACGATGTATACGGAAATCTGGTTCCCGATAAGATTCCTGCGATCCTTGACAAGTATCGCAAGGCGTAATGAACGAATTATCACTGTATATTCTGGATCTGACGCAAAATTCCGTAACGGCGGGCGCGAAGAACATTCGCATCACCGTGGAATTCGATCCGGAAAGCGACAACCTCACGATCATCATTGAAGATGACGGGTGCGGAATGGATGAGGCGCTTTTGGAGCGCGTCACCAGTCCTTTTACGACCACCAGAAAGACGCGTAAGGTCGGCCTCGGTATTCCGATGATCAAACAGCTGTGCGAGATGTGCGAAGGCACCTTCCAAATCGAAAGTACAGTGAATGTCGGAACGAAGCTTAAGCTTCTTTTCAGGTCCTCGCACGTGGATCTCCCGCCAATGGGGGATCTCCCGGAAACCTTTGTCGCGTTGATCAACGGCACGCCCGAGGGGATCGAATTCGTGCTTGAGTACAGGAAAGGTCAGGAAGTCTTCATATTCGATACAAGAGAGATTCGTCAGGTTCTTGAAGGCGTCATGCTGAATACGCCGGACGTCCTCATGTGGATCAGAGAATACATCTCTGAGGGCATCCGCGAGGTCAATCAGGTTTCATAAGTCAAAATATCACGGAGGTGTTCATGTAATGAAGTCCATAGCTGATCTGGAGAAAATCCGTCAGAAAACGCTGAGCCAGGTAAATCTTCGCCGTGAATCCGAAGGTATCCGCGTAGTAGTCGGTATGGCTACCTGCGGTATCGCCGCCGGCGCACGCCCTGTTATGAATGCGTTTCTTGACGAAGTAGGTAAGCGCAATCTTCTTAACGTTGTAGTCGCTCAGACCGGCTGCATCGGCATGTGCCGCTATGAGCCTATCGTCGAGATCACCATGCCCGGCCAGGACAAGGTAACGTATGTAAAGGTGAAGCCGGAGATGGCAGCGCGCATCGTTTCCGAGCACGTTGTAAACGGTCAGCCCGTTGCAGAATACACCATCGGCGCTGCTGAATAAGCATAAAGCGTACACAAGGAGGTAAGCAAAATGGAGCTTTTCCGTTCCACGATTCTGATCTGCGGTGGTACCGGCTGTACGTCTTCCGGTTCCGCTAAGCTGTACGAGCGCTTTGAACAGCTGCTCGCTGAAAATGGTCTGGATAAGGAAGTTAAACTCGTAAAAACCGGCTGCTTCGGCCTTTGCGCCGCTGGCCCCGTTGTTATTGTATATCCCGAAGGCGCTTTCTACAGCCATGTAAAGGTTGAGAACGTCGACGAGATCGTTTCCGAGCATCTTGTCAAGGGCCGTATCGTAAGCCACCTGCTCTACGACGGAAGCGAAGACAAGAAGACCAAGGAAATCAAGCCTCTGGACGAAATCAACTTCTATCAGAAGCAGAAGCGCGTTGCTCTCAAGAACTGCGGCGTTATCAACCCCGAGTCCATTGAAGAGTACATCGCATTTGACGGCTATATGGCGCTTGCCAAGGTTCTCACCGAGATGAGCCGTGAAGAAGTTGTAGATACCATCCTCAAGTCCGGTCTGCGCGGCCGCGGCGGCGGAGGATTCCCCACCGGTCTTAAGTGGAAGTTCGCTATGGGCTCCACCGGCAAGAAGTATGTTGCCTGCAACGCTGACGAGGGCGACCCCGGCGCGTTTATGGATCGTTCCGTTCTTGAGGGCGACCCGCACTGCATCATCGAGGCTATGGCGATTGCCGCCTACGCCATTGGCGCAGACGAAGGCTATGTATATGTCCGTGCAGAGTATCCCATCGCTGTTAAGCGCCTGGAGATCGCTATTGAAGAAGCACGTGCAAACGGCCTTCTGGGCGAGAACATCTTCGGCACCGGCTTCAATTTCGATATGCACATCCGTCTCGGCGCGGGCGCATTCGTCTGCGGCGAAGAGACTGCTCTTATGAATTCTATCGAGGGCATGCGCGGTGAGCCGCGTCCCCGTCCGCCGTTCCCGGCTGTCAAGGGTCTGTTCGGCAAGCCCACCATCCTCAACAACGTAGAAACCTATGCAAACGTTCCGCAGATCATCCTGAAGGGCGCCGATTGGTTCGCCTCCATGGGCACTGAGAAGTCCAAGGGCACCAAGGTATTCGCGCTCGGCGGAAAGATCCAGAACTCCGGTCTTGTAGAAGTTCCGATGGGCACCACCCTTCGCGAGATCATCTACGACATCGGCGGCGGCTGCCCCAATGGCAAAGCCTTCAAGGCCGTTCAGACCGGCGGTCCCTCCGGCGGATGCCTCCCGGCCTCCATGCTGGACACCCCGATCGACTATGACAACCTGATCGCAGCGGGCTCCATGATGGGCTCCGGCGGTATGATCGTCATGGACGAGGACAACTGTA
>JAFQKQ010000036.1 GCA_017396845.1 Clostridia bacterium
ATGGGCCCCACCGGCCCTCGCGGCCCTGCCGGAGAAGCGCTTTCGGCCTACTTTGCAGCGGCGAAGAATAACGATACCGACATTCACGCAGACGGCGACGTACTTTCAAGGGCGCTGAGCCGTACGCTCTGCGGACGAAGCATCGACTACCGAGAGGACAGCGGAGAAATCATACTGCGTGAAGCAGGCGTTCACATGATCGTATGGAGCATGAATCTCAAAGCCTCCTACTGCGGTCAAAGCACACTGTATTCCACGCTGGAGAGCACGGACGGCGAAATCGAATACGCCCGCGCAAGCGCGGAATCAGACGCTTACCGCATCAATCGAACGCTCTTCGGCTTTGCAATCATTCCCGCCGAGTGCAATACGCGCCTGGTAATCAGAAACCGCTCGGGCGCAAATGTAACCTTTGCAGAAACTCAGGAAAATCATATGAAAGTACACGTAATCAAAATCGGCTGATACAACCCGGGCGGGGAGATTTCTCCGCCCATTATTTAAGGCGGTGAAACGGATTTGGCAAAAAAAGTCATCGTATACGCCATATGCAAAAACGAAGAAAAGCACGCCGCGCGCTTTATGCACTCGATGAAGGAGGCGGACGGCGTTTATGTACTGGACACGGGCTCTCAGGACAATTCCGCCAAAACCCTTTCGTCGCTCGGCGCAAACGTGAAACGTTCATCCGTTTCCCCCTGGCGGTTTGACGCAGCACGGAACACCGCCCTTTCTCTGGTTCCCGAGGATGCGGATATATGCGTTTGCGCAGATCTTGACGAAGTGTTCTCAAAGGGCTGGCGGCGAAAACTCGAAAGCGCCTGGGGTGAAAAAACGCAGCGGGCGCGTTTTCGGTATGTTTGGAGCGTTCTGCCGGACGGAAGCGAAGGCACGGTACTGTATCTTGACAAAATCCACGTGCGGCACGGATATGAATGGCGCTACCCGGTTCACGAAGCGCTGATCCGAACGGACGGAAGAGCGGAAAATCCGGATGAAACCGCGTATGTACCGGATATGACGCTTTTTCATTACCCGGATCCCGGGAAATCCCGATCGGATTATCTGCCGCTTTTGGAGCTTGCAGTGTCGGAAAACCCGCTGGACGCCAGATGCATTCATTACCTCGGGAGGGAGTATATGTACGCAGGAAAATGGAAAAAGTGCATATCCGCCCTCAGAGCGCACGTGTCCCTTCCGTCGTCTATGTGGCGGGAAGAGAAAAGCGCTTCCTATCGCTATATGGCGCGGGCGCATATCGCGCTGGGACAGACGGCCGCCGCCGAAAACGCACTGTTTTCCGCCATCGCGCAAGCGCCGCATCTGCGCGAACCCTATTTTGAAATGGCAAAACTGCTGCTGCATTTAGGCGACGCGCCCGGCGCATATTCCATGATCCTGCGCGCAATAAGGATCCGGCAGCGCCCCGACTGCTATGTATCGGAGGAAGAGGCGTGGGGAGACGAGGCCGAATCAATCCTTCTCTCCTCCAAACAGCGCATAATTGCCGAATTTTCCGATATTCCCGTATAGAATGTAGTATATTTACACTTTTTCGGTTGCGAAGAACGAGCAAGCGCGTTATAATAAATCGGATTCGCAATTCGGGAGGTATGTACAAATGAGCCAGGTACACGTAATCGATCATCCTCTGATTCAGCATAAACTTACCCTGATGCGTCAGATCGAGACGGGAACAAAGGATTTCCGCGAATTGCTCGAAGAGATCTCGATGCTGATGTGCTATGAGGTCACCCGCAATCTCCCTCTGGAGGAAGTGGAAATTGAAACGCCCATCTGCAAGTGCAGGAGTAAGGTTATCGCCGGCAAAAAGCTGGGCATAGTTCCGATCCTGCGCGCAGGTCTCGGTATGGTAGACGGCTTTATCCGCCTGGTACCCGCATGCAAGGTAGGCCACATCGGTCTCTACCGCGACCCGGAAACCCATGAACCCGTGGAGTATTATTGTAAGCTCCCGTCCGACGCGTCTGAGCGCGAGCTGGTCGTAGTAGACCCGATGCTCGCAACCGGCGGTTCCTCCTCCGCAGCCATTACCTTCCTGAAGGATCGCGGCTGCAAAAACATCAAGCTCGTATGTCTGGTCGGCGCACCCGAGGGCATCAAGGTCGTTCAGGACGATCATCCCGACGTAGACATCTACATCGCCGCCATCGATGAAAAGCTCAACGACCACGCATATATCGTACCGGGTCTTGGCGACGCAGGCGACCGCCTGTTTGGAACCAAATAAGAAATAACGCATTTATACAGCGCCGCCGTTTTTCGCTGCGGCGCTGTTTTGTATGCCCGAAATTTCCGCCGGAATACAGGTTTTTATCATCCGAATCAATATCTGCCAAATCGCATTCGGTTAAACCGTACCTGACTTAATATCAAAAAAAGAGAGAATGTATCGCTCGTTTCCCCGAGCGGCATTCTCTCTTTTTTTTGATTGGTTCTTCCGTCTATTCAAGCGTGATCGGACGGGCAGGGAAAATCTGCTGGAAGAACGATGCGACTTCGATATCGTATTCGCCCTCTTCTTCGCCATGAACAAGCCTTGTCTCCGTGATCGTTCCGTTTCCAATCTGACCGTGGTCGTTTGAGCCCCAGGTGAATACGTCGCCGTTTTCAAACAGCACCGCAATCGCCGCGTCCGCAAACGCCGCATCGGAAACGCCCTCATATAAGGCGATGGGCGTATTTCCGTAGTGTACGATTTCGCCTTCCACAAGCGACGCCGCTTCTTCGCCGTTTTCGTCAAATGCCGTCATATAGGAATATATCGAGCCCCAGACAAACATCTCTCCCGTATCTTTGACGGCGCACCCGCCGGTGAGTCCGCTTCTGATGAAATCAACCCCGGTTATCTGCATTTTTACGGGTGTTTCCGCCCAGTCGTATGTTTCCGGAAGGCCGATTCTGCCTTCAGTGCCGTTTGCACCCCAGGAGAACACATCTCCGTTTGTCGTGACAGCGTAGCGGCTCTGGCCGGATGCATCGATATCCTTCGCGCCCGAGAGAAGGCATTCGCCTTTGCCCGTTTCGAGGGAATATTCATACACCTCGCCGCCTGACGTAAGAATCAGAACAAAATCCACACCGAGCGCCGCTTTAACCGCGTCCGCTTCAAAGCGTTTTTCCTCCTCGCCCGCGCCCCATACGATCACATCGGCCTTCGTAAGCGCAAGCGCCCGTTCGTCGCACGCATCGATCATGGATACGTTTTCCATCACAGATACACATTCCGCCGTTTTATCGCCCGTGAATCCGTAAATTTGTCCGCGCTTGTTTGCGCCCCACATGAAAAGCCTGCCGCTGTCGTCAAGCGCCATTGAAAAATTCTGCCCGGCTGCAATCTGAGAAGCCCCCGAAAACACGTGTACGGGCGCAAGAATATCCGTTTTCTCATCCTCAGGCGCGCTTTCGCCCGAATGATTCGAGCCCCACGCCCATACGCGCCCCATGCTGTCCAGCGCGAGCATATGCGCGCCGTCGCCGTGCAGCTTACGCGTTCCCGAAATACCTTCTGCGCAGGCACAGCTCAGAGCAAAAATCACGCAGATTAAAAGAAGGACAGTCCTTCTCATTTTCATGCCGGATCCTCCTGCTTATACAGCCTGCATGCGGCGCAGCCGCCCTCGCCCGTCTCTCTGAGCGACGGTGGAAGCTGTCTTCCTACGCGGCGCATGGCCTCGATCACCTCGTCCACCGGCATGATCATCCTGATGCCGGAAATCGCAAGGTTTGCCGCTGTCAGCGCACAGGCAACGCCCATAATGTTTCTGTACACGCACGGCACCTCGACAAGTCCGCCCACAGGATCGCACACAAGGCCCATGATATTCATAATCGCAAAGCCCGCCGCGTCCATGCACGCTTCAATCGGCGCGCCCGCAAGATCCGCAATCGCCGCAGCCGCCATTGCCGCCGCCGTTCCGCACTCCGCCTGACAGCCGCCCTCGGCGCCGGAAATGCTCGCGCGGACTGCGATTACGCGCCCGACGCCGGATGCGGTAAACAGCGCACGAACCAGTGCTTCATCGGAGTATCCTTTTTCCTCCTGAACGGAGAAAAGCGCCGCCGGAAGCACGCCGCATGCGCCGGCTGTAGGCGCAGCGACGATTCTGCCCATGCACGCGTTGCACTCCGCCGCCGCCAGCGCATACGCGCTTGCGCAGCCGAGCATTTCGCCGCCGACGGTTTTATTCTGCTTAACCGCCCGAAGCAGCATATGAGATTGTCCGCCGACCCGTCCGCTCACGCTTCTGGCGTCCGGATTCAGACCCTCCTTCACGCTCTCGCGCATGATCGTGAGGCTCTCCGTCATTCTCCTGCGTGCTTCTTCTCGATCCTCTCCGCTTTCGGCATGCGCATTTAAAACGGCTTCGGATATGCTTCCCGCATTCTTTGCAAGTTCAATCAGTTCCTGTATCGTAGAATAATCCCGCATATGCGAGCCTCCTTATCCTTTCCTTACCTCAGAGCTTCAATAAAAGGTTGGCCGTACGAATGCCGCGAAGACGGCGAATCATCCGAACGGAATCGTTGTCCGGCGCGTGGTCCGTTTCGATTACCATCACCGCGTCGCCGCCGGCGTTCCTTCTGAACACCTGCATCGTGGCGATATTTACGCCAAGACCCGCAATCAGGCTGGAAACATTGGCAATTACGCCCGGCGCGTCGGTATGCGATATTACAAGCGTATCCATGGCGCCGGTAAAGGAAACTGCAAGCCCGTTCAATTCCTCTACGCGAATTGCGCCGCCGCCAACGGAGCATGCGCGCATTGTAACGCAGCCTCCGTTTTTGCCTTCCAGCGCAATCAGCGCCGTGTTCGGATGCGCATCGGGAATATCCTCCAGTATGAATTCATACTCAAAGCCCTTCTTTTGGGCAATCTCAAAGCTGTCTCTGATCCTTAGATCGTCCACCGGCATATCCAAAATCCCCGCAATCAGCGCCTTGTCCGTGCCGTGTCCCTGGTAGGTTCTCATAAACGAACCGGAAAGCGTGATTTTCGCCTTTACAGGCTCGTCGTCCAGAAGACGCGCCGCAGCTCTTCCGATTCTGGCCGCGCCCGCCGTATGAGAGCTGGAAGGCCCGATCATGATGGGGCCGATGATATCAAATATATTCATAAACTAAGCACCTCCGCCGAATCTATTGTAACACGGATTGAGACGCATATACAAGCGGAAATCACTCGTCTTTATCCGTTATTTTCCCGCCGAGCTTTAAAAAACCGAAGCAGGCCTCTTCATGGTCGTTCATCATGCCCGCCGCCTGCATATGCGAATACATGACAACAGGCCCAAGATACATAAAGCCTCTCTTTTTCATGTCCTTGCTGATTCTTTCGGACAGCGGCGTTTTTGCGGGCATATGCGCGCTGTGGGACGGAACAATGAGCGTATGTCCATTGGTAAAGCGCCAGAAGTATTCGTCAAAGGAATGAAATTCCTTCTGAATCCGCAAAAAGGCGGCGGCATTTTTGACCATCCCCCGAATTTTTCCGGCGGCGTGAATGATTCCGGGCTCTGTAAGCAGCGCATTGATTTTTTCTTCATCGTATCCGGCTATAATCGCAGGATCAAACATATCAAACGCGCGCCGCATATCCTCCCGCTTTTTCAGCACCGTCATCCACGAAAGCCCGCACTGCATGACCTCCATCGTTAAGAATTCGAACTGTTTTCTGTCGTCATGCAGCTGAAACATGCCCCATTCCTCGTCGTGATAGCGGCTGAGGAGCGTATCTCCATTCGCCCAGCGGCATCTTTTCATATTTTCCATGAATGCGCCTCCGTTTCAAAAAATCCGTCTTCCGCTGTTCATACGCTTGGTTTTTTATCAAAAGGCGATCCGTTCGCCGCCGTCATCCGTATTATAACATTAATGCTTCGTGAGGGCAATGCAGGAATCCGCCGACCGCATATTACGCCCCTTTATACAGACCCCGAAATCTTTCAAAGCAAATTGACAGATATGAGCCGCTATGATATGATAAAGAAAAAAACATATAAGGAGATAAAAGCAATGAAGGAATGGTTCCGCGGAAAAAACGGCATGATGGTTCATTGGGGCTTATACTCCCTGCTCGCAGGCGAATACAAGGGCATGCGTTCATGCAGCTACGCTGAATGGATTCAGTCCTACTGCAGGATTCCGAACGCCGAGTATTCGAAGCTTGCAGAAGCATTCAACCCCGTCTACTTTAACGCAGAGGAATGGGTGAAGTTTGCAAAAGACAGCGGGCTTGAGTATCTGGTTGTAACCAGCAAGCATCATGACGGCTTCGCGCTGTTCCATTCCAAGGTAAGCCCGTTCAACGTGGTCGACGCGACGCCTTTCAAAAGAGACGTTATCGGCGAACTGGCGGAAGCCTCCTACAAGCACAATCTGAAATTCGGCCTGTACTATTCTCAGGATCTCGACTGGCATGAGCAGCACGGCGGCGGATATCTGTCCGATCCGAAGCTCTGCTGCGGAAGCGCATGGGACAACAACTGGGATTTCCCGGACGCCTCCAAAAAGGATTTCTCGATCTGCTTTAACGAAAAGATCATGCCGCAGGTGGAAGAAATTCTCAAGAACTACGGCGAATTGTGCCTGATCTGGTTCGATGTGCCCATGACGATCAACGAAAACCAGAGCCGCCAGATTTACGAAGCCATCAAGCGCTATCAGCCGAACTGCCTGATCAACTCCCGCCTCGGAAACGGTGCATACGATTATGTGTCTCTGGGCGATAACGAGATTCCCAAGCAGAAGATCGAAGTCTCGGCAGACGGCGTAAATATGAACGATATCAACGGCTTCAAGCCCTCTCCCTGGGGCCTTTATGAAACCGCCGCTACGTTAAACGATTCCTGGGGCTTCTGCAGCTGGGATCACAATTGGCGAAGCGCGGAGCAAGTGGCGGAAATCCGCAATCACTTAAACAGCCTCGGCATCAACTATCTTCTGAATGTAGGCCCGGACGGGCTCGGACGAATCCCGGTTGCCTGCCAGGAAATCTTCAAAAAAGCCGCAAAGCTGTAATTCGTATCAAAGAAAAATCCGCCCCAAAGCTTACTCAAAAGCTGCGGGGCGGATTTTTTAGCGCCGAAAAACCCTCGTTCAGTCGTCGGAGCTGTCGTAATCTTGCGTCCAATCCATACTTTCGAAATCATCATCCGGGGAGTCATCGTAAGAAGGATATTCTTCGGGCTCGTCACTATCTTCATAATCATCGAAGCCTTCCGTCTCCTGCGCATGAACCGTGCTTGACGGAGAAGGCGATGGCGACGGCAAAAGAGCGGCTGACGGCGAAAGCGTTGGATGGGGCGAGGGCGTTGCGGCGGGCGCTGAAGTGACGAGCGCGGAAGACGCCGCCGGCGTTCTCCCGGGCGCAGGCGCACCTTTATCGGGTGAACCTGCATAAACACCGCTGAAGTCGTCCGGCATGGGGTTTTTCCAGTCCTCGTCCATGATCAAATACCTCACAAAATCCTCGTGAAAACCGAGCATGGAAGCCAGCAAAGCGATCTCTTCATCCGTAATGATACGCCTTATGATATCCGCCTGTTCACGTCCGTTTAATACGGAATCCGGATCCAGAAACACGCGCAGAACCTCCGTCGCGTCTTGCGCATTCTTGTTCAAAAGCGTATCCGCCCACAGGCAGTTGCCAAGCGCGATATAGTAAAGGCGCGTAACAACGCTTTCAGAAATCTTGAAATCACGGGAAAAATGCCGGATGTCATCCGCCGTCACCTCGCTAAGCTGCAAAAGCGCCGCGCTCAGCACGCGCGCTTCATCCACGCGGTAGAACGGCTCAAACAGCTGATGAATATGCTCAGAAGAAATGCCGATTCCGTCGTCCTCTACCGTAATTTTTCCTTCACTCAGCAGCACGCGCACAAATCCGCCTTCCTTTCCGTAAAAAACGGCGTTGCTCATCAGGTTGTAAAGAACCTCCCAGATATCCTTTTCATTGGCGGAAAGTAGCGTTTCTCCTTCGATATACATGCGAATGCCCTTTTTCGCGGCCTGAATCGACAGGGACTGCGCGATCTCTTGAGCAAGGCTTCGAACGTTCACATGCTGAATATCCTCGGGCGAGCGCGCCTCGGCTTTGCTCAAAAGCAGGATATTCTCAATGACCTCCTGCATGCGGCTGCATTCGCTTCGGATCATTTTCAGAAACATATCCCTTTCTTCATCGGTATCCGCCATGCCTTCATCCAGCATTTCTGAAATGGCAGTCGTGCGCCTGCGTGAGCATCGCCCATAAGCCAAAATCCGCAGCGTTCTCATAGGACGTCTCAGCGCCCAGAGAGGGTTCCCCTCCGGAAATGACGGCCATATAATCCGCAGCGGGCGACCAGATATCCTCCGCGCTTCCGCGGAACACATCCGACTGCATTTCAAATGCGCGGCATACTTCTCTCGAAGCGCACTTAATCAGCTCCTCCGCCGTAGGCATGTCGTTGGCGGCGATTTTATAAAGAATATCCGCCTTTTTATCGCCGTCTACCTGCTTGTAATCCACCCGTTCCTGCAGCGCGTACAATCCGTGGTAGTTGTCTTCCAAAAATATCTCCGAATGCTCCATGTCCGAGCTGTTTGCGTTCATTCCCGAAGAATTCATTTTATCCCACAGCTCATAGGCCAGCATTTCCCGGATCTTGGTATCGTCTGCATACATGGGATTTAAAATCCAGTCGTCATCGGAGCGGAGAGATAAAAACGGCGCGTGGAATTTTTCTCCGGCTTGATCTGTAAGGCGAATTTGATAGCTCTTTTTGGGAAAGCGCTGACTGGTGTTTCCGCGAACGCGGATCCCCATCGAATGCGTTTTTACGAAAACGCCCCCGTCCTTTGCCTCAAAGACGCTTATGCGTCCGGACACATATTCTTCATCCGACGCAATTTCACCTTCCGCGTGTATGCGGATGATGGGAAGCGCGGTAAATATGATTTTAGAGCTTACGCACTCCCCGCCTCTGATTCCATATACATTATACCCGATTGAGTTTTTAATTGCATCCGTTTTTAGAACGCCTTCGCGCGAAAACAGAAAATAAGTATATCCTTCTTCCGCTTCAATGGAAATATCGCCGGTGATTTCCTCGGTATCCGATTCCTGCGGTATGAAATACGTGTTGGATGCATGATCATAAGGCGCACGTTCTCCGTTTACATAAAGGCGCACGCCTCCGGAGATCTCCGAAAGCGCCGGGAAACTTTTACCGGAGGTTCTTTCGATCGAATGAATGGATATATACGTTCCTTCATCCCGCTCGGAAAGCACAGTAAGCAGCGCCGCAAGCGCCAGAATCACAGCACAAGCCGCAGGAAAAACCCAGTTCCTCTTCATTCGTCATACCTCCTTTTTCATCATGGATTCATTGGGGGACTGCCGCGATAACAAATGCTGCGCAAAAGAAGAATTCGCCGGTTTATAGAGCTCCTGGCGTCCCTTTCCGAAGGGCGCGACACGCTGAGAAAACAAACCGGCGGCGCATTTTTACGAAGCGGCTCATACTGCCTCTCCCAAAGGGAGAGGCAAGAGGCATCATTTCATTCCTTACGTTGACTGCATTGCGATCGGAAGGGAGGCAAGAGGCTTGTTATCCTACACATCTAACCTTTTTCGTTTTGGAAACAGCCTCGGAAGACGCCGGATCAGTCGTCCGAATCGTCATAATCGGGGGAGTTGTCGTAATCCGGAGAATCGTCATAGTCCAGAGAGTTGTCGTAGTCGGGGGAATTGTCATCGTGGGGGGAGTTGTCGTAGTCGGGGGAATTGTCGTAGTCAACCGTGTTGTCGTAATCGTCGGTGTTATCGTAGTCCCAACTGTCGTCATAATCCCAAGCCCAGCCAACTTGCTCTATCCATTCGCTGTCGTTGTTCCAATCGTCGTCGTTCCAATTGTCGTCCATGATGACAAATTCCACAAACCCCACCGGCAGCTGATAGGTATCCGCAATGTCCTTTCACCTGATCGCGGGTGATGCTGGTTCTGATAATGCGGCGGGAGGCTTCGTTTGCATCGTCATCGTCCGTTTCAAGGAACAGGGAAAGTATGATCTGAACGCTTCTGTATTTTTCCTCGGCTGCGGGGTCCTTCTCAATCTGGGCTTTCAGAACGTTTCCAAGCGCCATAAAGTACTCGTTTCTCACAAGCTCGGCGGGAAGGCTGTTTTGAAAGGCATACGCCTGAAGCTCATCGGAGGTAATTTTCGAAAGGCCGTCCAGCGTTTTTGTAAGCACATCGATTGTTTCCTTCCGCGCATTGAAAAGGCTGTATTCCCCATTCATTACGTTTGCCAAATACACGTCCGCCGTAATTCCCGTTTCCTGTCTGCTGCGGGAAACCGATTGTCCTGTAAGGTTTTCAAAGGCCTTCAGCGCTTCTTCTGCAACAGATGCAAAAATACCGGAAACTACCAGGATCAAAGCGAGAATAACGGATGCGATTTTCTTCATGGTGTTCTCTCCTTTTGTTTTATTTTGTGTTTTCCTTACGCTTTGTATTATACGGTTTTGACCCCCGGAAGGAAATATTTCCGCCCTTTTTCCACATTGATTTCACTTAAGGGGATTATTTCGCATATAAACGAGGAAAACCGCCGATTTTACCTGCTTATGACCCCATATGCGTTTATTTTAACGAATGAAAGGTGTAAAATGCCCATTTGGAATGGAATAATCATGGGAGTGATATAGATGAAACCGGAAATCCTTCACAGCCTTAAGGGCTACAAAAAGACAGACCTCATAAGCGATCTCATGGCGGGTCTTATGGTCGCCATCATCGCGCTTCCGCTGTCGATTGCGCTCGGACTTCAGTCCGGCGTAACGCTTCAGGTCGGCATCATGACCGCCATCGTTGCGGGCTTCTTCATCAGCCTCTTAGGCGGCAGCCGCTATCAGATCGGCGGCCCCACCGCTGCATTTGTCGTAATCATACTGGGCTATCTTCAAAACCCCGATATCGGCGTTTCCGGCCTTGCGATTGCCACCGTCGCGGCAGGCGTAATTCTGATTATACTGGGCTACCTGAAGGCCGGTTCCCTTGTAAGATACATCCCCTATCCCATCGTAATCGGTTTTACCACCGGCATCGGCATCACCCTGATGACGGGACAGCTGAAGGATCTTCTGGGTCTTACGCTTCCGGACGGCACTGGCTCCGAATTCCTTCACAAAATTGCCGCCTACGCGGAAAACATCTCCACCGTCAATTTCTATACCCTGCTCGTGGGCGCAGTGACCATCGCGCTGATCTACCTGCTCCCGAAAGTCAGCAAAAAGATTCCCGCGTCCTTCGTCGCAATTCTCGCAGCCACACTTCTCACCCTTCTGATCGATTTTCTGACCGGCGGCGCTTCCAACATCTCCACCATCGAATCCACCTACGGAAACGTAAAGGCGGAATTCAAGCTGATCGACTTAAGCGGAATCGCAAACGTAAAAATTCCGAGCCTGATTATGCCCGCCGTTGTTATCGCATTTCTGTGCGCCATTGAAAGCCTTCTTTCCGCCACCGTCGCCGACGGTATGACCGGAAGCACGCATTCCTCCAATCAGGAGCTCGTAGGTCAGGGCGCCGCTAACATCTTCTCCGCGCTTCTGGGCGGTCTTCCCGCCACCGGTGCAATCGCCCGCACGGCCGCCGGCATCAATAACGGCGCAAAATCCCCGCTGACCGGTATCTTCCACGCGCTTTTCCTGCTGGTAATGTACGTAGTATTAATGCCCGTGGTAAAGTTCATCCCGCTTACGGGACTTGCCGCGATACTGATCACGGTTTCCATCAAGATGGCGAACTTCCCCGTATTCATCCGCCTTTCCACCTTCGGCATCCGCGACACGATCGTGCTCATCGTAACCTGCCTTTTAACGGTCATCTTCGATCTTACCTACGGCGTAATCGGCGGCTTCGCGCTTTGCCTCATCTTAAACGCCCGGAACATCATAAAGCCCGTGAAAATCACGGAAGAAAAGGCTGAAGGCAAAACCCTTACCCTGAAGGCGGAGGGACGCGTATACTTCATTTCCGTATGCCGTCTGATCGACAGAATCGAAAAAAGCGCAGCCGATTTTGACGAATTCATCCTCGATTTCAAAAACATCGACCGAATCGATGTAACCAGCGTCGAGCGCCTTGCAAAGCTCGACAAAGCGCTGAACCGAACGGGCAAAAACCTCAAGATCATAAACGGCGCAGCCGCCGTCGACCATCGCTATACGCGTTTCGTGAATGAAATTTTCCATTAAATCATCAAGGCACTTTTGCGGAAATGAATTCTGCAAAAGCGCCTTTTCTCACGTCTTCGCCATCTTGACCAGCAGCCAATCCGGCAGAATGCGCACGAGTATGCGGTAGAATTTATAGAATGCGCGGGGCGTATATACGCTTTTCCGCTTTTTTGCCTTGATAAGCGCGGCGCGCGCCACTTTTCCCACGTCGCAGTAGGGCAGCCTTTCAAACGTTTTGGAATTGCCCTGAATATGTCCCACCGTCAGAAACTCCGTGTTCATCGGCGCAGGACATACGGCGGTTACGCTTCTTCCGCTCTTTTTAAGCTCTTCATTGAGCCCTCTTGAAAAGAACGTCACATACGCCTTCGTGGCGGAGTACACGCTCATATAGGCGTTCGGCACAAAGGAAGCGATGGACGAGGTGTTTAGAATCCTCGCGCCTTCGGGCATGTAGTCAAGCGCCATGCGCGTGATTTGGGTAAGCGCGGTAACGTTAAGCGCAATCGAGCGCAACTGCTCCTCTTCCGAGGAGGCTTCAAATGCGCCGTGAAAGCCGCAGCCGGCGTTGTTGATCAAAAGCAGGATTTCGGGCGACTTCGCCCGGATGCGCTGCCTGAGCTTTTCTATATCAGAATCCTTCGTAAGGTCGCACTCTATGGGCACAATCTTAGGAACCGTGATCTTCTCCGCAAGCGCCTTTAACCTTATCTCTCTTCGGGCAAGTGCCCATATTTCCTCGATTTCAGGAAAAATTTCGCCTATATATTCAGCATATTTTTGCCCGAGACCCGAGGATGCGCCCGTGACCAGCGCGATCTTCATATCCATTCACCTCTAAAACATATTTTCTATATTATATCCGCCAATGAAAACCTATGTCAACCATAAACAAAACCATTGCGCGAATACGTAAAATACGCTATGATACTGCCACGGAGGTGAACGATATGCGCATACTTCTTGCAGAGGACGATACATCCATCCGGGAGGCTGTACAAAAACAGCTTGCCCGAAATCAATATGCCGTGGACGCGGTTGACAACGGGAAAGACGCGCTTGATTATCTGAAAAGCACAAAATACGATCTTGCGGTGCTTGATATCATGATGCCTGAAATGGACGGGCTTGAAGTGGTTCGAAGGGCAAGACAAAGCGGCATATCGACGATCGTGCTTTTCTTAACCGCCCGCGATTCCGTACAGGACAGAGTGGACGGACTGTACGCCGGTGCGGACGATTATCTGATAAAGCCCTTCGCCATGGAGGAGCTGCTCGCCCGCGTACACGTGCTGATTCGAAGAAAAAGTGCCGCATCGCCGTCGGATACGCTTACCGTATCCGATCTCACCATAGACACCATTAAAAAAACCGTCTTCCGAGCGGGACAGGAAATCAAGCTCACCAGCCGCGAATACGCGATACTGGAATATCTGATGCGCAATGCAGGCGCTGTTTTGTCCCGCGAGCAGATCGAAACCAGCGTATGGAGCTACGATTACGACGGCGCAAGCAATATGGTGGACGTATACATACGGTACCTGAGAAAGAAAATCGACGAGGGACACACGTCGAAGCTGATTCATACCGTTCGCTATCAGGGCTACGTGCTCAGGGAGGAAAAATGAAAAGACGATCCATTACCTTCCGTCTCACATTCTGGTACGCCGTTTTCATGAGCCTCGCCGTGGGCTTTTCATGGCTCAGCTTTATACGCGCGGAAACGGAGATCGCCGACCGATACTTTATCAATACGCTTGAGGACACAAGCACCCTCGCAGAAGACGAGATCTTCATGACGGACAGCGGACTTGATTTTGACAACGGGCTTACCGAATTGGACGGCGCATCGGTTTCATTTTTCGATCTGAACGGCGATCTGATATACGGAAACACAGCAATCGATATGCCCTTTTCGGATAACGAACACAGAAGCTATGAGGACAAAAACGGAAAAGAATGGCGCGTATATGACAGAATCATATTCGTAGAAGGCTACGGAAACATATATCTTAGAACCTATGCCGACGCCACTTACGCTTCCAGCCTGTCCACCGGGCTCTCCGATGCGTTCCATTTGATTCTGCCTGCCGCCGTGTTTCTGGCAGTAATCGGCGGGATTATTCTGGCAATCCATGCGCTTACGCCCATCAAAACCATCACCCGCCTTGCCGAGGACATCGCCGATGCGGGCGATCTGAAAAAGCGGCTGCCGCTTCCAAAGGCGCATGACGAGCTTTACAAGCTCTCCGGCGTATTTAACGGCATGCTTGAACGCCTGGACGCGGCATTCATACGCGAGGCACGCTTTACCTCCGACGCATCCCACGAGCTTCGAACGCCGGTCGCCGCAGTGCTCCTGGAAAGCGAAACGGCGCTTGACGAAGCAGCAGGTCTTCAGGAAAAAACAAACGCGCTGATTTCCATCAGAAAACATGCGCTCGTCATGAAGCAGATGATTCATCAGCTGCTCATGCTTTCAAGAATGGACGCGGGAAGAGTAAAGCTTGAAAAAGAAGAAACGGACATTAAAAGCCTTCTTGAAGCCGTATTTGCCGAAGCGGAGGAAAAATACAGCGGCAAGCGCATAGAGGGACGCCTTCAGCTGTGCGAGCATACGGTCATCTGCGATCAGGCGATGATTACCCGCCTTTTTATGAATCTTTCGGACAACGCCTTCAAATACGCAAACAACAGTGGCTTCGTTTCGATTGAATCTCAGAAGGAAGCATCCGGCATTCGGATTTCCATAGAAAACACAGGCAGCGGCATCCCGCAAGAGGCGCTCAATCACCTGTTTGAACGGTTCTACCGGCAGGATCAGAGCAGATCCAGCGAAGGCTTCGGGCTTGGGCTGTCCATCGCCGAAAGCATTGTGCGCCTGCACGGAGGATGGATCAAGGCCGAAAGCGACGCAAGCTCTTACACCCGCTTCACGGTTTTCCTTCCCGAAAAAAATTAATTTTCAACCGCGGTTTTTTCATCTGGCTTTCATCTTTCTGTGGGATACTATGCTTGTCAGAAGACAATACGAATCCAAAGGAGGAAAAAACAATGAAAAAACTGTTATCTATTATGCTGATTGCCGCCCTCCTCTTAGCTGCCTGTGCCTTTGCAGACTCTGCGCTCGACGCGACGGAGCTCGCCCGCCAAATCGCACCCGCCGGACTTACTTACCTGTATACCGAAAAGGACCACGGAAATTACGACGTGTATTTTATCAACGATGCAACGCTGGAGGAATATAAAATCACCGTCAATATCAAAACCGGCGAAATCGTACGCCTCACCTCCGACAGAGAAGGCTCTCACGGCGGATCGACGATTACAGTGACGGACGATCAGGCTTTTGCAAAGGTTACGGCCGATTACCCGGACGCGGTGCTGACCGGCGTCGCCCGCATTTTAGAAGACGGCTTGTACGAGCTTCGCGTGTACTTCACAACCGCCTTCTTCTACGGCATCTATGAAATCAACTCCGAAACGGGCGAAGTAAACGAACGCGAGCTTGAATACGGTCAGGCGCAGCCCGGCTGGACCGAAACCTTTGAAAGCGATAAAAACGAAGCGCTTCAGGACTGGTCCACTTGGTCCGAGTCCGCCGATCAGAAACCCGCCGCCGAATCCGACAGTAAAAAGAACGGTTCCTCGAAAAACGACAGCGCATCTTCTTCCTCTTTCATCAGCGTAAGCCAGGCCAAGAGCGCAGTCACCAGCCGCTACTCCGGCGCGAAAATCACCGAGATCGAATTTGACCGCGAGGACGGCAAATACGTATACGAAGGCGAAGCCATCTACAACGGCAGGGAATACGATTTCGAAGTGGACGCCGTCACCGGAAAGCTTCTTGAATGGAAGAGAGATTAAAAGGCGGAAATACCCGACAGAAAAACCGCATGCTTAAAATACCGAAAGCATATCGAAAAAAATCCGCCCCCGACAGAAATGCGGAAACACATCACAGCCCGGATATCAAGCTTCCGGGCTGTGATGTTCGTTTATATCTTGATTTCTTTTATAATCGGGACAATCGATCTTCCCGCAGCCGTTTTTCGTTTGCACGCCCAACCGGCAATCACTTCCCATCCATCTTCTTCCAACTTCCGTCTGTTCATCACGCTTGATGCTACGATAAACACAGTTGTTCATACCTTTGACATGTCCGTCAAGTGAAAAATGCTTTCATATCATCTGTCCGGAGCAGCACTTATCTCAGGCAAGCGTTATGATCATTGCCGCTTATCCTTTTTCATGGTATAATGTGGCAAAAGGAGGGATGCGCATGCTTTCGGACGGCGGAAACGAAAAGGCTTTACATCTGAAAATTCTCGTTTCTGCGCCCGGAAAAGAGATGTATTTGAATATATCCTCTGTACTTTCGCGCATTCAACGCCCGTCCTTTCTGCCGGTTAAGAATATCGGCGAACTGCTTTCGTCACTTGACGGCGTCCTTCCGGATATTCTGATCATACATGCGCTGATTCCGGGGCTTGACGAACGGAATATCTCTTTGCAGATTGAGAAGCTGCCGCTTTACAAATATCCCGCCGTGATTCTTGCCTATCCCGACAAGCTTCCGCGCGGATATCCGTTTAGCATATCCACGCGCGCAAACGAAGAGGAGCTGCTCAGCGCAATTCGATCGGTATATCCCGTTCCCGTTCGAAAGAGCATCATATTGCGCGCGGAAAGGCTTCTTGAAAATATGGGAATCCCCGAATGCCCGTCCCGCCGCTATCTTTCCTACGCCGTCGCCATGGCGGTGAACGACGGAGAAAACGCGAGGCGGCTGTCAAAAGCGGTATATCCCGAAATTGGGCGCGCGTTCGGCGTTTCGCCCCGCCGCATAGATAACGCCATGCGCAGGCTCATAGACAAAGCCTGGATGACCGGCGATATTGAAAAGCAGTATTCCTATTTCGGAAACACCATCGACGATATGCGCGGCAAGCCTACTCTCAGCGCGCTGATTGCATTAAGCGCGGATATCATTCGGATCGGGGAGGATGAGAAAGCGCCGTGAAGGAAATATATTTCGTAAGACACGCAGAATCGGATTCAAAGAATTCGTCCTCCAGGTCGCGTCCGCTCACTGAAAAGGGACTTAAAGACCGGGAAAGAATCACAGAATTCTTTAAAGATATCCCGCTTGATAAAATCTATTCCAGTCCCTATAAGCGCGCCGTGGATACGGTGCTTCCGCTTGCGCAGGATAAAGGCCTTATCATTCACACCAACGCGGATTTTTGCGAATGGCACGGCGGAAACCCGTTTCCGAAGGAAGAATTCCTTGTGCTCATTCAGGAAATGTGGCGCGATTTTACTAGGCAGTCGGGCGGCTGCGAAAGCCTGCAGGCGCTTGAAAGGCGCTCGCTCCGTGCGCTTTATACCGTTTTGAACGATCGGGAAGTGCATTCTGCCGCCATCGGCACGCACGGCTTGATACTGTCCGTGCTCATTCACGCACACTATCCCATATTCTCCTTTGATCGATTTCGGGAAATCCTCCATGTAACGCCGTGGATCGTAAAAATGTACTTCGACGGAAACACATGCGCCGGCATGCGCTTTATAAATCCGCTGGCGGATAAAAAAAACACAAAGGTCATAGGCGTCAGGACCTATGAAACGGGAACGCTTTCCGGCTACAGGTTCGTTGTGATTTTTGCAAAGCACAAAGGAAAATGGGTATACTGCCGCGCAAAAACAAGAGCAGGCTTTGAAACGGCGGGCGGTCATATTGAAGAGGGCGAAACGCCCGTTATGGCGGCAAAGCGCGAACTTTTTGAGGAAACAGGGGCAAGGGATTTCACCATCCGTCCGCTTTTCGATTACGCTGTAGACAAAGAAGACGAATATTCGAACGGACAGGTGTTTTACGCGGATATTTCCGCCTTCTCACCCCTGCCCGATTACGAGATGGCGGAGGTTTGCCTGCTTGACGGCATACCGTCCGTTATGCGGTTTGAGGATATTCTCCCGCATCTTTATGAAAAAGTATCGGAAGCGCTTTCATCGAAAAAGCCTTTCCTTAGATGAAAAATACCTTTCCCTTTCATTTCATACACGATTTTAATGGAATAAATCGCAGAAATATGCTATACTGAATTGATTTCATCAACCGGGAGGCCTCACATGAAAAAGCTTTCGCAACTTCTTACATCCAGAAACGTAAAAACGGCAATCTTCCTGATACTGTCTCTTCTGTATATAGCGGGCATTGTATGCCTGTTTATCGATTTGACCCTCGGCGTGCTCCTCTGGGCGGCAGCCATGATCCCAAGCTTAATGGTGTTTATCCACCAGAAGCGAAACGAGCGCATACTCAATCTCGAGAAGGCGGAGGAAGAAGCGCTGAAAAAGGAAAAGGACGCAGAACCCGCCAAGGACAATTCCGGCGAGAACTGACGCAGATAAACGTAAAAAGGGTCTGAAGCGGAAAGGACATATTTCCGCGTCAGACCCTTTTTGCGCATAGTCATCCTGTAAATGAATATATTCGCTTCTTCAATATCTTTAGTTACTGTCATTGCGTTCTATACACCCAATGAGGCTCGCTGTTTTGGTTTTCCCATTCTACAGCATATTCAATAATCGAGCCAATTGTTATCGAACTTTCTTCATCGGGATTGGCTAACAGAACCGAAAAAATCATTTTCCCTTCGGGTGTAGCAAGGGCGTTCGGCAGCGTAATCATCGAGCCACCATTAGTCCCCCACATTTCCAGTGTAGCATGAGCGCGTCCGCTTCTTACCGCGGAATAAGCCTCAAAATAGCTCATATTCGCAGTGAGATCGCCCGTTTTCGTCAGCTGAAAGTGAACCGGTACGCCAACCGAATACGGGTACAGCAAGTCCATTTGAATCGTTCGTCTGACAAATTTCCCATATCCGGGAATCGTTAATTTCAGAGGCGCCATAGTGCCGGGCATATACTGAAACCATATGCCTTTTTTGGGGATCACAATTCCGTCAATTTCATAATTGTCTTCCGGCGTAACGACCACGCCACCGAACGTTATGCAGCCATACTCTTGCATATACGATTCAATTTCCTCATACGAAGATTCTATCGTAACAATACTGCTGTTGGTTCTCACCTGCACGGAAGCACCCTGCGCAAAATCGCTCAATAAAGGCACCTCATCCGATATTCTCACAAACGACATGCCGAAATCGGGGAATGCTACGAATGCTTCATACCCAAATGTGTTTCCGTCCCATTCAAGCGTATCGCCTTTAGAAACCGTCATCATGTTCTGCGCCTCGGCTTCGCCGTCCGCATTAAACCCGATTGCCTGTCCCTCTGCGCCTTCGACGGAGATTCCGCCGCTTTCGCCGTCCGCGCCCCTCGGAATCCCCAGATTCAAACTCGGAGACGTCGCCGACCCCGTTATGCTGGCAGTCGCATTGCTTCCGGCAGGCAGCGTAGTTACGCTCCCGATCTGCATTTCAGGCGTTGCGCCCTGTATGTTTGTGCGTTCGTTCAAATACACATAATCGCCGCTGACGCCCAGCACGGGGTAAATATAGGACAAATACTGCACAATATCGCCCGCGACTACGTCATCGGTATTTGCCTGACTGACAACCGTTGCATACGATATTCTGTAATTCGAACCGGGTACACCGCTTGACGAGTATGCCGTCGGCTCCGTCGTTACTTTCAGCCATCTTCCGCCGCGCGTGCCGTCGGCGCCCTTTTCGCCCTTTAAATTTTTAAAACCGAATGAAAATGTGCGCGCGGCCGGGCTTCCTCCAAGCGTTACGGATACCTCCGGCGTTCCGGTGTTTCCGTCAACCGACGCTTCAGCGCCGGTGATTATACCGCTTACCCCCGCAGGCCCCGAAGGTCCGGCGGCGCCGGTCGAACCCTTAGAGCCGTTTTCCACAATCAGGCGGCTTCCATCCGAAAAATACACATAGTTTTTCATACCGTCGCCGGAAGCCATGATTACTTCATCGACCGTTACGGGCGTGCCCGCATCGCCCTTCGGCCCCTTGACTGACACGCCCGGTATCATCGGCATATTCTCACGGCTGCCCGTCCACGAAAGCATGCCGTTTTCATGGACGTTGGGTATGTAATATCCGCCCTCTCTGCCGACGGAATATACACCGCTGTCCTTGTATTCATTATCTTCAAAATCGTATACCTGCCAATTTCCGTTATCACCGATTACGGGCGTTTTTTTCGCCGACTCCTCTGCGCGCTCCGCCGCCGCATTTGCTTCATCTCTCGCCGCCAGCACGCTGTTCAGCTCGCCGTTGATATAGACAATCGTCTGCTGAAGGGCGGTGAGCTGCGCCGCTTCCTCATTGCTTTCGCTCACATCCATTTTATCCCTGATTGAAAGCACATATACGCCGCTCGTCCAAATGGGATTTCTGCCCTGCTCATCCTCCGAGAATCCCTCCAGCTGAAACCGCGTAAGCCCGGCTTCCGCCGTCGCCGCGCCGAATATCATCCAGTCAATATAAATGATATTGCCTTTCACGCTCTTTACTTCCACAGGATAGATATCCGTATTGCCGGCCGCGTTTTCCGCATTCACCACCCACGAAAGCTTCGAAAGATCCGTTCCTCCCTCCGTTCCCGAAATTTCCATCTGCAATACATATGTGTACTGATCACCTTTTGTAAGCGTAGCCACCTGAGACGCTCTCCCCTGCTTGTTGATAATCATCCGATCACCGCCCCTTCGAAATCCCATTTCCTTTCCTGCATATACAAAACCTACACACTTCGACACGCCCGCTTGTCCGGGAGAAAACTGTCGAACATTTACCACTTGATATATGCATATCTCCTCCGGAATATTACACAATCCGCCCGCAATTTCATTAAAAACCGCCCTGCAGTTTATACTGCAAAGCGGTTTCACGGGATAAATTCGTATTGCGCCTTCATGCTTGCCTGACTAGGGTGTCAAACGAGGAATTGACCGGATATACCTGCGCATGCTAATCACAGCAGTAAACTTCATTCGCTTCGAATTCGAATAAACCGTTTCCGATAACAAGCGCACGATGGCTGGATATGTTTAAGAGCATACGCAGTAAAGCTCGTCCGGGGCGCACTATCAACGGAATCTGCCGCATCTGCACACGGCTTCTTCTTTATGCAATCATGCTGTTTTTTCAGCGCTTGGTCACCTTTACATCATTTCCGTCCCACTCGATATCCACGATTATTCCGCCAACTGCCCTAAGTCCTTTTACCGAGCCCTTTTTCCATGCGGACGGAAGCGCGGGCAGGATTTCGATTTCTCCGTCATCCTTCGACTGCATGAGCATTTCGGCAATACCCGCGCACGCGCCGAAGTTTCCGTCGATCTGGAACGGCGGATGCGCGTCGAACAGATTCAGATATGTGCCGCCGGAGTGGTAGCTGTCAAGCCCGGACGAGGGAACGGGATTGGGATTTCTGCCGTCGACAGTCATCAGCTGTCTGTCAATAAGCCTGAGCGCATGATCGCCGTCCTTCAGCCTCGCCCACTGGCAGATGCGCCAGCCCATCGCCCATCCGGTCGACTCATCGCCGCGCCTGATCAGGCTCTGTTTGCACGCTTCGGAAAGCGCAGGCGTTTCTTCGGGCGTTATGCTGTGTCCCGGATGCAGGCCGTACAGATGGGAAATATGCCTGTGATGAACATCGGATTCCTCGAAATTCTCGTTCCATTCCATGATCTCGCCGTCTTTGCCGATTTCAAAGCCCTGAAGATCCGAAAGCGCGTTTTCAACTTCCTTAGTAAATTCATCTTCAATCTCAAGAACGCGCGCCGCTTTCAGCACAATATCGAAAACATCCATCAGTATCGCCTGGCTCATCGCCGCGCTTTCGGAAAGGGCGGGCGTATCATCCAGAAGGCGGTACCGGTTTTCGGGAGATGTGGTGGGACCGATTACCTTTTTGCCGTCTGCGTTTTCAATGAGCTGGGAAAGATAGAACTCCGCCGCCTTCTTAATGATGGGCCACGCCTCGTCCTGAAGGAAATCGTCGTCCATGGTGAAGGAATAATACTCCCACAGGTGCCTCATAAACCAGCCGGAAGACATCTGCCACAGCGCATAAACGCCGCAGCCGGGGAGTTTGGCGCCGACCGGCGTAGAGAGCCGCCAAAGATCCGTATTGTGATGCGAAACAAAGCCGGGCGCGCCGTAGTATTCCTTTGCCGTGCGTTCACCGCTTTCGCACAATTCTGCAATGAGCGTCAGAAGCGGTTCATAGCATTCGGGAAGATTTACCATGAGCGTAGGCCAGTAGTTCATTTCGGTATTGATATTGATGGTATAATTGCAGTTCCACGGCGGAATTACGAGCGGATTCCAGATCCCCTGAAGGTTGGTCGCCTGCGTACCCGCGCGGGAGGAAGCGATGGTGAGATAACGCGCAAAATTGAAATACAGCGCATACAGCTTAAGGTCGCTTTTGCCGTTTTCATGCCGGTACAGTCTTTCATCTGTCGGAAGCAGGCATTCGTCCCCGCCTTCCAGCGTAAACGACACTCTGTTGTAAAGGGCTGCGTGATCCTCTATATGCCGCTCCTTCAGCGCTTCATAACCGGTTTCTTCGGCGTTCATCAGTTCCTCGAGGCAGGGCGCCACATATTCCTTGCCCTCCAGCACCGGATGCTTGTCCCAGCCGTTAAAGCTTGTGCGGCAATCCATCAGTATCAGAACTTCACTGGCGTTCTTTACATTTACGCCGCTTCCAACGGCAAGCGTTTCGCCGTCTGTAACGATCCTCGTCTGCGCAAAAAAGCCTATGCCCATTTCCTCCGGCGTTTCGCCGTATACCAGCCGGTCCTTCGCATCCTGCGGTTTGTAATACTGCCATTTGACATACGGGCAGTGCCCTTCAAAGGATATGGCATGATCCGAAACAGAGACAAACGCATTCATGGCGGGCGCAAAATTTACATCCATGCATATTTTGTTGCCGCCTGCCGTAACTTTAACCGCAAGCACCTGATCCGGGCAGCTGACAAAGGTTTCCCTGGTATATGAAACGCCGCCGGACACGTATTTAACGGTATGAATGCCCGTTTGTATATCAAGCGCACGGGAATAATCCGAGATTTCCTGCGCATGATTCATGCGAAGCGTAATATCGCCAAGAGGCATATACGCCTGCGACGGATAATTGGTGAACTCCTCTGTAAGGAGATCCTCCGCCTCGCGATATTTATGAAGTTTAATAAGCTCACGCGCCTTGTCAAATGCTTCCTTTGCTTTGGGATTTTCGTAAAAGGAAGGGCCGCCGCTCCAAAGCGTATCCTCATTTACCGAGATTCTTTCGTCAAGCGCGCCAGCGAATACCATTGCGCCAAGTCTTCCGTTTCCAAGGGGCAGCGCCTCATTCCAGTTATGCGCCCGATCCTGATACCATAAAAGGTTGGTGCCGTTGTTATTCATATAATCGCCTCCCTGCGTTTTTCATTATAACATGCTGAAAATCGGATTACAACGCGCCAACCCCGATTGACGGTACGAAATTTTCATGATATGCTATTCCAAGCCATATGATTCGGAGGTTTTTTTCATGTATCAAAGGCGCATGTGCCTGGGACTTTCGTCTCAGTTCGGGATTTCTTCCCTTAAGCAGATTGATTTGTTTCAAAAGGTGGGCTTCGACGGCTTTTTCTCCGGCTGGAAACCGGACGGATATGTAAGCCGCCTGAAAAAAGCGGCTGACGAAGCCGGGATGCTGTATCCGTTTGTGCATGCGCCGTTTACAAAGATGAATTCCATGTGGGTCCCGGATGAAAAGACGGAGGAAGCGGTTGGCGAACTGATTCAATGCGTACGGGATTGTTCGCAGGCGGGCGTTGAAACGGCAGTTCTGCATGCGTTCATCGGCTTTCGGGATCATATGCCGACGCCCTTCGGTCTCGAATCCTTTTCAAGGGTCGTAAAAGAAGCAGAAAAAGCGGGCGTAAGGATTGCGTTTGAAAACACGGAAGGCATGGAGTACCTCGACAGCCTTATGAATCACTTTAAAGGATCGAAACATGTGGGTTTCTGCTGGGACAGCGGGCATGAAATGTGCTATAACTACGGGCAGGATATGCTTTCGCTCTATGGCGACCGCCTGCTCGCAACGCATATCAACGATAACCTTGGCATCCGCAGCTTTGATGGCGAGATCACCTATTTAGACGATCTGCATCTTCTGCCCTTTGACGGAATCATCGACTGGAAAAGCGCCGGCGAACGGCTGAAAAAAACCGCTTTTTCAGGCCCCATCACATTTGAACTCAACACTCTGAGTAAGCCAAACCGTCACGAAAACGACGCATACGGAAAAATGGACATCCTCGATTATCTGACGCTTGCCTATATGAGGGCATGCAGGGTAGCATACCTTACACTGTAATAGCGGCTCTTCCGTAAAAAACCCCCGAACCAATGAGCAGGGTTGCTAAGGACAGTTATGTTTTATAGGAACGCTGAGCATTGCGAAGGGCAAGAGAATAGGGGCTGTTGCACAACATC
>JAFQKQ010000037.1 GCA_017396845.1 Clostridia bacterium
GCTGCTACGGCGCGGACGACGTGAGCGAGGGCGTGGCCATCATGCGCAAGGAGAGCGTGGACGTTTCCATCACCGGCAACTCCACCAACCCCACCCGCTTCCAGCATCCCGTAGCCGGAACCTATAAGAAGGAACGCCTCGAAGCCGGCAGAAAGTACTTCTCCGTTGCTTCCGGCGGCGGCACCGGCCGTACCCTGCATCCCGACAACATGGCAGCCGGCCCCGCCTCCTACGGCCTGACCGACACCATGGGCCGCATGCACGGCGACGCGCAGTTCGCAGGCTCCTCCTCCGTTCCCGCGCACGTAGAGATGATGGGCTTCCTGGGCATGGGCAACAACCCCATGGTCGGCGCAACCGTAGCGGTTGCCGTTGCTGTTGAAGTAGCGCAGAAGCAGTAATTTTCTCCCATAAAATCAATCGGCGCAGAATCCGTACAGGGCTCTGCGCCGTCTTTTTATATCCGTTTTCAGCCGTACATCAATCCTGCCTATGAAGGCGGCCTCCAAAATCCATATTCCGAAATCAAGCTCATCCCCATATACTCCAGATTTCCCGCGCCGTATCGAATGTTCATAGATATAATTTTCGCCGGTAAATCATATTTTTTCGCATTTCACAGTCAAATATACAGATCACTTGCACCAAATACATATTTCATCATTTATAGACAAACTATGCTTTCTGTTGACTATCCATTTTATCTACGGTATAATCTATAATATATCACTTTCACAAGGAGCTGCGCTATGCGGTACGCGGTAATATCCGATATTCACGGAAATGTCCTTGCGCTTGACAGCGTGCTTGCAGACGCCCGTCAAAAGCGCGCAGACGGATATATATTTGCAGGCGATTATCTGATCAGCGCGCCGTGGCCGAACGAGGTTTATCGGCGAATCCTTTCCTGTCCGAATCATTTGGCTGTGCGCGGAAACGAAGAAAGCTATATTCACATCCCGGACGGAAACGACGGGCAGTTTGAAATCTCTCGGTTTTGCAGGAGAATTTTAGAAAATGACGCCGCTTGCTGGGCAGATACGCTGCCTTCCCGAATCGATGTGCATTTGTCCGGACTCGACGTTCACATTTCTCACTCCTCTTCGGATTTCTTCGGGAAGGCGGAGCATAAAAGGTTTTCCACGCGCCGGCTGGCTGAGCGCTATCCGGACCGCTCTCCTTCAAGAAGTGAACTTCTGGAAGCCGTAAAAAACGAACTGTCCACGGATGAATCGTTTCTGTCGGGCATTGATCCCCTTTCAAAAGGAATCTACATCTTCGGGCACAGTCATTTTCAGTGGCATGCAGAATTCGGCGGAAAAATCTTCATAAATCCCGGCTCCTGCGGTCTGCCGCTCGACTGCGAAGAAAAAATGCATGCGCCTTATACACTTCTAACGATCGAAAACGGCGTATGCCAAATCGAAGAAAGGCGCATCCCCTATGACGAAGAGAAACTGATCGAATGCGTAAAAAGCACAGACCAGTATACCCAAGCGCGCGTATGGAGCGAAATCATATTTGAAGAATGGCGCACGCGGCGGGAAAAGGTATTTCACTTTCTTTCGTTAGCCGAACGATACTCGCATTCGATCGGCGATGATATAAGACCGTTTCAAAAGGATACGTGGGAGAAAGCATATCTGAAATGGCGCTCGTTATCGGAGAAAGAAAAGCTTTCATTCGGCTCGTAAACCCGTCTTCCCCACAGCGCTTAACAATGCATTATTGAGCATCAATGCATTTCAAAAAGGACAATAAACATAATTTCCCTCACGATTCTTCTGCTCATACTGTTTGAAGAGCCATTTTCCGGTAGTCTCTGTATCGCAGGTCTTTGGGGAATATTCAAAAAATGCAGTGCAAATCTGCGTCTTTCGCCGATTCCCTTCTATAGAGCCTATCCTTTCGGACACGAGAACGAGGGAAAAACCCTATTCTTTCTCCGGATTCCAAAGCGCCTTTGAAAGCATAACATCCTCGGCAAGCCATGTTCCCGCCCGCGAGCTGACAACCTCCAATATCAAAGATACCCGGCCTGTACTTTTCGGGCACGCATGCCTTATGCGTTTTCAGCCATGGCATCCCTCAGTTTTATCGACAAGTATCGCCGCTGATAATGCAAAATAAAAAACGAACCTTCGCATCCCGCCGGGCGAAGGTTTGTTATCGTACCCTCTGTATATTTTTTCGCATGAATTTTATCATGCAGGCAATTTTCCGATTGCCAATCCGATTAAATTGTGATACACTGTTACTGTATTTATAAAGGAGTATATTGCATTATGGCATTTAAATTTCTAAAGAATCTGTTTTCGAAGAAAAATCGCGGTCATATCGTACTTACGCCTGAAGAGGCGTATGCGCCTCTGCCTGAAGAAACATCCGGGGAGCCGCATGAGAACACCGGTGAGATCGTTCCCGCGCCCGACGCGGTTTCATCCGTCGTAATAGAGCCTGCGCCCGAGCCTGTTCCTTCTCAGGAGCCCGCCGGAGAAATGGTATTTGAAGTCGGAAAAGCGCCCGAAGAAGAGGCGCCGAAAGAGGAAGAAAACGTACAGCCCCCCTATGAAATCTGGCTCTACGCCTGTCTGGACGATCCCGACAGCGCAAAACTGCTGGTCAGACCCGGTATGATCTCCGCTTATCACAGTCTTCAGGAGGACGAAAAAGGCTTTACCGGCACATTGAACTGCGGCGCAAAGGTAAAAACAGATGTTCGCAGCGATATTTCCTTTGTATCCGAGCAGGCGGCCTATCTCAAGAGCCGTTATAAGGATACCTTCCTGGCCGACAGAGACGTGCAGAACGCGGCCATGATGCAGATTGAACTTTTCAATGTTTTCTTCCGCTTTGAAATGTCCGCGCCCTATTCCAAGAGCGATATTTCTGCGCTTATTGACGCCGTATACTCAGTCGCCGAGCCGATCCGCGCATTCGTGCTCAACAGTGAAATGGAGCTCAGCCGATGGGATAAGAGACTGGTAATCTCCCTTGACGGCCGCACGGATTTCAATGTGTTCATGCCGATTCGCAGGCGCACCCCTCAGGTTTCTCAGAACGAGACCCAGCAGGCGGATGAAGCCCGCAAAAACCGCAGCATTGAGCAGCTCAAAAAGCGCGGCATAACGCTCCCCATCAATTCCCCCGTACAGATCCGCGAATCCGATGCAAAGCTGAAATCGCCCGAGGAAATCATCCGCCGCATGGCCGCAGTATTCGCCTGTTCGCTCAAAGCGCAGGCTTATACTTCCCCGCGCGAAGTTGCCTCTCCCGCGGAATGGAGCATGAACGCAATCAAGCGGCTTGACGCGCAGTACGGCGTAACGGAACAGTTTACGCACAAGGAAGCAGAGTATGCCCGCCGCGCCATCGATTCACAGCACCAGCATCATCTGCTCAGATTCGAATCCTGTCAGGTGCTTCTCTGGGCGCTGGGGCTTTCAAAGCTCGGCTGGCCGGACGAGAAATGCGATCTCAACTTCATCATGCGCATCATCCGCGATGCGGATACCGAAGTTCTCATGAGAATCGCAAAGCCCCGTCCGCTCAACCAGATTCTTGACATGCACGACATTACCTTCCGCCTGCACAGCCTGTGCGTGCTGGGCAACGAAAAGGCGGAAACCGAAGCCCATGTAGATCACGACGTAGTGTACGAACGCCATTATGCGCTCAACTGGCTCGTATCCGTCGACGGCATATCCGATTGGGATCTCGTGGTTCCAAAGATCTAAACTCCTCAGACAAACGTCTCTCTCATAGGTGAGAATACATCAACCAGAATCCCCTCCGTGCGTGCGAGCACCCCGTGCTCCGCGCCGGAGGGGATTAATACGCTGTCGCCCTCTTTTACCACGTTTGATTCCCCATCGATGGTGAATACAAATTCGCCCGTCTTTACATAGCTCACCTGCTCGTGTACATGCGAATGAAGATATCCTTCCGCACCCGCGTCAAAATGGATTTCGCACATCATCACCTTTTCGTTGTACGCGAGCACGCGCCTCTCAACGCCCGGTTCGCACGGCGTGACCTTTGCATCCCTATGATAGACTACCATCTTTTGTATCTCTCCTTTCATTCCTCTGTTTTATACCAATATCATCAGCGTTATTGCAGCAGCGTCATTCCCTTGAGGGCTGCTGCAATAACGATCAGCTGCACAAAAGAAGGATTTGTTAGTATACGAGCCTCTCGGCAGCCCTTTTAAAGCGCGGCGCGTTCAGAAAAAGCGACGGCCGCGCATTTCCGGCAAAGCGCAGAGCGAAGAAGCCCGGAATGCTGCCGCGCGAGCGGCTGAGGGATTCTTGGCAGGTTTATTTTCCGGCGAAACAAAAAACCGATTTCCGGAAAACTATTTCTCGATTCTTCGAAAAATCCTCCTGCGTCCCATCCCTCTTCAGTTCCCGCTGCCCCGCCTCTCCCATAGGGAGAAGTAATCGTTCGGCCCCCATTCCTCACGCAGGCAGCATTGGTCGTCATACCGATTGTAACATGTAAGCGTCCCGTCAGTCAACCGCGTTCTATTTTCTAAGCGCTCTTTTGAAACGCCACCTTGTCCGCAACCATCGCAATAAACTCTCCGTTCGTAGGCTTGTCCTCTGGAGAAAACACCTTGTAGCCGTATATCCGGTTAACACTGTCAAGCCGTCCGCGGCTCCACGCCACTTCAATCGCATGGCGCATAGCGCGTTCCACTTTGCTGGGCGTAGTGGAAAAACGCCGGGCAATGCCGGGATACAATTCTTTGGTAATACGGTTAATTCTGTCGTGATCCTCCAAAACCATCTTTACCGCCTCCCGAAGATAGGCGTATCCCTTGATATGCGCAGGAATTCCGATCGACAAAAACAAATTCGTTACGCGCTCATCCGCCGAATCCGAGTTTCCTTCTTCGGGGTTTCTTACGCACAATACATCTCCGCTTTCGTCCGAGCGCGCTACATCCAGTATACGCTGATACAGCTGCAGCATATCCACCGGCTTTATCATATAATAATCCGCGCCCAGGCGCATCGCGCGCGATATGAAATCATCCCGCGTAAGCCCCGTAAGCATAATCACTCGCGGCCTTTTGCTAAGCTCCATTTTATTCAGCATTTCAAGCGTAGAAAACCCATCCAGTCTCGGCATAACAATATCCAAAAGCATCACGTCCGGCAAATGCGCCTTAATCATATCCAGCGCCTCCGCGCCGTCCCGCGCCAAACCCACAATCTCCACATCCGGTTTTCTCGACAGCGAATCCGCGATCAGCCGCAAAAGCGCCTGATTGTCATCCACAAGCAGTACGCTGATTTTATCCATAGGAATATCCCCTTCCTGATGATATATTCCGTATAATATATTCATACACGTATGACTTTATGTTTGAAATCTATAAAAAAACACGCAGGCGCCTTCCATAGTGTCAGGCACTCCTGCGTAAAAATCGTATTCATTCGGTTCATTATACTCTTCAAACACTAATCGATTCTTGCATTTTTCGCATATAACGCGCCTGCATCCCGCAAGCAATACCGAATATCCGCACTTTAAGCAGCTATATTTCATTTGCGGATATATCCTTTCTGCTTTCCACTTCCAAAATATAGTCGGTTGTTGTCTGAAAAAGGCCGGCAATCTTTATTATAAGTTCCGTGGGAATGTCTCTTTGCCCCAGTTCATAATTGCTGTAAACCTGCTGCGAACAGTGCAGAATCTTTGCTATTTCTTTCTGAGTCATTCCGCTGTCTTCCCGCAAATCCCTGATCCTTTGATACATATGCCATACCTCCGTTCCATCATAGTATGGCATACAACAATTTGCAGTAATATAGAGCTGGCACATCGGAAAGCGGAAGAAATCAACAGCGGCGGAACACGCGGATATACCCTAAAAAAGATACGGATTTCGAACGCAAAATCAATAAAGTCCCTTTGCAAATGGCACATTCTTCACCTGAAAGGTTTGTCCGTTCAGGTATTCCAGAATGCCCGAGTCGGTTTCAAAGCGGAAGGTGAGCTTATAGGAATACAGCGCCTGATAGGTATGCTCCTTATCCGGCTTTGCGCCGTAAGCGGCGTCCCCCGCAAGGGGATGACCGGCAGAAGCCAGCTGCGCTCTGATTTGATGGGTGCGGCCGGTGACGAGCGTGCATTCCAAAAGCGTTCTTCCCCCGACCTGGGCAATTGTCCGATAGAGCGTCTTTGCTTTTTGAGCGCCCGGAACAAACGCAGAAAGCGCCTGCACGCGGCTTTTTCCGGGCGTTTTGAGTATGTAACCTTCCAGTGTACCGCGATCCGGCTGCATTTTTCCATCGATCAGGCAGAGGTATTTTTTCTCGATCTCCCGAAGCCGTATCTTCTGGGAAAGAATCTTCATCGCTTCCTCATTCTTTGCGCAGATCACGATGCCGCCGGTAAAGCGGTCGATTCTGTTTACGATTACCGGCATAAAGCCGCCGTTTGCGCTGCCCTCTCCCTTCTGATAGAGATAGGCGCGGATGTGCGTAAGGAGCGTATTCACCTTTTCCGTTTCGTCGGGATGCGCGATCAAGCCCGGCCTTTTATCCGCGAGCAGAATGTTTTCATCCTCATATACCACGTTTACATTCGCGCGGAAGGAGGAAAGCAGCTTGTCCTTCTTTTCCTTAGCCTCAAAGAATTCGTCCTCGATAAATAAATTCATGGTATCGCCCGATGAAACATGCTCGTCGGCCTTGGCGTGCTTTCCGTTCCTCTTCACGCGTTTGAGCCTTATGTATTTCTGTATCAGTCCGGGCGGGAGGGACGGACATGCGCCCTTCAGCCACCGGTCTACGCGCTTTCCATCGTCCGCTTTGGAAACGATAATCTCTTTCATATTCCGGCCACCGCCTTCTCCGGCTGTTTTTTGAGAAGCGGGTTCCATCTTCCGCGAAGATACCTGATCGTAAGCATAATGCCAAGCGCCACATTGTGCGCGATCATGCAGCCCCATGCGGCGGTAAGGTTCTGCTTAAGGAGTATTACGGTGATAAACGTACCGAAAATGCGAACGCCCCACATGCCGATGACGCTGAAGAAGAAGGTGTACAAAGTATCTCCGACGCCTCTGAAAATGCCTTCAATGATTACCGTCACACCGTAAATCGGTTCGGACAGCGCCACCATTCTGAGCACCGTAGCGCCCACGCGGATAACATCCTGATCCTTGGTAAACAAAGACATCATATTTTCCGCGAATGTAAACAGCAGCGCTCCGGAAATAATCATTACGATGGTCTCAATGATCAGAAGCATTCTTGAAATCGCGCGCATTTTATCGATATTCTTTTCGCCGTATGCATTTCCGATCAGTGTCGACGCAGCCGCCTGCATGCCGTAGCCCGGAATGTAGAACGCGCTCTCTGCGGTATTGGCGATGCCGTGCGCGGCAGTAGAGGTCGCGCCCAGGGTATTGATCATGGCGGAAAACGCCACATAGCCCAGAGACGTTGCAAACATCTGAAGCGCGGCGGGCAGGGCAACCGTAAGACAGGGCCTTAAAATCGTGCCGTCCGGGCGGATACGCATGCCCTTGGGCGATACCACGGGGCTCTTATACAGCGATACAGTCATCCATACGCCGCCGACAACAAACGATACCGCGCTTCCGACAGCGGCGCCGACTACGCCCAATCCCATGCCGGGCATGGTGAATTCATACCCGAACAGAGACAATTCTCTCGTTTCGAATATCAGCAGGAAATTGAGAATTACATTTACAATATTGGTCGCCACATTCACGCGCATCGGCGTTTTTGTATCTCCCGCCGCACGCAGAACCGTTCCGAATACAATAATCGCGCTTCGAAACAGCATGGGCGTATAGATAATAAAGAAGTATTTGGACGCAAGCGACTGGATTTCCACATCCGCCCGCATCCATATGGGGATGTATTTCGCAAGAGAGAGCGTGAGCACCGTAAACAAAGCGCCCGAAACCAGCGCGGCCAGCACCGTCTGCGCGGCGGCTCTTTTGGCAAGCTCGCCTTCCTTTGCGCCGATGGCGCGGGAAATATAGGACAGAAAGCCGATGGCAAGCGCGGATATGCAGCTGCCGATCAGCCAGTTGACCGTCATCGTAGCGCTCACGGCGGCGGACGCGTATTTATCGATTCTGCCTACCATGGCGGTATCTACATACGAAACGGCGGTTGTCAGTATCTGCTCCAGCACCGTAGGCCATGCCAGAAGCAATATGGCCTTCAGCGCCCGGCGGCGCGAGTAGGTAAGCTGCATGAAATATCCTCCGTACATCCTGCGTTTTTATAAACAGAACTATTATATCATACACATATGAAATCGGTTTGAAGTTTTCCGCATGTATCATTTTTTTATTTGGCGCAAAACTAATGCAGACAAACAGCAAGGGAGCGAAACCATATGCAGCAGATTCGAACTGACCTCGCCATCGAATCCTCCGGGGCATTTTCGGATATCCCCGGCGTACAGATCAACTGCTGGGATGAATCCGGCATCTCCGTTACGGATGTGATCATTGAATCGGACAGCGCCGCCGAAAGCGTGGGAAAGGCAAAGGGCTCATATCTGACATTCGAATGCGAAGGCGTAAGAAACCGCGACCCCGAGGCAAGAAGCGCCGTTTCAAACCTGTTGGGCGAAGAAATATTCAGGCTTCTGCCGCCGGATGAAACAAACGCGCCCATAATGGTAGTAGGGCTTGGAAACCGCATGGTGACCCCGGACGCGCTGGGTCCCAGATGTGTGGACAAAACGCTCGTAACGCGGCACCTGATTCAGGAAATGCCGGACAGCGTTGACAGCCGCCTTCAAAGCGTGTGCGCCATCGCGCCGGGCGTTTTGGGTGTAACGGGACTGGAGACCATTGAAACCGTATGCGCGCTTGTAAAAGAAATCAAACCCCGATGCGTAATCGCCATAGACAGCCTCGCCGCCCGCTCGTCAAAGCGCGTGGGCGTAAGCGTGCAGCTGTCCGATACCGGAATACAGCCGGGCTCCGGCGTAGGCAATCACAGAAAAGCGCTCACAGAAGAGGCGCTGGGCGTAAAGGTAATCGCGATCGGTATGCCGACGGTTGTATACGCCGCAACCATTGCAAGGGACGCGCTGAGCCTGCTTACGGAATCGGCGGAAGACGACAGCGCGCTTGACGAAATCACTAAAGCCCTTTTTGAAAATGAAATCGGCGAAATGATCGTTACGCCGCGCGAAGTGGACGATATGATTGACGATGCTGCGGAAATGATCGCCTCCGGCGTCAATCAGGCGCTTCAAAGCGCGCTCTCCACTTCTGAAATCGATGGATTTAAAAAATAATTGTGGCAAAATTTACTGATTTATACAAATTCTTCATACGCGCTTGCGATTGGTGAATTTATGCTTTATAATATACTTGAAGTATTGTCCGCGTTTTTTCGGAGGAGATTATGACATATACAAAACGCCTGTGCGCCGCATTTCTTGCGCTGATCATAAGTCTTTCATTGGTCTCTCCCAAAAGAATCTTTGCAGAAGAAATCATCCCGACTTCTTCTTTTGAGGAGGAGAACGGTCAGATAGAGGAAGACGCGTCTCAAAGCGATGAAAAAGCGAAAATCACGCTTCCGAAATCCATAAAATATGTAGCGCCCGACGCATTTTTAAACTCGGGCGATATTGTCATATACGGTTTCCCCGGAAGCTATGCGGAAACCTACGCCGCAGAAACCGGCGTACCATTCGTATCGGTTGAAATTTCAGATATTTCGCTTTCCTCCCCCGAATGGGCGGCGCCCGGCGAAGAGATTGAGTTTGTATTTTCCTGCACATCACAGGTGCCCGTTCTTTACCGCCTGACGATTGAAAAAGACGGAAGCGAAGTTCATCAAACGGATTATACGGATCAGAGCCTCTTTTCATACGCTTTTCCGGAGGACGGCATGTACTCCCTGAAGCTCGAAGCGAAAAACGACTGGACGAATTCTGAAATATATCTGGAAAACGCAATTGAAATCGTTCCGCCCATACAGCTCATCCGTCCCTTCTGGCAGGTAGGCCTTATGGATACCTTCTATATTACGGATGAAAACGAAACGCGCGAAATAACGCTCACCGCAAGCGACCCCGAAGCGCTTTTCATAGAGGACGAAAGCGTTACGGCGCTGAAGCTCGGAAACTATACCGTAACCGCTTCTTTAAAAACTGAAAAGGGCGTAATCAGCACCGTTGTTCCGATCGAAGTCATCATACCTGTCGAAGCAATCGAGATTCATTTGGAAAGCGATACTATTCCCGAAAACGGACAGATGCTCGTTACCTGCACCGTAACCCCCGAAAATGCCGACTATCCCGCCGTAACCTGGGATACCGATAACCACGAGATTGCAACCATCGATGAAAACGGCCTGCTCACCGCGCATTCGCAGGGCGACGTGATCATAACGGCAGTAAATCCGCATGCGGAAGCCTCGGCGTCTCTTCGCGTAACCCGAAACGTATCATCCGTCTCCATCGAAACGGCCGCCGTCCCTATCCCCTTCTATACGGGCATGACCGCGCAATTGACCGCCGTCTGCACGCCTCCGGAAGCGGACGATCAGACAGTGGCATGGGAAAGCAAAAGTACGGATATCGCGACGGTTGATCCTGCAGCCGGCGTTGTTGCGGCGATTTCCCCGGGCGAAGCGGTCATTACCGCAACCGCCAACGATCCCGGAAAAGCGGCAGGCGAAATAACGATTACCGTCGTACAGGGCGCCGAAGAGATCATTATTTCTTCCCTCCCGGACGTTATGAAGGTTTCGGATACCTTCCAAATCGAATATACAGTCCTTCCGGAGGAAGCCGCTTCTATCCCTGTGTCTTTCTCTGCGGATGATCCCTCCATCGTGTCCATCGATGATAACGGACTTGTCACATTCTTAAAAAACGGAGAATGCACAATCACCGCAACAAGCGCAAACGGAGTTTCCGCTTCTTTTACGGCAATGGCCGCTATTCCCGAAACCCGTATTGACGCATTGCTTCCGGATGTATATCTGAATCCGGACATGACCGCATCCCCCATCGGAAGCTTTGTGTTCATAAAGCCCGATAACGCCACATTCCAAACCCTTTCGTGGTCGAGCAGCAATTCCTCCGTAGCCAAGGTTGATTCCGAAACCGGCGTAATCACCGCCGTTTCCAACGGAAATGCCTCCATCACGGGCGTATCTCATTTCGGGCTCGAAACATCCTTTACCGTTCATGTAGTGTCGGACGCGAAGGTCATTCAGTCTCAATCGGTCTCCCCCACCTATCTCGTCATGAGTAAAAACGATACCGCCACTCTTACGCCCAGCTGTTCCCCCGTCACCAAGTACGCCGCCGGCACATGGTATTCGGACAACACGGACGTATGCGTAATCACGTCCGTCACATCGAACATCCCCACCATCAAGGCCGTAGGTCCCGGAAGCGCGAATGTATACGCCATCGCCACCAGCGGCGTGACCGCAGTTTGCCGTGTTCACGTAAATCCCGTCGTTATTACGTCGCTTTCTCTAAGCGCGTCCTCGCTTTCCCTGAATACCGGCGACAGCTTTACGCTCACCGCCGTATATTCGCCGGCCAACGCGGACGCTTCCAAGATCACCTGGTCGTCTTCGAATGACAGTGTGGCGATTGTAGATGAAACCGGGCTTGTGACGGCCGTCGGCGGCGGAAGCGCCATCGTCACCGCAGCATCGGAGGACGGTCTTACCGCAAGATGCATTATCACGGTAAAAGCAATCAAAATGACGAGCGCCTCGCTTCTTGAAGACGCCATTACCGGAAACGCCGGAGACGAATACGAAATCCAATATACCTTTGAACCCTCAGACGCCACGCCGGCCTCGTTTTATTGGAAGAGTGAGGATATTTCCGTTGCCGACGTCGGCTTCACTTCGGGCAAGGTGACGCTAATATCGGAAGGCAGCACGTTTATCACCGGCGAAGCCGCAGACGGCAGCGGATTAACCTTTAGAATCCCCGTAACCGTCTCCGAAACGCCGATAACCAAATTTACGCTGAACGCCTCCGAATTGAACTTATCCTACGATGAAACCTTCCGGATCGAATATACCATTTCGCCTGAGGGCGCTTCCTGGGCAACGCCTACGTTTGAAAGCGCGGATCCCGGCGTCGCATCCGTCTCTTCGGACGGCGTAATCCGCGCGGTGTCCAAGGGAAATACGGTCATCTACGCTACCGCCGGTCACGGCGATTATCAGATTACAAATGAAATTGCCGTCACAGTCACAAGCGACAGCGTAACCACCTACCGCGCATTGTCCGTAGGTCAGTTCGCAGTCACGGGAGAAACCGGCTTCTTGCCCTTCTCCGTAAACAGCACCAAGGGCGTTGCGGACGCCTTCAGGCAGTCCGTTATCGACGGAAACCGCTACTCCGTACGGCATCTTCCGAACAATCCCTCTCCGTCCGCCTTCCGCTCCGCGCTTTCCACGCTCGCCTCGCAGGCGGACTCGAACGATGTTACCGTAGTATTCTTCTTAACGCACGGCGCATACGCCAATAATTCATATTATGCGGAAACCAGCAGCGGACAAAAAATCATGCCGCAGGAGCTGATCAATGCGCTTAAGGAAATCTCGGGCGATGTAGTATTGATCCTGTGTACATGCCAGAGCGGAAGAATTCTGTCCTCCTCCGCCGTGACCACGCTCATGAGCGCCGGCGGAACCTACACCGGCAATAACGGAAGCGGCCGGCTGTCCATCCTCTGTTCCTCTACCAATACCATCAGCAGCTACTACAACACCAGCGATACCTACGCCTCCTACGACTTTTTCTCCCTCGCGCTCACAAAGGCGCTGGGCTGGGATATGCTGGGCGACACTTCGCTCGGCTCCCTTCCTGCGGATACAAACGGCGATCATCGAATTACGCTTTCGGAGCTTTCCAGGTACAGCCGAACGAATACTCAGCGCCTCATCTCCGCGTTTATTCAGATGCACGGAACGAGCCAGTTCTCCGGCCATACCTCGCAGTATCCCTCATGGTCGTTTGCAAGCGGCGCAGGCGATCTCGTATTGTTCGGTAAATAACACAACTGAAAGGAGCGGTCTGCCATGCGATGCAGCTGCCCTGAATGCGGTACCTATATGACGCATTCGGAAGGATTGGAGCTGGGCTGCGTATGCCCGGAATGCGGCGCAAGGTGCAAAATGTGTCTGGGCACCAACACGGTAATTCAAAGAGATGAATTGAAAAGCCGCGCAAGGGAGTACCTCGAAAGATACGGCTACAGCCAACAGGAGGAGAAAAAGCGTTGAATGCGAATATGGAAACAGAACGCAAGTATCTGATTGAAAAGCCGGATGAAAACGCACTTGCCGCGCTTGAGGACTGTACATACTCCGATATCGTTCAGACCTATCTGCTGTCGGAAGAGGGCGAAACCAACCGCGTAAGAATGCGCTCCTATCCAAACGGCATATGCGAATACACCAACACCCGAAAAAGGCGCGTTTCCAAAATGACGGCGATTGAAAACGAAATTCAGATTTCAAAAGACGAGTACCTCTCTCTTCTTTCAAAAGCCGATCCCGAAAGAACGCCGGTGAAAAAAAGAAGGTATGTGCTCGCACGGGGCGGCTATCTTTTTGAAATCGATTTGTATCCATTTTGGCACGGACAGGCGGTTATGGAAGTCGAGCTTCCGAGCGAAAGCGCTTCTTTTACCTTGCCCTCCGAAATTAAAATCCTTCGGGAGGTCACGGGCGACCGCGCCTACTCCAACGCCTCTTTGGCCAAATGCCCGCCGGATGAGGACGCCCCACAGAAGCGCGATTCATTAAACCGATCCGCTTATATGTCATAAAAAATCATTTGTCCTTACCTTTCATCCACCGCACAGCACAGCCCGAAGGGCTGAACTCCCGTCCGCAGAGCCATACATTCGCTCTGCGGACTTCCTTTATCACTTTTGCTTCACGATTTTATAAAAACGAAACACAATATTCTCTATTTCCCCAATTTTACATGGCATAATACATATACCTGAGTAAGCATTCATCGACAGTGAAATGTGGGGTGATTCGTTTGGACATCGTTAAGCGACTATGTGGACTGATGGCTCCTTACAAAAAGAAAATCCTCATCGCAATGCTTCTGCAGCTCCTGGCAATTGCCAGCCGCCTGATTGCTCCGTTCATTACCAAATCGGTCATCAACGATGTAATCCCGGTAAGAGACCTCGAGCGCCTACTTTGGCTCTGTTCAGGATTGATCGGCTTGGTCATCGTCAGAGGTATCTCCACTTACATACGCGGCCTTACGCTTGAGCGCGTATCTCAGAACGTAGTATACGATCTCAGATGCGGACTCTATGCGCACATGGAAGAGCTCCCGTATCAGTTTTACGATCATCACCGCATCGGCGAGATCATGTCCCGCATGACGGGCGACATCGAAGGCATCCGAAACCTGATCGCCGGCGGCCTTGTTACCGTATTTGACAACGCGCTGAACTTTGTCGGTGCGCTCGTGTTCCTGACCATCATTTCTCCTCCGCTCATGCTCTCGCTTCTCATATTCGCGCCCGTAATCGCCGTGGTCGCCTGGCAGTTCAGAAAGAGAATCCGCCCGGCGTTCGTCGCCACGCGCGAGCAAAACGCCGTGCTCAACACGCGCACACAGGAAAACCTTGCGGGCATGCGCGTGGTAAAGGCGTTTGCACGCGAGCCGTTTGAATACGAGGAGTTTGAGAAGGACAATCAGAAGCTGTTAAGCTGCCATCTGAAAGCCACCTGGATCTGGTCGAATTTCGTACCGGTCATGGAGCTTTTAAGCTCGCTTTGTACGCCCGTCATGCTGATCGTAGGCTCTGCGATGGTATTGAACGGAAGCATGGATATAGGCACGCTGGTCGCGGTCAACGGCTATGTGTGGCTGATCACCAACCCCATGCGCATGCTGTCCAATATCGTAAACATGCTCACGCAGGCGATCACCAGCGCCGAAAAGTTATTCTATTATGTTGATTTCGGCTCCGCCATCCGCGAAAAGGACGACGCCAAAGAGCCCGAAAAGCGCGAAGGTCTGGTAGAATTCGATCATGTGAATTTCACCTTCGGCGGCGAAGACGTACTTAAGGATATCACCTTTACCGCAAAGCCCGGCCAGACCATTGCGGTCATGGGCGCAACGGGCGCAGGCAAAAGTTCACTCATTCTCCTCCTTGGACGCTTTTACGACGTGCATTCAGGCTCCGTAAAAATCGACGGAGTCGATGTACGCGATCATAAGCTTAAGCCGCTCAGGCGCGAAATCGGATATGTACCGCAGGAAACCTTCCTGTTCTCCGATACACTGGAGGATAATATCCGCTTCGGCCGTCCGAATGCGACGCATGAAGAGGTAGAGCGCGCCGCCGAGGTTGCGCAGGCGACGGAATTCATAGGCCATATGCCGCAAGGCTACGAAACCATCGTTGGCGAACGCGGAATCGGCCTGTCGGGCGGGCATAAGCAGCGAATCGCCATTGCGCGCGCGGTGCTCACCAATCCCTCCATTCTCGTAATGGACGACTCCACCTCCGCCGTCGACATGGAAACCGAATATCTCATACAGAACGAGCTGAAAGCGGTGCTCAAAAACCGCACCACCTTCATCATCGCCCACCGTATATCCTCCGTCAAGAACGCAGACCAGATACTGGTGCTGAAAAACGGCGAGATCGTCGAACGCGGCACCCACAAGGAACTTCTCAAGCAGGAGGGCGAATACTACAATATGGTTCAGGATCAGTATAAGGATCTGAAAACCGTAATGGCGAAGGGAGGCGAAATCTGATGGCAAAGATGCTGCGACAAATCGACGACGAAGTTCTCGAACAGCCATTTGACAAACGTCAGTTTTTCAGACTCCTTCATTACATGAAGCCCTACAAGCGCAACGTGGCAATCGCGCTTTTCCTCATGGTTATCGCTGCCGTGTGTTCTCTTGGAACCACCTTCCTTTTGAGCAACGCCATCGGCGCGCTTGAAAACCTCGACAAAGCAAGCATCTACAAAAACCTTTTCGGCATGATCGCTACCGCCATTATCGGCGCAGTATGCGTTCGCTACCGCGTAAGATTGATGGATTCCGCCGGAAGGCGGGCGCTTGCCACGCTTCGTGAGGATCTTTTCAAGCACATACAAGGGCTTTCCTTCTCCTTCTTTGATACCAGAAGCGCCGGAAAAATCCTTGTACGCGTAATCAACGATGTAAACTCCTTAAACGACCTTTTCACAAACGGCATCGTAAACGTGCTTGTAGACTGCTTAACGCTTGTCATACTGCTTGCAATTATGCTGGTGGTAAATTGGAAGCTTACGCTGATATCGATGTGCATCATGCCGTTCCTGCTCTTTATACTCTTTAAGCTCAAGCGCGTCATGCGCAAGAGATGGCAGCGGGTAAGGCTCAAAACCTCCAGCATGAACGGATATCTACACGAATCTCTCGCCGGCATGCGCGTAACCGAGGCGTTTGTGCGCGAGGAGGAAAACCTCGACACCTTCCAGAACGTAAACCAGGACATCCGCCACTCATGGATGCAGGCCATACAGGTAAATAACGCCTTCTGGCCGGCACTGGATTTAACCGGCACCATCGGAACGGTACTCGTGTACTACTTCGGCGTAAAGATGATGGGCGCAAGCGTAAACCCCATCGAGCTTCCGAACCTGCTGCTCATACTCTGGTATCTCGGACGCTTCTGGGAGCCGCTCAACACCCTTTCAAACTTCTATAACTCGCTGCTCTCCGCCATGGCTTCTATGGAAAGAATCTTCGAAATCATGGACACCAAGAGCGATATTCAGGACAAGGAAAACGCCGAGCCGCTTCCGCCGATCACGGGACGCGTGGACTTTGAAAACGTAACCTTCTCCTACGATCAGGAAAAGGTTGTACTGAAAAACGTGAGCTTTACCGTAAAGCCCGGTCAGACGATCGCGCTGGTAGGCCCGACGGGCGCAGGCAAATCGACCGTTGTCAACCTGATCAGCCGCTTCTACGATGTGACGGAAGGCGCTGTGAAGCTCGACGGACACGATGTGCGCGATGTTCAGCTCCGCTCCCTTCGCGAGCAAATGAGCGTTATGATGCAGGATAGCTTTATATTCTCCGGAACCATCATGGACAACATCCGCTACGGTCGTCTGGACGCCACCGACGACGAAGTGATCGGCGCTGCAAAGGCAGTATATGCGCACGATTTCATTATGCAGATGGAAAAGGGCTATCAGACCGAGGTCAACGAGCGCGGTTCGAGCCTTTCCGTAGGTCAGAAGGAGCTGTTTTCATTCGCCCGTGCACTGCTGTACGATCCGAAGATTCTGATTCTGGAC
>JAFQKQ010000038.1 GCA_017396845.1 Clostridia bacterium
CCGTATCTTTCGCTCTCCGAGCTTCCGTCTATGCCCATAATCAGAATCGTGGTGATTCCCGTCTCTTCGACATAGGTTTTCCCATTGTGCTCGATACGCTCATGAACCCCTATGTTTGCAGTGCTTACGCCCCGCTCCTGCACCCTGGACGCATCTTCATAACGCGAGGCGATCATAAAGGCAGCTACCGCCAGGATGAAACCCAGTATACAGAATACAACGTTTCGCCTCAGGCTCATCCTCTTGTCTCTTCTATTTCCTCCCATATTTTGAAGCCCTCTTCTACGATTTTCATTCGGAACGCGCTGTTCCCTTTGAACTAATTTCATCGCGCTTCAAAACGAGCATATGCATTCCATAAAAGCATATACCGATACGCTATTATACCCGAAACATTGTCAAACTTCAATCTTCACAGATAAAACTTCATGTGTATTAATAGATTATTAACATTTTTGCGTTTTACGCGCATAAAAAAAGAACCCGCGCGCTTGCCGGGTACACCGATCGCTATTCCTTTCATACCGCACCGAAAACAGCCAAAAATGAAATGACCCTTGATTGCTTCATTTTGCGATCTTCGTCTTTCTTCACAAACTCCGATCATCCGCAATCAAGGGTCATTTCTGTGAATTCTTGATATCTAACATCCGTTTAACCTCTCTTTCTTGTATTTGACTTCGCCGCCGTTCTCTCTTCCCTAATTTCACTTAAGAACCTTTACGGCTTTGTCTGGGAAAGCAGTCGATGTTGTTTTGTTTGATTGTTTCCTGCTTTCTGGCTTAATTATAAGGCATATTCATGCAAATTGCAACCCCGCATTTTGCACGAATATTCCAATGTGTATATTGCGCATAATGACGTTTTTCCGTTTCAGCCATTGACGCGCAGAAAATACGCTGATATAATGAGACTGTTGGGCTTTCAGAGAATGGTTCTGAAAGCTCTTTATTTGTTCCGACATTCAGGATTTTCCTTCCGCCTCTCTTCATAACAAGCCTTTGACATTGTTCTAAAAAGCGCTGTCCCAACCGGCTTTCGCCTGTTTGGGACAGCGCTTGTCATGCGAAATTTAAAATTATGAACTGATCTTACTTGATCTCGATGCGGCCGCTGCCGTCTACGGTTGCGTAATCGAGCAGGATGCCTTCGTACTTGGCGAGGAGCGGAGAATTCTTGGCTTCTACCGCGCCGTTTTCGAACGCCTGAACGTAATTGGCGAGTACCATGTAGTCCTCCATTACGTAGTCCAGTACGTTGATTGCGCCGTCGAACATGGCATAGCCGTCGCCGAGGTCGCGCAGGGTGTAGTTGTAGCCTGCGAGGTTGTAGGAAGCGTTCAGATCGAGGGGCTCATACGCTGCGGTTTCCTTGTTGTAAACCATGACGTCGTGTACGCGATAGCCGGCGGTGGGGCCGTCTACCCATACGCCCTTTTCGTCCTCAACAGTGGACTGAGGATATGCAGTGTCGATCTTGTAGGTGATGCCGGATACGTGCAGGAATGCGCCGCTCTCCTGGCCGCTGCCTACGTAACGGGCGCCCCACTCAAGAGCGTCGAGGAGCTGCTGGCCGGTGATGGTCTGCAGGCAAGCTACGTTTCCGAAGGTGTGGATCTGCTTGCATACCTTGTAGGAGATCTCGCCGTTAACGGCCTTATTGCGAACGCCGCCGCCATTCATGATGGCTACGTCTACATCAAGACCCATGTTGTCGAACAGGAAGTACAGAGCGTCTGCAGCGAAGTCGCCGGTGTTGGTTTCCTGGCTGCGGACAAGGCGCTTGCCTTCTGCATCGTAATTGTCGAAAACGAGAGCGGTGGAGCCGATGACTTCGCCCAGAAGCTCGTCAACATTGGTTCTCCAAGCGTCCTTAACAGCCGTAACGGCTTCATCGGAAACGAGCTCGGTGCCCTTGTAAAGTTCGCTTGCAAGTTCGTAGCCGATTACGTTCTCGGTCTCGTTGCCTTCTTCGTCCTTAACGGTCTCGGTAAGCTCAACAAGCTCAATGAAATCGGTGGTGATAGCGCCGGTTTCGGAATCGATCACCATCATGCCGATGCGTTTGGCGTATTCGCCGGTCTGGGTAAGGATTACGGGCTTGCCGTCCTTGTCCAGAACTTCCATGCCTTCAACGATGGAGTGGGAGTGTCCGTCGATGAACGCGTCAAGGCCGGATACGTTCGCGATGGTCATATCGCTGGTCCAGGGGAAGGAGGACTGATCGATGCCCAGGTGGCCAAGACCGATCACCTTGTCAACGCCCAGCGCCTTCACTTCGTCGATGGCAGCCTGCAGATCCGCCTGAAGCGCCGCGCCGTTTTCGCCGCCAGAGATGCCGTAGATGTACTCGCCGTTCTCATCCTGGAAATAGGCGGGCGTGGAGCTGGTGAAGGTTTCGGGCGTGGTAACGCCGATGATGGCAACGGACATATCGCCGCAAACGAAGACTACGTAGCTGTCAAGAACGTTCTCATTGCGGATGTTGTTCTCTTCATGATAGAAGTTGCAGGATACGTAGGGGAACTCAGCCGCTGCGATGTTGGTCATGCAGCCGGACATGTTGTAGTCGAACTCATGGTTGCCCAGGGTCGCTACGTCGTAGCCGGCGGCGTTCATCAGAGCGATGATGCTCGCGCCCTTATCCATTGCGCCGTAAGCGGTGCCCTGTACGTGGTCGCCTGCGTCGGCCAGGATTACGAAGTTGTACTCCTTGAGGAGCTCGTTCTTAATGCCTGCGATTACGTCATAAGAAATGACGCCGTCGATGTAGGTGTGAACGTCGTTGGTGTAGAGGATTACGATGTCGTCGGATTTTTCGGCCTCAGCGCCCGCAAAAGCCATCATGGACATAGCCATTACGAGAACGAGAAGCATCGAAAGAAACTTGCGCATGGGAAATCTCTCCTTTCACAATCTGTCCTTTCATTATAACTGATAAAATATTAAAAATAAATATCCATCCCGCCTCAATTCAAAAATTCACATGAATCATTCTTTATGCGCTTCATGCGGAAATTCCGCCGTATTTCTTCGCCAATCTGCCTGTATATCAATCGCATTATTCGCCGAACGACACAAAAAACACAAAAACACTTGCTCTTTTCTTTCGCATATGATAATCTATATCCGCGAAAGTGAGGAAATATCAATGCGTATACAAAAATCCGCCGAAGATTATTTAGAGACCATGCTCGTATTGAAGGAGACGCATGGCTACATCCGCTCTATAGAAATCGCCGCCGCGCTCAATGTGACAAAGCCCAGCGTGTCCTATGCCGTAAAGCGCCTGCGCGAGAACGGCTACATTTTGATGGACAAAGACGGTCTGATCACACTGACGGACGCGGGCCTTGAAATTGCGTCGCGCATCTACGAAAGGCACAAGATGCTGACCAACTTCCTGCTGTTCATCGGCGTAAGCGAAGAAACCGCGCGGGATGACGCCTGCAAAATTGAACATGACCTGTCCGACGAAACCTTCGAAGCCATGAAAAAACTCGCCTACCGGCAAACGATGAACGGAAAAAGCGAAGCTTAAAAGAAGCGTACCCAGCGAACGCAAGCGCAGATCCTTTCTGACAAAGCGAACGCGGCAGAAAACAATCCTGCCGCGTTCGCTTTGTGTTGTTATGCCTTACAGCGTTCTTTGCAGCTTTACGCATCTTCCGAGAATCTGGATTTCCGCCCACATTACGGTGTCCGATTCAAACTCCCTGTCGTAGCTCTGAAGCATGATCTTGCTGCCGTCAAGCTTCTTGATCTTTCTTACCATTCTCTTTCCTTTGACAAACACCAGCATGAACGCCTCATCCACAGGCGCTTTTTCGGGAACCACCAGCAAAAGATCGCCCGCAAAAACGCGGAATCCCGAGAGCGAATTGTCCGGGCAGCGGAACATGAGCACCTTATCGGGCGCGCCGCCTTCGATTTTGCCGCTGATGATCGGAAACAGCACATGGTCAATCGCAAGGCCTTTTTCGTCGATCACAGGAACGCGCTTCACTACGCCGCCCAGCGCATCCAGCCACGCATCGTTGCTCGCGGTTTTTTCTTCCATTTCCTTCTTCGTAGGCTTGGGCTGATCCTCCGGCACCTGAATAACATAGGGCATCGGACGCGGGCGCAGCTTTACCTCCGGCTCCGCCGCAACCTCCAGCTCCGTGCTTACGGGGTTCTTTGCGCCCATCGCCTTTAAAAGCCGCCGCGCCTGATCATCGGAGGGAATTCGCCTTCCGCTTTCAACTTCCTTTATAAAGTTCTCAGCTGTTCCCGTCTTTTTTGCCAGCTGTTTTTCAGTCATTCCGTATTTGATTCGCGCTTCGCGAATGGTATCGCCGAGTCTACTCACCTTTCATTGCCTCCAATTGAAATGTCTTCTATACTATATTACTAAACCCCGCGCCGTTTGTCAATCCAATTGCTTTGAAAGTCCCCGTTCAGCCGTTCGCGATCGGCTTCTTCACCGAAAAATTGCTTGACAACCCGGCTTTTCCTTTCTATAATGATTTAAACGCGATGAAGGATTGAGTACCGCGCATTTGCTTCCAGAAGAGAGCCGGGCAAGGTGAAAGCCGGCGACAGCATAAACGCGGGAATATGGATCCGGAGCTTTGCGCGTAAGCGGCATGTGAGCGCGCATCGGGGCGTCCCGTTACAGGCGAGGCCGATGAAGTCGGTCAAGAGGCCCGTTTTTCGGGCGAAGCAGGGTGGTACCGCGTGAACGCTATTCGCGCCCCTCGCACGTGTTTGCGGGGAGCGTTTTTATTTTCGAAGGGAGAAGTTCATCCATGGAGAAGCCGAAATTCTATATCACAACCCCCATCTATTACCCCTCCGGCAACATGCATATCGGACACACTTACACCACGGTCGCCGCCGACAGCATGACCCGTTTTAAGAAAATGACCGGCTACGACGCATATTTTCTCACCGGCACCGACGAGCACGGCCAGAAGATCGAGCGCAAGGCGGCCGACGCCGGCGTAACGCCCAAGCAGTACGTGGACAAGATTGTCGCGGAAACCAAAGAACTTTGGAAGCTCATGGATATTCAGTATGACGATTTCATCAGAACCACCGACGAGCGCCATGAGAAGATTGTTCAGAAGATCTTCAAAAAGCTCTACGAGCAGGGCGATATTTATAAGTCCGCTTATGAAGGCTATTACTGCACGCCTTGCGAAAGCTTCTGGACGCAGACGCAGCTCAAGGATGCAGACGGTGTAAAGGTATGCCCCGACTGCGGAAGGCCGGTAGAGCTTGCCAAGGAAGAAAGCTATTTCTTCCGCATGAGCAAGTATCAGGATTGGCTGATCGAGTACATCGAGACCCATCCCGATTTTATTCAGCCCCCGTCCCGCGCCAATGAAATGCTCAATAACTTCCTGCGCCCGGGTCTTCAGGACCTGTGTGTAAGCCGTACCAGCTTCAAATGGGGCGTTCCTGTGGATTTCGACCCCGGCCACGTGGTATATGTATGGATTGACGCGCTTTCCAACTACATCACGGCTCTGGGCTATCTCTCCGGCGACGATTCCCTCTATCAGAAGTACTGGCCCGCTGACATCCATCTGGTCGGAAAGGAAATCGTGCGCTTCCACACCATCTACTGGCCCATTATGTTAAAAGCGCTGGGCCTCGAGCTTCCCAAGCAGGTCTTCGGACACGGCTGGCTGCTCTTCTCGGGCGACAAGATGAGCAAATCCAAGGGCAACGTGGAATATCCCGCGCCGATCGTTGAAAGATACGGAACCGACGCGCTCAGATACTACCTCATGCGCGAAATGCCCTTCGGCGCAGACGGCAACTACACCAACGAAGCTATGCTCACCCGCATGAACAGCGATCTGTGCAACGACCTCGGAAACCTGGTCAGCCGCACCGTAGCAATGATCGAGAAGTATTTCAGCGGCGTAATCCCCGCGCCCGGCGAGTTCGAAGCGCCCGACAAGCACATCATCGATATGTTTGAAGCCCTCCCCGCGCTCGTGGAAAAGAACATGAACGAATTGCAGTTCTCGTTGGCGCTTGCCGAAATCTGGAAGCTGGTCGGCGAAATGAACCGCTATATCGATATCACCCAGCCCTGGATCCTCGGAAAGAGCGAAGAAGGACTTCCCAGGCTCAAGACCGTTATGTACTGCCTGGCGGAGGGCGTACGCGCCGTCGCCGTGCACATCTCCCCCGTCATGCCCTCCACCCCCGAGCGAATCTTCAAGCAGCTGGGCGTTGAGGATGAGAACCTCAAAACCTGGGAATCCGTTCAGAAGTTCGGCGGCCTTCAGGAAGGCACCGTCGTCAAGAAGGGCGAGGCTCTGTTCCCCCGCGTGGACATCAAGAAGGAGCTTGAAAGCCTGAACGCCGGCAAGGAACCGGCAGAAGCGCCCAAAAAGGAAGAGAAGAAAGAGAAAAAGCCCGCGCCTCAGAAGGAAGAAAAGAAGGCAGAGAGCGCGCCCGAAGGCTATGTAACGATCGACGAATTCTTCAAGACCAAGCTCGTGTGCGCGAAGGTTATCGCGTGCGAACGCGTGGAAAAGAGCGACAAGCTTTTGAAGTCCACCCTTGATATCGGAAACGGCGAAACCCGCACGGTGCTCTCCGGTATTGCCAAGTGGTACAGCCCCGAGGATATGCCCGGACGTACCGTTGTTCTCGTGAAAAACCTCCCGCCCCGCAAAATGCGCGGCATCGCATCCGAAGGCATGCTCCTGTGCGCCTCGGACGACGAGGGCAATCTCAAGCTTCTGACCGTGGACGGCGGCGTGTTCACCCCCGGCGCAGAAATCGGCTGATTTGAATAATTAGGAAAAGCATCGCCGCCGACTCGTTCGCGGCGATGCTTTCAACACATTCGGAGGCGTATGGCAATGATTCGAAGAGTACATACAGAAAACGGCTGGGTTCGCGGCCTTCCCGCTGCGGATCCCCGGATTACCGGCTATAAGGGAATTCCCTTTGCCGACAAGCCCATCGGCAAAAACCGCTGGCGTGCGCCGCAGCCCTGTCCCGATTGGGAGGGCGAGCTGTTTGCCGCCGATTTCGGCCCCATCGCCATGCAGGCAAACTGCGCGGGCGATCCGAAAAAGGACATCTACGCCCGCGAATGGGCAGTCGACGCGACCCTTCCCATGAGCGAGGACTGCCTGTATTTAAATGTATGGGCGCCGGCCGACGGAAGAAAAAACATGCCCGTATACGTTTGGTACTTCGGCGGCGGACTTCAGGTTGGAAACACCGCAGAGATGGAGTTTGACGGAGAACGCATTGCAAGGCGTGGAATCGTTGTGGTAACAGTAGGCTACCGCTTAAACGCATTCGGCTTTCTGTGCCATCCCGAAATCACGAAGGAAGCGCCCGAAGCGCCCGCAAACTTCGGCTTTCTCGACCAGCAGTTTGCAACCAATTGGGTAAAGCGGAACATCTCCGCATTCGGCGGTGATCCCGATAACATCACCATCGGCGGCCAGTCGGCGGGCGGCATGAGCGTATGCGCGCAGATGACGTGCGCGCAGAACAAAGGGCTTTTTACACGCGCAATCGTTGAAAGCGGCACGTTCTTAAAGCCGTATCCCGGCAAAATGGGCATCCGCACGCGCACGCTTCAGGAGGCTGAGCAGCAGGGCATAGCGTTTTTTGAGGCGCTCGGCGTAAAGACGCTTGAGGAAGCCCGAAAGCTTGATGCGCGCATGATTGAGGATATGTCTCTTTCATGGCCCTGGGGCTGCTGGGGCGAAGCGGTCGACGGCATGTTCAGCACCTATCCCAGCGGCGAATGGTACATGCATCCGGAAAGAATTCAGTGCCCCGTAATGCTCGGATTTACCTCCAACGAGTTTTCAGACGCGCTGCAAATGGAATCCGAGGACGCGCTCAAGGCTTATGCCAAAGAAATGTATCCGGATGAGGCGGAGAATTTCCTGTCCCTGTTTCATGCGCCCTATACCAGGGAAAGCATCGAAGAAAAGAGCCGCATTCATATGATCGGCTTTGCCGTTCGAAAGGCCGCCCGCGAAAATGCGAAAAACGGTGTTTCTTCGCCACTTTACGCCTATTATTTCGATGCGGAAATCCCTGGCTGGGACAATCCCGGCGCGTTCCATTCGGTGGATCTGTGGTTCTTCTTCGAAACCCTTGCAAAGTGCTGGAGGCCGTTTCGCGGCATGCACTACGATCTGGCGAGGCAGATGTGCGATTATTGGTCGAACTTCATAAAAACCGGAAATCCGAACGGACTCGACTTACACGGGAATGCGCTTCCCGAATGGAAGCCGCTCACAGCCGATGAAGGAAACCGAATGGTGTTTAAAACCTGCGCGTCGCCCGATATTCAAAGCGAATCTCCCATCGAGAAATTCCTGCTTGACCGCATATAGCACCCATAAAAAGCAGCCACCCTTACTGCAAGGGAGGCTGCTTTTTCTATGCCGCTTTTTCCGTATTGCCCGTCGCCGTCAGGCCATCTCACGAACCGCATTCAGCACTTCGTCTTTGATCATCTTCATACCCTTCACCGTGGGGTGTCCCGCAGCTTTATCAATATCCGTAAATCTCACATAATCTATTCCGTAATGCCCGCAGGCAGTTTCCATGCCGGAGGCCACTTCTTCTTTAAGTTCGGTATTGATAAGCCAAATGATCCGGGCTTTCGGAAGTTCTTCCTTCAGCCTTTTCATAAAGAAACACACGGCGGGCAGTACGTTGTGAAGATCCTGCTTTTCCCAGTCCGAATACTGAAGACGTCCTACGTTCACATCCGCCCAGCTGTCGTTCGTTCCGCCGAATACGAAAACGGCGTCTATATCCTTGCCTTCAAAGAAATTCTCTTCCGCATACCGATTCAGGCGATATATGAAGGACGACGAACGGGAACAATCGGTGTTGTTGTAGCCCGTATAGCAAATGGTCGAGCCCGACCAGCTGTCGTTCATTACGATTTCAGCGCCGATTTCATCCGTAAGCCTTTTCCACCAGGTTTCGTTCACGCGTCTGACGTCCGTTATGGTGTGATCTTTCGTATAATACGCCGCATATCCCTTCGGAATATAGCCTTCAAATGTGGAATAGCTGTCTCCGAAAATCATTATGCGCTTCATATCCATGTTTTTTCCTTCTTTCCTGCGTTTTCCGGCTTGGTTCTCATTTACTCTTCCGGGGAATCTCATTAACAAGTGTAAACCCGAGAATCAGAAGTCCGCCGATTGCCTGATATACGGTAAACGGTTCCGTCAGAATCAAAACCGAAGCCAGCACCGCAAACAGCGGATCTATATAGCTGAGTATCGCGACCTTCTGTCCCGAAAGCTCCTTAATGGAGGTAAAATACATGCAGTAGGTGATTCCCGTATGCACAATACCTACGATCAGAAGCATGATAATCCCTTTTGCATGCACATCCATGATGCTCATGCCGCCCGTAAGCAGCACATACGGAATCAGCACCAGCGCCGCCGCTACAAACTGCAGAAAGGTTCTTTGAATGCCGCCGATTTTTTTAATGGACTTGTTGAGAAGGATTACCGTCGCATACAGACACGCCGCGCCCAGTCCCAGAAGAATACCCTTTAAGTGGCTGCTTCCCTTGGAAAGGTCGCCCGTTCCCGTGATGAGCACAAGTCCCAATGTAGAAAACGCAAAGCAAATCCAGCTTTTCGCCGTCATCTTCTCCCGAAACAATATCGGGCATACAATCGTCACAATGACCGGAGCAAAATAGTAGCTTAAGGTGGCTACGGACACCGTGGTATAGTTATACGCCTCAAAAAGAAGGATCCAGTTAAACGCCATCGCCGCGCCGGATATAATTAAGAGTACGCCTTCCTTTCCAAGCGTCCGAAGGCTGATCTTCTGCCCGGATATCAGCAAAAAAAGCCCTAAAAGCACGCTCGCCATTGCCGCCCGGTACAGCGCAATCTCGCCGGAGGGCAGCGGTATGCTCTTTACAAATAAACCTATGGAACCGAATATCAGCATCGACAGGATCATCATGATCCTTGCGCGGTTTTCCCTGTTCATTAAGTGCGCTTCCTATCCCTTTACCTGTCCGGCATTGATATAAAATGCGAGTATATCGCTGATTTTGGCATTCTTGCCGCCGCCCGCAACGATCAGGTCGGCAAAGTCGATGTAGTTTCTGATATACTTATCATACATCGGCTTTACCGTGGACAGGTACTGCTCGGCAATGCCCGTAATCTCGCGGTCGCGCTCCGTGATATCGCGGCATACGCGGCGCAGAAGGCAGATATCGGGATCGACGCGGATAAAGATTTTGAAATCCATAAGATTTCGTAAGCGCTCGTCGTAAAAGGCGTGAATGCCTTCTATAATCAGCGTCTCGGCGGGGTCAATATATTCGCCCTTGGCGTCCGCACGGCAATGATGCGCGTAATCATACGCCTTTCGGGTGATGCGCTTTCCCTCCCGAAGCTGCTTTACATCATACAAAAGTTCATCATGCTCGAACACATGCGGCTCGTCGTAATTGATTTTTGCGCGCTCGTCAAACGGCAGATACGCATGATCGCGGTAATACGCATCCTGATTGATGAGTATGGTCCGTCCCTTTATTTTACACTGTAATTCCTTGGCCAGCGTGGATTTCCCGCTGCCGCTCGCGCCGCAAATTCCGATAATCAGCATGTTTCTCTCTTCCCTTCGTCAAGCGTATTTCCTATTCCTCAGATGCCAAAAGTTCGTCGATTATCTGCAAAAGCATTTCCGGGCTCAAATAACCCTCGTAAAAGCCGAGATTTTTCCCCTCTCCGTCCACGAAATAGGTGCTGGGGATATATGTAATGTTCTGTAAAAACGGCAGTATCAGCGCTTGATTGGCAACCCAATTCTCGTATTCCACATTGGCAGCGCCAATATGCTTCATGGCCAATTCCGTACTCTGACCTTCGGTCACATCCGTAACAATGCCCACAAACCCGACGCCCGAGCCTCTGAGACTTCTTTCCGCATCGGCATACCCAGGCATCGCTTCGATGCAGGTCGGGCAGTATGTGCCCCAGATGTTTACGATTGTAAGACGGTTGTTTAAAAATACCTCCGCAGCATTTTTTGTTTCTCCGTTTACATTTGTTACAGAGAAATCCCAATATTCCTCATTGGAGCGGAAGCTGATATCGTCTGAGGGATCCTGAAACGCCTCTATAACCGCGGCATAGGGTTGTCCGTCCGCTTCGGCGTTCATATAGCATTCCAATATATGCTCTCCCTTTTCGATTGTATAATACGGCGCAGAGCAGCCGTCCGGCGTATACGGTTCAGACGCATTTCTTATCACGAGCCTGAACAACTCTATACCCTTTTCCTCCGCCTGATAAGAAAGCGTCAGCTGACTTCTCTGTTCATCCTCGTCGATACTGCAGGAAATGCTTCCGGAGAGCAGCATCTCCTCCCAGCTTGTATCCACATAAACTTCCGCATAAAAATTGCTGAGCGGTATATAGTATCGATAAACGCCCGTGGGCTCGCCGACGGCGGATGGTAAAACCAGCGCGCAAACCAGCAGCAGCACCGCTGTCATTTTTCCGAAACGCTTCATATTATCAGTCACCTCTTTTGTTTTTATTTCGATTTTTATCATAACACACACGGATTTCCTGCGTCAAGTGCGTAATGTTCATAAAACCGCCTGCAAATTCATTTAATAAAATCCGTTCATCCCGCCATTCGCTTCACGCGCCCGCCTCGTCAAGCAGCACTCTTTCAAGCGCATCCGCAAGATACGGCATACCATTTAACGCCTGCGCAAGCGTGTTCTCGTTGTGCCCTACTTCAATCAGCATTGATTTCGGCGACAGATGCTGATTGTATCTGCCGTCCTTCACCATAACCGCCCTGCAAAGCCCCGGAACAAGCTCGTTTACTGCGCTTGTGAGCCTCTGCGCAAGCGCATAGTTTTCCGCATAAAAAGGCTTCTCCTCAAAGCCTTCGCCGTTTCCGACCAAAAACATGAGCCTTGCAAAGTCCCCTTCGTCCGTCACCAGGCTGAACGGATTTCCGCTGCCGTTTTTGTTGTAGGCGTCCCTGTGGATATCAATAAAAACATCGATTTCGCCCGCGTACTTTTCCATTGTTTCAAGCGAGCGGGTATAGGCTGTGGAAAGATCGTTCAGTTCATGATCGGTTTTATCATGTATCACAGAAAATCCTCTTTCCGTTAAAAGCTCCGTGAGCACTTCTCCGACTTTGGTCACGTTGTGGCGGCTGTCCTTTGTCCGCCATGCAGAGGTTTCCACATATTCATCCTCTTTCACCTGGCAATACGCCTCGTGCGTATGCGTATGATATATAAGCACCCTCGGCGCCGCCTTTTGCTTTTTCACAAGCTCCGCCCGCATACCCTCTTCATCGGGTTTTGCAAAAACAGCGGAAGCGGAGACTGTCATCGCCTCCGCTTCCATTTGCACGTATTGTGTCTGATTCATGACCCCGGTCGTCTTTTCATTCCTTGTCAGGCCCATAGCAAGATATATCAAAAGCAAAATCAAAACCGCCGCAAGCAAAACACCGGCCAGCAAATGCTTAAGGCGCACAACATGAATGCGTACCATGATTCATCCCCCTCATAACCAATTTATCTGATTATATTCGGGGGCCATCCGTTTTACAACCGATTACGCTTCGAACCTTCGCTTTTTAAGCGCCTGCGCAGAAGACAGCATATTGACCGCATGCATGCGCCCGCTTTCGCCTTCGTCCGCGCCGCCGACAAGCCTTGCAATTTCGCCTATGCGCCCTTCCTCCGTAAGCTTTCTGACCGACGATCCCGTGTGCTCGCCCGTCACCGTCTTTTCCACCAAATAATGGTTATCGCCAAGCGCCGCAATCTGGGCAAGATGCGTTACGCAAATCACCTGACGGCTCTTTCCAAGCATACACATCTTTTCACCCACCGTCTGCGCCATGCGCCCGGAAATACCGGTATCAATTTCGTCGAAAATCATGGTGTCTACGCCCTCGTTTTCGGCGGAAATCGCTTTGATGGCCAGCATGATGCGCGAAAGCTCGCCGCCGGAGGCAATGGAGGACAGGGGTTTCATGGGCTCGCCGGGGTTGGGCGAAATGATAAACTCCACATCGTCCGCGCCGTCTGACTGCGGCGTTTTTCTTATTTCAAACCGCGCGTCAAAGCGCGTGCGCCCCATACCGAGATCGGAAAGCTGCCCGATCACTCTTTGACAAAGTTCCTGAGCCGCCCGTTTTCTCGCATCGGTAAGCGCTTCGCAAGCCTTTAAAAGCCTCGTTTTCTCGTTTTTCAGCGAATCCTCCAGCTCTTCCCGCGCTTCATCCGCCCGCGAAAGGCGTTTAAGCTCCTCGCCCGCCTTTTTCCCGAACTCGATTACATCCTTAAGCTCCGGGCCGTATTTGCGCTTGAGCCGCTTGATCAGATCCAGCCTGTCCGCCGTCTTTTCCGCCTCTGAGGGATCGAATTCCGTCTCCTCGGAAGCGTCCTGAAGTTCATATCCCACATCCGTAACGGTGTAATATATTTCGTCGAGCCTTGCCGCCAGCTGGCGGTATCTTTCATCGATATCTTCAATCGAGCGCATGGCATCCAGTGCCCGCTTGATGCTCTCCTGCGCGCTGATGCTCTTTCCGCCGATGTATACGCGCTCATATGCGGTTCTAAGGTGGCTTGAAATCTTCTCCGCATTCTCGTAGAGGCGGTTTTTCTGCTCAAGCGCCTCTTCCTCATCCTCTTTAAGCTTCGCCCCGGTTATCTCCTTCACCTGAAATGACAGGGAATCAAACCGCCTGGCGCGCTCCGATTCGTCCACATTCAGCTTTTCAAGCTGCCTTCGGATATCCGAATATGCCTGATACGCATCCTGCGCACCTGCTTTCAGTACAGAAATCTCCTCCGCGCCGAAGCTGTCCAGAAAATCGATATGCCTTTCGCTGTCTATCAGCGCCTGATGCTCGTGCTGTCCGTGAAGATCCACAAGGAACGCCGTGAACGTTTTGATCTGTGAAAGCAGAAGCATCGCGCCGTTTACGCGGCACACGTTTCTTCCGCTTCTGGTGATCTCTCTGGATACCTCCGCAAGCCCGTCCTGCGTATCTACGCCCAGTTCATTGAGGTATCTGACCGCATTTTCGTTTCCGGCTATATCAAACAGCGCGCGGACGCATGCGCGTTCTTCGCCCGTTCGAATCAGATCCCTGTCTGCGCGGCCGCCCAGCGCCAGATTCACACAGTCGACCACAATCGACTTTCCTGCGCCCGTTTCGCCCGTAAGCACATTAAGCCCCCGACCGAATTCGATCCGGAGGCGCTCAATCAGGGCAATATTCTGTATATTTAATTCCAAAAGCATACTTACAATCGCTTCTTATAATGTTTTGTCTTTTTTTCGTATCTGTCAGCTGCGGTTTCCGATCAGGTCGCGGAAGCGGGCGATCACATCGTCCACATCCTCAATGTTTCGAATAATCACGAGAATAGTATTGTCTCCCGCAATGGTTCCGATGATTTCCGGCCACTTTAATCCGTCAATCGCTTCCGCCGCAGACGGCGCAGATGCAGACAGCGTTTTAAGCACAATCAGATTCCCCGCGCCCGCAATCGACATTACGGATTCGGTGAAAATTCGTATAAACCGATCGTTGATTCCCTTTTCCGCGCGTTCCGCCGTGGCATAGCGGTAAACGCCTTCCTCGGAAAGCACTTTAAGCAGCCTGAGCTCCTTAATATCGCGCGAAACCGTCGCCTGGGTTACGTTCACTCCGTGCTGACGGAGCTCTTCTGCCAGCTCTTCCTGCGTTTCAATGTTCTTCGATTCAATGATTTCAAGGATCATGGCGTGTCTCATCGTTTTCATTTGGGTACGCCTCCATCTATATAAATGCGGATCTCCACAAAAAAACACATCGGTACTGCTTCAAAAACCGACCAAAGCCTTTTTTTCTATTGTATACCACAAACGTATTCTTAAACAAGTTTTTCCTTCATTATTTAACAAATTTGTCATATGCTCGGCAAATCACGTCATCAATTGTATCAAATTCGAAAGATCGGCAAACTTCGAGGGAATTCCTGATCAGGAGCAGAAATTCGATATTTCCCTCCGGCCCCTGTATCGGAGAAAAGTCGAGCCCTTCGATGGTTTTTCCACTCTTAAGCACAAATTCGGCAATATCCCTGACAACCGCTTCATGCACGCGCCTTTCCCGCACCACACCTTTCTCGCCCACATCTTCCTTGGCCGCCTCAAACTGCGGCTTGATGAGCGCAACAAACTGCGCGTTTTCCTTAAGCACGGAAAATATTGCGGGCAACACGGCCTTAAGCGATATAAATGAAACATCCGTCGCGCCGAACTGCGGCATTTCGTCAAACATATCCGCCGTTAAAAAACGCGCGTTTGTTCGTTCCATGCATGTAACGCGGGGATTGGAGCGAATGCGCCAATCGAGTAGGTTGTAGCCTACGTCAATGGAATAAACGCGCTTTGCGCCGCTTCTGAGCATGACGTCTGAAAAACCGCCGGTTGAAGCGCCCACATCCATGCAGACGAGGTCTTTTACATCAAGCCCGAATACCTCCATCGCCTTTTTGAGCTTTTTGGCGCCCCGGCTCACATACGCGTCCGTTTCGCCTTTGATTGAAAGCTGCGCGTCTTTTTTCACGCTCTCGGAGGGCTTTACAATCTTCTGCGTACCCAAAAGCACGCGCCCCTCCATTACGAGCGCGCGCGCCATTTCAATCGTAGGCGCAAGCCCCATTTTTACAAGCCTTTCATCGGCACGAAGCGGCATTTATTTCCTCCTCACACATCTTCTGCACATATTCGCAAACCGAATTTGCATCCATATTCAACATCTGCATCTGTTCCGAAACGCTCGCATGCGCGATAAACGCATCCTTTACGCCGATGATATGCACGCGGCCGCCCGCGTTCTTTACGGAAAACGCATTCACGCCCTCGCCGAAGCCGCCCGAAACCGCGCCGTCTTCAAGAACAAAAATCCTTTTGTAATTCCGCACAGCTTTTAAAAGCATATCTTCGTCCATGGGCTTTATAAATCTTGCGTTTATTACGCCGATCTTTACGTCCTTTTTGATCAGCATATCCTGCGCGTCCAGCGCATTTTTCAGCATTCTGCCCCCGGCAATGATCACGCCGTCCGTACCCTTTGAAATCTCCTGCCACTGACCGATTGAGAAGGTATCTTCTCTTTCGTCGTCCTTCATTTCTTTAGGATACCTAATGGCCATGGGGCCGTTATATTCAAGGCTCAGATCAATCATGCGCCGCATTTCGCTTCCGTCGGACGGACATGCAAGCGTGAGGTTTGGAACCGAGCGCAAAAAGCCGATATCAAAAACGCCCTGATGCGTTTCTCCGTCCGCGCCGTTTAAGCCTGCGCGGTCGACCAGGAATGTAACATTTGCGCCGTTTAAGCACGCGTCCATCATCACCTGATCATACGCCCTCTGAAGAAACGTGGAATATACAGCGACAAAAGGCTTCAGCCCGTTAAGCGCCATGCCGGCAGCCATCGCCACCGCATGCTCCTCCGCAATACCTACGTCAAAGCATCTTTCGGGAAACGCCTTTTTAAACGCCTTAAGCCCCGTTCCGTTCAGCATCGCAGCCGTGACCGCAACTATTCGCGTATCCTTCCCGGCACTACGCACAAGATGCTGCGCAGCAATCTCCCCCGCGCTCTTTGCGGCGCTCTTTCTCGCCTCTCCGGAATCCACAAAGAACGGCGCGATGCCATGATACCTGTCCGGTCTCTCCTCCGCCTTCAGATATCCGCGCCCCTTCTGCGTAACCACATGAATGACCACGGGGCCGTCCGCTTCCTTGGCCTTATCAAAAACCTTGATCATTTCGCCGATATTGTTTCCGTCGATCGGACCCAAATACTCAATCCCCAGCGAATTAAAGAATGTATCGCTGATAAACAGCGATTTCACGGAGTCGCGAAGGCGAATCAATACTCTTGTAAGCCTGTCGCCCAGTCTCGGAAGCTTTGTCAGAAGTCTGCGTACAGACTGCTTGAACGAGCGGTAAAAGCTGCTCTGGCGCATATGGGTAAGATGCATTGACAATGCGCCCACGTTTTTGGAAATGCTCATTTCATTATCATTCAAAACGATAATCAGCTTTGTCTTGCTCTGCCCCGCATCGTTCAGCGCTTCATAGCACATGCCGCCGGTCAACGCGCCGTCTCCGACAACCGCAACGATATGATTGCTTTCTCCCTGCAAATCCCGCGCCCGCGCCATGCCCAAGGCAAGCGATAAAGCGTCCGAGGCATGACCTGCGTTTACGCAATCGTATTCGCTCTCCTCCATCCGCGGAAATCCGCTGAGCCCGTCCTTTTGCCTGAGGGTTTTCATGAGCGAAAAGCGCCCGGTGAGCATTTTGTGCGCGTACGCCTGATGCCCAACATCAAATAAAAGCTTATCCCTCGGCGCATCGAACGCCGAATGAAGCGCGATTGTCAGTTCCACCACGCCAAGATTCGAGGCAAGATGCCCGCCGGTCTCGGAGACCGTTTCGATGAGCGAACGCCGGATTTCATCGGCAAGCGCGCATTTTTCCGCTTCCGACAGCCGTTTTACCTGCTCCGGCGATTTTATACTTTCAAGCATACCTTTTTCCTTAATTCATCAATGATCTCTGTGGGCGACCTGATCTGCGAGGGTGATAAAAAACGCCGCAGAATCCCCAAAGCATTCCAATGAGGCTTTCGCCTGATTCAGATAATCCTCTACTTTTTTCTTCGCGCCCTCAAGCGTATACATGCTGACAGCCGTCAGCTTTCCGTCGCGCGCGTCCTTTCCCTTGCTCTTTCCGAAAAGCGTCTGATCGGCAGTGACGTCCAGCACGTCGTCGGACGCCTGGAAAAGAAGCCCGAACGCCACGGCATAATCCGTAACTGCCTTAAGCGCAATATCATCCGCCCCGGCCAAGCGCGCGCCTGCGCGCATTGCGCCCACGAACATCGCCATCGTTTTTCCGCGATGAATGTATGTGAGCATATCTTCGCCCGTATCGCTCCGCCCTTCCGAGTACAGATCCGCGCACTGCCCGGCGATCATACCGGTAACGCCCGCGCCCTTTGCAATTTCACCCATTGCGAGAAGCGCTCGGTCATGGGCGTTTGTAAGCGACAGCGCCTTTTCGATCATCACTTCAAACGCCATATTCAAAAGCCCGTCGCCGGCCAGTATCGCCTGGCCTACGCCGAATACAACGTGATTGGTAGGCCGTCCGCGCCTTAAATCGTCGTCGTCCATGCCAGGCAAATCGTCGTGAATCAGCGAATAGGTATGAATCATCTCAAGTGCGCAGGCAAAATCGAGCGCATCATCAATATTTCCGCCGAGCATTTCACAGGCTGCCATAAGCATGGCGGGTCTTAACCTTTTTCCGCCCGCAAGCACGCTGTAGCGCATGGATTCGGACAAAAGATACGGAATCTGATCCTTCTCAAAAACGCCGTGCGCGATTTCGGGAATAATCTCCTGAAGCCGCTTTTCCGCAATGATCTTATATTCTTTTAAGCTTCTCATTCCTCAGTTACCTCGCCAGTAATATCCTTATCGCCTGCAAGCGTGATTTCCTTGATTTTAGCGTCGCCCTCATCCAGCATTGCTCTGAGCGATTTATACATTTCAACGCCGTCCCTGTACGCTTGAAACGATTCCTCCAGAGGCAGGTTTCCGCTTTCCATACGGTTTACAAGCTTCTCAAGCGCCTCCATGCCCTCTTCAAACGTGAATTTCTTTTTCATTGCTCATCCCTCTTTGAGACATTCTGAACTGCGGCTCCAACGTCATACCCGTTCATGCGAACTTTGATATCATCGCCCGGCGTAAGCGCCAAAGCATCCGATACGATTCCGCCGTTCTTTTCCACATACGCATACCCGCGCATGAGCACCCTTTCGGGATTCAGCGCCGTAAGCACCGTATTCAGCCTTTCAAGCGCGTCTTCCGCCCGCCCGGTGTTCCACTTAACGGCGGAAGACAGGCGCTGAAGCAAGCCTTCCAGCTTCATTCTCCGGTCGTTTATAATCATTCGCTCCGGATAGCGCATCAGCGGCGAACGCATGACAGCCTCCAGCCGCATACGCCGCTGCTTATTCCCCGAAGCCAACGCTCCGGTCAGGCGAAGCGCCAGCCCGTTCAGCGTTCTCTCCCATTCGCGCACATCCGAAACAGCGATTTCCGCCGCATTTGACGGCGTAGCCGCGCGTACATCCGCTGTAAAATCCGCAATCGTAAAATCAACCTCGTGGCCGACGCACGATATCACGGGAATACGGCTTCTGTGAATTGCCCGGGCGACAATCTCCTCGTTAAACGCCCACAGATCCTCCATTGACCCTCCGCCGCGCCCGACCAGTATCACATCCGACCGTCCGTCTCGGTTCAGCATATCAATGGAACGAGCGATTTCGCCCGCCGCCTGAGCGCCTTGAACCGCGCAGGGGCAAATCAATATCTGAATCTTCGGATTTCTGGCGCGGGCTACGCGCACAATATCGTGAAACGCCGCGCCGACTCTGGATGTGGCAACGCCGATTGTCCTCGGCATCAACGGAATCGGCTTCTTGATCGAAGGATCAAAAAGCCCTTCGTCCGCAAGCTTCCTTTTGAGCTTTTCAAACGCTTCAAAAAGATTGCCCGCGCCCTCTTTTTTCATTTCCTCCACATACAGCTGATAGGTTCCGCTGACGGTATACAACCCCGCAGCAGCCGTCACAACGACCTGCTGACCGTCCTCCGGGCGAAAATCGAGCCGCGAGGCCTGCTGGCGGAACATGGCGCAGGACACGCGGGCGGATGCATCCTTAAGCGTAAAATATATGTGTCCGCTCACATGTCTTTTAAAGCCGGATATTTCCCCTTTTACGAGCACGCGCCTCAGCATCGCATCACCCGCAAGCTTTAACCGCACATATTCATTCAATTCGCTGACCGACAGCGTCCACTCAGCCATACTGCTTCTCCGCCGCGATCATCGTATTATTCATAAGCATCGCAATCGTCATCGGCCCTACGCCGCCGGGAACCGGGGTAATCGCGCCGGCTACCTCCTTGGCGCTTTCAAAATCAACGTCTCCTGCAATCGTTCCGTCTTCCATTCGATTGATGCCGACGTCAATCACATATGCGCCCTTTTTCAGCATATCGCCCGTAATCGCCCTCGCCCTTCCCATGGCGCTCACAACGATATCGGCGTTTTGAAGATAGTCTTTCAGATTTTTCGTCTTGGAATGGCAGATCGTCACCGTACAGTTTTCTCTTAGAAGCATCATGGCAACGGGTTTCCCTACGATATTGCTTCGTCCGATCACCACCGCGTTCGCGCCGGAAAGCAGTGCGCCCGCCTTTTTCAAAAGATAAATACACCCTGCAGGCGTACAGGGCTCAAGATTCGCACCCTTTCTCATAAGCTCGCCCGCGTTCATCGGATGGAAGCCGTCCACGTCCTTATCCTTGGAAACCGCACGGAGCACGTTTTCTTCGGAAATATGCTTAGGAAGCGGCAGCTGCACAAGTATTCCGTTTACGCTTTTATCTTCGTTAAGCGCATAAATCGTATCGATAATCTCTTTTTCAGAAACGGAGGACGGAAATTCATAGGAAGCGCTTTCCATGCCGACCCAGCCGCACGCCTTCTTTTTACTGGCTACATACACCTGACTTGCAGGATTGTCGCCCGCAAGAATCACGGCCAATTTCGGCTTCACGCCCGTATTTATAAAAAATTCATTTGCCCGGCGTTTCACTTCTATGCGCACTTCCCGCGCAATGGCCTTTCCGTCGATGAGCTGATAAGCCATTAACGAATTCCTCCCAGCATCTCTTCTCCCAAAAGCGCTACGCCCGCGGCGTTGTCGCCGGACAGCTCGGGCTTTGCCCATGAAACGCGCATTTTCAGCCCAAGTTTTTTCAGTCTCAAAGGAAGAAGCGTTCTCAAATACATACTCGACGCCACACCGCCCGCCAAAAGCGCCTGATTTACACCTGTCTTTTCGTGCGCATCCTGTAAAAGCCACGCAATCGCGCGCGCAAGGTAGCTGTATACCTCTGCGGCGATATCCTCTTTACGCATATCGCCCTTGTCAATCACGCGCATCGCCTGCGCCTCCGCGCCCGAAAACGAGCAATGCCCGTCCTTATGCGAAAGCGGGAAAAGGCTCTTTGCCTGACCCTTCACTGCAAGCGCTTCCATATGCGGCCCCGCCGGAAAATCCAGTCCGAGCTTAACGCCTACTCTGTCCACAAACTGCCCGGCATGCAGATCGTTTGATCCGCCGATCAGTTGTATTTCAAGCTTATCGTTTACAACAAGAGTCTCCGTAGTGCCGCCGGATAAGTGCATGGCGATAAAAGGACCTTCATGAATTCCGGAATCCACCATCGCCGCACGGACATGGCCTCTTTGGTGACTGGCTGCAAAAAACGGAACCTGAAGCGCGGAAGCAATGCTTCGCCCCACTGCTTCGCCCACCAGGAATACAGGCATATATGAGCCGTCCACATCCCTCGGGCGCGTGCTTGCGCAAACGGCGGCAATCTCGATTCCCTCCGTTTGCTTCATAAGCTTTTCCATCAAAAGATGAATCGCCGTCGTATGCTGAAACATGCCGTCCGACTGGCGAAGTCCCCGCTTACCGTTTTCCACGGTCAAAAGCTTTCTTTCAGAAGCAAGCACACGCCCGTCGCCTGCGAGGGCGACGGACGTGGTATAACAGCTGGTATCAATGCCGAGAACACATTTCATCATGCCTTCTCGCCTCTCATAATGCTTCCGAGAACGCCGTTGATAAACGTGCCTGCCTTTTCGGTAGAGAACGTATTGGCGATTTCCACCGCCTCGTTAATGCCAATGCCATGCGGAAGATTCTCATACAGCATCTCGTATGCCGCCACTCGCAGTATGGAAAGATCCACGCGCGTAATGCGGTCGATCGTCCATCCGATCGCGTATTTGGCAATCTTTTCATCAATCGCCTGAACATTGTTCTTTACGCCCTCGACAAGCTGATCCACATATCCGGCTTCGCTTTCATCGGGCTGAATCTCCAGCATACCGAGCTTCGTATCTTCGCCGCCATCGCCGCCCATTTCCCATTCATAAACGAGCTGCATGGCTCTTACGCGTGCATCTGATCGTTTCATAGTTAAGCGTCCATCCCCGTTATTGTTATTTGTGTAAAAGGAACGCTTTATTCCTGTTCCTTCTCCTCGCCGAACTCAAGCTCCGCTTCCTCTGTCACAAAGCTCGTCCATACTTCAGGCTCGCTCTTTTTCGGAATCTCTTCAAATACGTCTTCCGTCAAAGCTTCCTTTTCGTCCTCAGCTTCTTCGATCTCGTTTTCAGCAGCGCCGGAAACCTCTTCGATTTCTTCGGCTTCTTCCGGAGCCGCTTCTTCATCTGCGGGCGCTTCGGCTTCGATCACAGGCGCTTCGGCTGCAATTTCTTCTTCCGGAATCTCTTCGGTTTCAAAGGTTTCTTCAATAGCTTCCTCAGAAACGATCGCTTCCGCTTCCGTCTCTTCGGTATTCTCTGCGGTCTCTTCTTCCTTTACTTCCTCTTCCGCCTTTGCTTCTTCCTTACTGGGCTTTGCATAGGGCGGAACTACGGTGCCTTCGGGTATTTTGATGCTGGAAATCTTCACGTCTACAGAGCTCAATTCAATTCCGTTGATCTCAATCAGCTGAGTTCTTACGCGATTCTGCATTTCCTTTGTGACAAAGGGAATGTCGATGGTGGATTCTACAGCGATATCGATCAGAACATCCAGCCGCTTATCATGGTAGCCCGTCGTTACCTTGATATCGGAAACGCCCTCGGGATCGCCGATGGTTCCCTTTACCAGCTCATCCAGCGTTTCCTGTGCGACCAGAACAACGTCGTCCTTGGTGCCCTTAAGCGTAATCACGCGCACCTTTTTCACATCGCCGTTATGAAGGCCGATCAGGAATGCCTGCACGCAGATCAACGCAATGGCCGCCAGAAGAATCAGAATAACGATCAGGACGATGATTCTGAAACCGCCTGCGCCGACAACAAGGCTGTTCAAAACACCGAAGCTATCGATTCCGAAGGTTTCAAGCGCCGCGAAAATCCCGGCAATCACGCCCAGAACCGCAAGCACCATGATCGATATGCGATTAGAAAGCTTCATTTTCATACATTACACCTCATTTTCACCATTCGTATTGCCGCATACGGGGTTGTCGCCTTCTTTAAGCTCCTCCTCCGTAAGAACCACATCTTCAAGCTCCAGAACAAACTCTTCGTCGTCCGCTTCGCCCTCTGCTTCGATCTTCTCTTCCTTCGGCTCTTCCGGCTTCTCAGCCTTTTCAGCGGGCGCTTCTACGCGCGCGGGCTCCGAACGCTTTTCAAGCAGTTCCCTCTGCTGCATTTCCAGCTCCGCCACTGCACGGTTCTCCCTTTCAAAGCTTACGCCGGAAACGTGCACGTCTACATTCTTTACCGTCATGCCCGTCATGGTCTCGATGGCCTTTTTCACGTTCTCCTGAATCTCTTCGGCGACCTCGGGAACGGGCGAGCCGTATTCAACGATGATGGTAACGTCTACCGAAACCTCATTGTCGGATACCTCTACTTTAATTCCGCGGGTGAGATTTCTGGAATTACTCTGTCCCTTACGGCTGAAGATGTCCGCAAAGGTACCGCTGCCTCCGTTTACAGTGTTGGCAACGCCCTCTACCTCGGTTACGGCGAGACCGGCAATCGTCGCCACTACATCCGAAGCAAAATATACCATACCATTAGAATTTGCATCCAGCCTTACGTCGGAAGTATTATTTTCAGCCATAAGCCTTCCTCCTTAAAAACGGTTTTTCCGCGGGCCTCATATCTATGACCCTCCACTTTATGATTATACCAGACTTTCTCCCAAAACGCAAACATTTATTCCCAACTTGCGCCCGCCGCCATGATTTTTACGTTTCCGCCCGAAAATCCCGTTTCCCGCATCACAAGTTCCATGATCTGTGCGCTCTCCTTCTGCGTAAGCGCCTCCATGCCGATCACCACATTCACGGAATTTGCGCTCACCGTTACGGCGTTTTGAGTAAACCCCCGAAGCGCCAGCACGCCTTCAATCGCCGTTTCCGCCTCCATATACCTTGATATGTCAATCAAAAGCCGTCTGGCTTCATTTCTTATGTCCTCGTTTGCACTCTCATCGTTGATTACGGCGTTCAGCTGAAGCACCTCCAGCCTTCTCACTTCCTCCCGCTCCCTGTGAAACGCTTCGATCGGATTATCATATTCTTTCGGATTTTCATATTCCTTCTCATTATAGGAAATCGTTTCAACGCTTCTGAAAGGCGCATATTTTAAAGTGCCAACCGAATACAGCAATGCGCACGCAACAACCAAAGCGCAAAAGCAGCCGGACAGCGCCTCAGCGATCCTTTTCATTCACCCATTCCTCCATCTGATACACATTGATCCGCGCATTTTCAATTCCTAGCGCAGTTTTTGCCGCATTTAGAAGGCTGAGTCTTACGCCGATATCTTCTGCGCCCTCAGCTACAATCAATACGCCCTGTATTTCCTCTTCCGATTCATTTACCATAACCGCCACTTTTCCCGCACCGTCAATATTGGAAAGCACGCGAGCAAGCCTCTCTTCAAGCGCTGTGCTTCCGCCTTCATCATTCTTTTCATCCGGATGAATAAAGAACAACAGCGCAGACAGCACCAGAACAGCAATCACAAACGTCTTTACGTTTGCTGCGCGATGAAGGCCCAATCGAAACAAAGCCGTCATAGCCCCTCCGATGCAAACAAAAGCCGCAGCGCATCTGTCATAATACCAATCACCGCCTTAATACCGATCAGCCCAAGTATCATCCTCGCGCCGCCTAAACGCTTTCCATCCCCAAGCAGCGCCGAAATCAATCCGGAAATAAGCGCAAGACCTAAAAGCGCCTGAATTTCCATCCCCTCCTAACCCAGCGCCCGTTCGCCAAGACCGATCGTCGCGCCGATCAATATAAATATCACGCCCGCACCCGCAGCCGTGACCGCCGCAAGCGATGAAAATGCGCCCGAAAACACATCCGCAGCAGACAGTATATCGTCGTCTACATAAACCTCTGAAACCGCGGAAATGAGCTTTAACGCGGCATAGGATACAAAAGATGCGGCAAACGGCGGAAAAGCGATAGAAAAAAGCGCCGTAAGCCCCGTAACGCCCGCTGCGCTTCTAACGAGCTTCGCACTCGCCTGTATCGATTCCATCGTGCCCGCGATCTCGCCGCCGACGATAGGAATCATGCTGTCCGCCGCATACTTCGCGCTTTTGATCATCACTCCGTCATACGCGCCCGCAATCAGTCCGCCGGTCGACATCAGCGCAATATATGCCCCGAGCATCGCGCCCAGAAGCCATTTTTGAAACGATTTCACAAACGCAGTCAGCCTTTTAAGCGGCATATATCCCATACCGCTTACGGCAGACAAAAGCGCGTATACGCCGGTAAGCCTGAGCCCTGCATTTGTGAGCAGATGCGATATCAGCCTTGACGCAAGCGCGCCCATCGGCGTAATCAAGGACGCCATTCGTGTTTTGCCGGTCAGCGCGGCCAGCGAAACCAGCACGGGCGTGAGCGCATCCGAAAGAGACGATATCGCGCCGAGCGATTTCTCCGAAAGCGCATACGCCTCCAAAAACATGCGCATCAGCGAAAGCAAAAGCATCAGCCGAATGGCAAAATGGGCGCCGGTTCCCTTCGATAAACCTCCGTCCGGCATGAGCGCCTGAAATATGCCGACCAGCAAAAGCGAAAGCGCAAGCACCGAAAAAGCGGAGGCTGTATTTTTTATGCTGAGAAACGCCGCATCCTTCATCCGCGCCTTAATGCCCGAGACGAGTATTTCGGCGTCGCCCGATAAAAGGAAAGAAAATATCTCCCCCGCATCCATGTCCGCGCCCGCATGGTCAAGTGCATCCTGCACTCCCGATAAATCCACATCATCTCCGAGCGCTATTTCTTCTTCATTCAGCGCCGAATCCGACAATATGAGAAGCATCAGAATCAGCGTAAGCACGCGTTTCATACAGGAAACTCCAATACCATATTCATAAGCTCCAGCGCAAACGGCGCTGCCAGCGCAAAAAGCGAAACCCGCAAACCGAATTCGATTCTCTGCGCAAGCGCGCCCTCACCCGCATCCCTGCAGATCTGACAGGCATATTCTCCGATCAGCGAAAGTCCGCATGCGCGGAGAATCAGCCGAAGATCGTCCCGTTCCGCAATCGTTCGATTCAATAAGCTTCTTATACTTCCAAACGCGCTTTCCAGCTCACCGAGCGCCATCAGACAGGCGGTGAGTCCTGCCACAAGCCCCGCCGCCATGGCGATTTCCGGGCGTTCGACGCGCAGAAACACGCATATCAGCGCCGCAAGCACGCATAGTACGGCAATTCTGACAGCCATAGATCAGTATAAAGCAAACATCTGCTTGACGCTTGAAAAAAAGTCGCTCAACAGCCCTACAACAAACATCATCACAACCGCAAGGCCCGCAAGCGTTGCCAGCGTCGCAATGTCCTCGCGCCCCGCCCGTGTGAGCAGCTGATTCATAACCGATATAATAATGCCGAAAGCCGCAATGCGGAATACGAGATCGATGTCCAAATCAAACGCGCCTCCCTACACCAAAAGTACGCTGACAGCAAGTCCGCCGAGCGCGCCCAAAGACGCATACAATTTCGCCTTTTCGCGCCCCGACGACCGCACTTCCTCCTCCATTTTTCCAAGCCTTTTTATGGTATCCGCATACGCCTTCTCGTGATCCTTTCTGCCGATCACACCGACAGCGTCAAATAAAATCGATATTTCGCCCGTTTCCTCTTCCGTAAACCCTGCCATCGCGCCCTTCTCCCGCCGCTCCCTGCTTTCGATTTCCTTCCACGCAGCAGAGAGATTCTTTCTTCCGTCCTTCAGCATCTCCCGTCCCGTCATCTGAAACGCAGGAAACTTAAGCTCCGCAAGCGCATTTCCCATCGGAAGAAGCCTGTCAATCGTAAGTACCCTAAGCAGTTGAAGATCGTCCATCATACGCCTGATATCATCCGCGTGTTTGATCCTCGCGCCCGCAATGCTCCTTCCCGCAAGCATGGCGCATGCGGTAAGCATTGCGGCAAGCACCAGTCTTACAGCCAACGTCCCCCCTCCTTATTCGTCCATATATGAATATTCCGAATTTCTCCCGGCGGTTTTGTAAGCACAGCCGCCCTTTGAAATACACCCGACGACAATATATCGGCTAGTCCCCTCCTGAAAAGCGCTCCCGAGAGCGAAGATGCGTGCGCCGTAGCAATCACGCTTACGCCCATCTGCGCCGCCTCGAGTATTGCCCTCGCATCGTCTTCCCCGCCGATTTCATCCGTAACAATCACATCCGGCGCCATGGATCTGATCAGGCGCCGCATCGCCCCGGCCTTGTCTCCGCCTTCGCTTACATCCGTTCTGAGCCCTACATCCATTTGGGGCACACACGATTTCACCGCTGCAATTTCGCCCCTTTCATCCGCAATCGCCACCTGCCGGCCTTCATCGGATAAAAGCCTTGCAAGATCGCGGATTATGGTCGTCTTGCCGCTGCCGGGCGGCCCCAGTATGACGCTTGAGTAAACGCAGCCGTTTTCCGATACGCTTTCCTTAAGCTTCCGGGCGCAGCCCTTCACTTCTCTTGCAATCCTGAGGCAAACGGAGCTTATATCGTTTATGTTCATGCCTCCGCCCGAAAATCTTCCCGAAACGCCGGCTCTGACGCCGCCCGAAAGCGTAAAATACCCCATTCGAAGCTCGTCCTCATAGGCATACGGAGAATGCCTGAGCATTGCGGATACGATCAGCGAAATATCCTCCTTTAATAGAATCTCTCCCGCCTGCATCTCGCCTCCCTGCCATACAGCCGAAATCCGCTTTCCTGCGCGAATGCGGATATCCGTAATCAGATGCTTATTGCATCTTTCGCCGATTTCCCTTGCCGCCGCATACGGAAGATACTTAAGCACATTGTCAATTACATCCATACTCCCTCCCGCTGACAAAATATATGCGCGCGCTCAGAGCCTCATACAGCCCCAAGCGCGCGCACATCCTTTTTATTTCATTTAAAACCCGCGTCAGCCGGATATCTTTTCCATAAGCTCCTCTCTCACGCGCATGCACTCCCGCGTCCATTCATCTTCATTTCCAAGAACAAGCTTTCTAAGCCGCTTTAACGCCTTCCTTGCGCCCTGAGCCGCCTTCTCATCGATATCGCCCCTTGCAAGCGCCGCTTCCAGCTCATCTTCGTCCAGCGTTTTCATGCCTTTATCCGTCTGCATAACCGCGTCCAGATACAAATCGGTGAACCACGCATCACCGTTGGGAAGCGGATGATTGTCAAAAACGATATCAAAATAATACTGAAACAGCTTCCCGTTTTCATCAAACATCACAGTCGCCCAAAATTGCTCATGAAAGGGAGCAAGATGCAGCCACGTATAGCCCGCTTTGGTAATGGTAAGCTTTTTCCCAAAGGAAATCACGGAAAACGGCTCTTCCACCCTGTCCATCCGCATGAGTCCGGCTTCGCCGCGTATTCCGATATTCCGAAAGTCAAAGGGAGAAAAAGCATAGCTTCTTTCTTCGATTCCCTTCCATTCGAGGCGCTTGATGGTTTTTTTCTTAAGCTTCATTTTCTTTTTCCTCAATAATCCTGATTGCTTCCTCCCTGTACGGCTTAAGCGCCGTGGGGACGGCTTTGTTTTTTATATCCTCCGCCGTAAGATATGCGTATTCCTCTCCTCCGCTTTCTAAGGTAAACCTGTATCCCGTCATATGCCATTCCAGATGCGTAAAAACGTGCTTATGATTCGGCGCTTTCCCCTGATAGGAGGCGTAAACCCCCATCTCTTCAAGACATGCCTTTACATCTTCCGCACTCTTCGCATCCGTAAAACCCGGAAATTCCCACATGCCCTCAAGCAGCGGATCGGTCCTTTTCCGCATGAGTACGCCGCTCTTTGAAAATACGAGCGCAATCGCCCGCCGTTCAATTTTCCTCGCATTCTTTCCCATTTTTACCGGCAGCTCCGAGGGATTTCCGTAAAGATATGCATCGCAATATTCCCTTACGGGGCAGGCTTCGCATTTCGGTCTGCCGCTTATGCAGATCATCGCGCCAAGCCCCATCAGCGCCTGATTGTATTCGCCGAAATCCGTATCCGGCATCAAAAGAAGCGCTTTGGCTCTGAGATACGCGGGCGTTTTGATTACGTCTTTTACATTATATATCCTTGATATCACGCGCGCCTGATTCCCGTCAAGAGCGGGCTCGCGCCGATTGAACGCAATTGAAGAAACCGCCCCGGCCACATAGTCCCCGATTCCCGGAAGCTTTTTTAGCGCATCGGCGGTATCGGGAAATTTTCCGTTCATTTCAAACGCCACAATCCGCGCAGCCTTCAGAAGATTTCTAGCCCTCGAATAATACCCGAGTCCCTCCCACATTTTCAGAACCCTGCTCTCATCCGCTTCGGCAAGGCTGTATACATCCGGGAAAGCTGCCAAAAACCTAAGATAATACCCCTTTACGGTTTCGGTTCTGGTCTGCTGAAGCATGATTTCCGAAAGCCATATGCGGTATGCATCCGTTTCCCCGCGCCACGGAAAAACGCGTGCATTCTCAAAATGCCATTTCAAAAGCGCCTTGGAAAAGCCCTCTTTCAGCATGTATTTCACTGAACTCCTTATACGGTAAGTATTTTCATTCCCGGATACACGTTTCCCCATATCGCATTCAGCGCCCGAACGGCTTCCACATTGCCGGAAAGCGCAAAATCCCCGATCACATTCCCCGGAAGCGCCGTTCGAATCTGCGATCCCGAAGGCGGCACGGGAAGCAGGCATTTTAGCCCCGCAGGCGGCTTCCCGCCGGATATTCCCAACAGCGCGTAAATTACTCTTATGGGAATTCCCAGCCGCTTTGCGGTCAGGCGCAAATCCTCTTCATCGTAAAACACAGCGGCTTCGCGCGCAAAGGCGGGAAACGCAAGCGCAAGCACGGGACAAGGAAATCGATCCGTTTCACAAAACGCTTCGTCCGGCACGGCAATTTCCATACCCGGCAAAAGCCACGAATCGGAAAACAGCCGGTTTGCCCGCAGAATCATACACAGCGGACGGCAAAGCCTCGCAGACAATTCCTGCGCCGTTTCGCCGTCCGCCATAAACGTCCATTTCATAATACCGCCCCTTTTCGGCGGATTATATGCGCCGAGAGGGGCGGTGTATTCATTGTTACTCAGAGACCGGCGAGCCTACGCCCTTGCTCATCGCCGCCACGCTGTCGCGATAGCTCTGAACCATGGTCTGGTAATCCGTATCATTCATTCCCTCCGGACGATTGGCGGAGGCCTGATCGATCGGAAGCACGGTGTATGTGTAATTGTTCTCGTCCGTTCCCGTCTTCCATACCCAGGTGGGCAGGTATTGGGGATTTACGATCTTAAACGTGCCGTCCGCCTGCTCCTGAATGGTGAAATCAAATATGATTCCGCCGTCTCTGAGCGCCTGTCGCTGGTCGCTTAAGAAGTTGCCCAGCGAGAACAGGCACAGGGTCTCCTGCGCTTCGCCGAACTGGTTGGTTCCCGTGAGCCACTCGGCGCGCTGTACAACGTGCGGGTGGCCGCCCACGATTACGTCTACGCCCGCGGAAACGAGCTTCCTCGCCAGCGATCTCTGATTTTCGTCCGGTTCCGTAAGATACTCTTCGCCCCAGTGCATGTAGCAGATGATCACTTCTGCGCCCGCATCATTGAGCGCCTTGGCGTCCTTGGCAACATCCGAATTTCTGGTCCAGTTTGTGCCGAACTGAAGCGCTCTCTCGTCAACTCCGGCCTTGTCCATAGAATTGAGCGATTCCGTGTAATTCAGGAAGCCTACCTTGATGCCGCCGATTTCGAAAATTCTGGGCGTGTCCCTTTCCTCCTGCGTTCGCGCGGCGCCGACATGCTTCATACCGATCTTGTCAAGATTGTCAAGCGTCGCCTTGAGTCCGTCATACCAGCCGTCCAGCATATGGTTATTGGCAACGGTCAGCATATCAACGCCTGCATCCTGAAGCGCGTAGAGTATAAACGGCGGAGTATTGAACTGCGGATATCCGCTGTAGCCGTATTTATAGTATTCTTTTCCGCCCAGAGAACCGTCGACGTTTGCCACGGTAAAGTCCGCATTGCCCATAATATCGCGGACATAGTTGAGCATGGGCGCAAAGTTGTAATCATAGCTTACGCCTGTCGTCCGTGCAAGGCGGTTTGCCTGCATATAGATTTCCTTGTGAATAACAAAGTCGCCGATGCTTCGAATGGTGGCGGAACGGAGATTTCCGCCGTTTACCGCCGGCAAAACGGCGGGAACGCCAGCATTCGGATTATCATTTATTTCGGCATTCGGATTACTTGCATTATTATTGCCTTCTGCTTCCGCATTCACGGTTGCCGTCTCGCTCGGAACAATCTGAAGATATTCAGGATTATCGGGGTTCTTTCCGGAATCGCAGCCGGATGCGCATCTGGCAATTCCGAATATTGCAAGCGAAATGATGCCCAGAAGCACGATTACGCAGCCTGCAAGCATGAGAAGCAGCGGCCAGTCGGGCTTTTTGCCGCCTTTTCCGAAATAGCGGGAATATGCGCTTGCCGTGCTCCTCGAATTGGAGGAAACGGCTCTCCTGACAGGGGCTGACGTCTTACCCTTATTGGGAGCGGCGGCCCTGTTCTTTACGGGCGCGTTGGTTCTGCCGGAAGATCCGGCCTTTGGCGCAGAACCTGCGGGACGCGAAGCGGGCGCTGCTGCGCCTGCGGGGCGTACGGGGCGCCGCGTAGGGCTTGCGGCATTCGAAGGCGTACGCCTGACGCCTGTCTGCGCGCTCGGACGCGGCGCAGCCGGCCGGCTCGTTCCTGCCGCCGGGACAGACGGTTTCACACGGGGAGTTGTATTTGAAGGCAGACTCGCGCCGGCGCTGTTTGCCGGTCTTCTCACCGGTCTTAAGCTCAGGCTGTCGCTGTTTCTCATATCGCTCACGAAAAAAAATCCTCCTTTGTATACGGCATTCTTACTTATTTTAATAAGAACGTACTATCCGGCGCGCGCATACTTCTCGCCGGCTCACAGAAAGTCCGTGTCTATTATAGCACACCCGCACATACATTTCTATTGCTAATTCTCATAAACTAATTATTAAGCCAATGTAAATATTTCAATTATCCCCTATTTTTGAGGGTAAATATTTCAATTTTATATTATTTATCTGTCAAAAATATTGACGAACCGAAATAAATGGTGTATTATTATATCGACGCACATATATATGTCCAAATAGACGGCTGTGATTATGAGGAGAACGAGTATGGCTGGCTTTAATTTTGAAACCATGAAAAACAGTTTTTCAAGGATCGGAGGCTCTCGCTCGGACGATAACCGGGACAAGTATCTCAACGATTCCAACCTCTACGAAGAGGAAGATCAGGATTCGTACGCCTACGACGACGAGTACGAAGACGGCGGTTATGACGCCGAAGCGTACGAGGATGGGTACGAGGACGATTACGAAGAAGACGATCCCGATTCGTATGCAGACGGATACGCCGATTACGATGACGAGGAAGGCTACGAAGAAGAATACGAGAACGAGTATTCCGATGAAGAGGAATATTCGGACGAGTATGAAGACGACGGATACCCCTCCTACAATGATGAGGACGAGGATCCTGAAACGCTGGGCTACAACCCGGCGATTTTCGCCAACCTTGACGACGAAAATACGGACGGCGAATACGAAGACGAGTATTACGACGACGAAGACGGTCAGGATCAATATGACGACGAATACGACGAGTATTACGAGAATGGTCAGGAAAGCAATGAAGGCGGCGGAAAACGCTTCATCAGCTTTGTCACCACGAACGACTACTTTATGTATGCGTCCCTGATTTTGCTTCCCCCGCTTGGCGTTTGGCTTCTTTGGCACAAAAACAAGTTCGACATCACCATGCGCACGCTTCTTTCCGCTATCAGCACCATCTGGCTGATCATCGTGCTCATTCTGATCTTTACCGGCGGAAGCGACGACCCGACCACGCCTGTAACGAACCCGAACTTCGTGAATTTCTCGGCGCAGCCCACCACCTCTGCCTCCCCCTCGCTGTCTACCGAGCCCAGCCAGTCTCCCGAGCCGTCCACCACGCCTCATACCGGCGGCGTAAGCGACCCCAATACCGCGCCGACCAATAACGCAAACACCGGCACCGTAATCGGAGAAGCGACTTACGTTTATACCACCAACACCGCCAAGGAATACCACCTTGTAGAAAACTGTGGCGGCCTCACCAACGCCAGCAAGATCACCCTTGAAACCGCGCTCACCCGCGGCAAGGTTGCCTGCGCTACCTGCGCCGGCGGCGAAGGCATCGGAAGCGCCACCACCGTAACCTATTACGCAACCGACAGAGGCACCTGGTATCACAAAGATTCCACCTGCCAGGGAATGCTGAATGCATCCGTGGTTCAGGAAGCCAACGCTATCGCAGCCGGTAAGACCGCCTGCCCTGTCTGCATCGGCTACTACGGAACCCCCGGCGGAACGTGGTACCATTCCATCAGCAACTGCTCCAAGATGCAGAATGCCATCACAAATACCAAGGCCGAGTGGGAAAAAACCGGCAAGACGCCCTGCCCCGTCTGCCTGTCCTCAAACGGTACTGCCAGCACCAATACCGGAACGGCGGACAACACCAACAATAGCAACAGCGATTCTACGCCGACACAGACCATGGTATACGCAACGCAGGGCGGCAAATACTTCCACACCAAGAAAAATTGCTCCGGCATGGCGGGCGCAAGCCACATCACCGCTCAGCAGGCGGCAAGCGCGGGCAAGGATCCGTGTCCCGAGTGCGTATCCCAGAAGACCATCTACGTATTCGCAACCACCGGCGGCAAATACTTCCATACCAGATACAACTGCTCCGGCATGAAGAACGCCCAGTACGTAAAGGCCTCCGCAGCCGTATCCCTTGGAAAGACCGCATGTCCCGACTGCGCGGATATGTTCAAAATTTCCGGCGGAAGCACAGCCAATAACAATACCGGCAACAACAGCACCAACCCGCTGATCCCGAACAACACCAACAAGCCCGCCAACGATGACGGCGTAACATATGTATACGCCACCTCCGGCGGAAACTATATGCACATCGACGAGAACTGCTCCGGTATGAAAAATGCGCACAAGGTCACCTTCTCTCAGGCCGAAGAAGCCAACAAGCCGATCTGCCCCAACTGCTTCAGACTCACCAATTTCAACGTATATGCGACTGCCGGCGGCAAGTACTTCCACACCGTACACAACTGCTCCGGTATGAAGGATGCAGTCGCAGTAACGGCAGCAACCGCTATCTCCTACGGCAAAAAGGCCTGCCCCACCTGCGCAAAGGCGCTGGAGTCCACCACCAACGCAACCATGCATAACACCACTTCGACCCTCCTCGCAAGCGCAGGCACAACCGTCAACCACGACTATGCCTCCGCCTCCAGCACCGTATATGTGAAGCTCGGAAGCGGCTCCGGTAAATACTATCATCTCGCTCAGAAATGCACCCCGCAGGGAATCTCCGGCGCAAGCAACGTAACTTTAGAGTACGCCTTGAAAACCGGTTACACCGCCTGCCCCTCCTGCAATCCCCCGCGCAATATATTCTAAACCCGACACATCAAAAGGCGCTGCACCGGCAGCGCCTTTTTTGATGGTGATGTTGCATAACAAAGCGTATATCTATGAAGAATATGCCGGTTAATAAGCCTACTGTTCATATACCTCGCAGATCAGGCGGGTATTGTTGGTATTCACATACACGCAGATGGTCAGATGATTGTAGCCCGTATAGCGGAAGCAGAAATCCGTTCCCGCATTGTAATCGGTAACGATGGCGTCGGCGGAATTCTGAACATAGGACTGATTATAACGGCTTCCGTATGTGCTCTTGTCCGTAATTCTGATGCAGTTCAAATCCTTGACCGCCATATAAATCACGCTGGCTACCTGCGCTACGCCGCCGCCCATCACCCGAACGCCTCTTCCGTTGATGGCGGAACCGTAGCCGTAAGCGGCAGTGCGCGGGCCGACCGTGCTGTTGAAGGAGAATTCATCGTAATAGTAGAGGCTTGATCCGTCAATTCTGTCGACGGCGAGCCTTATATTGTTTTTGAGGGTGCTCGTTCCGGAAAGGGGTATGGAGGCATATCCGATCATGGAGGCGCTCTGCGTACCGGTGCCGCCGAAACTAATGGAGCAGTACAATTCGGAATAACCGACCCACATCTCTATATGCATGTCTCCGGCGTAATTCATAAAACACATATCTTTGTTGTTGGGGTAATCCACGATTACGGCGTCGTAGCCGCTGTACGTATAATCGAGCGCGAATCTTTCATCCCAAGTATCCAGTTCCGTAAACTGAACGCCGTCGATCTGGCGAAGCGCAAGATACAGCGTCGTTGCAACCTGGCCGACGCCGCCGCCGCGAACCTTTGCTCCGCGCCCGTTCACGGCGGATTTGAAGCCGTACTCCGTGGTTCTGGGGCCTACAACGTCGTTAAAGGAAAACCGCTCGCCATAGGAAACATCTACACTCGCCAGACGGGAAGACGCTATGTAGATATTGTTCAGCTGCTCGGAAGACGCGCTGTAGAGCGACGTGCTTGCCGTGACCGTCTGATTGTTCGAAGGATAATAGCTCCCCCAGCCGCTACCCCAATCCGCCAATGCGGCAGGAAACAGACCGGCCGCCATCGAAAGTGCTACGATCAGTGCCAGAATCCTTTTCATATTCATACCCTCCACCAAGTGTTCTTGCCGTTTAGACGGTTCATTTTCCTGTACGGTTCCAAAAAAACGAAGAAAAAGAGAAATTTTGTCAAAGTTTCTCCAAATTTAAACAATTCATACGCTCGCTGTCCCGCATCACATTTTTATAAAAATACCGCCTAATTGTTTTTCGATTGAAAAACGCATTCTGGCGGTTGATTTTGCACGGAATATGTGCTATGCTTAAAAAAGCAATTCTGAAAGTAGGGACACAAACATGAAAAGAATTATTGCGATACTTCTTACGCTGATTATGCTTCTTCCGGCGGCCGCTCTTTGCGAGAATGCGACGCCCGCCGAAGCAACGCCCGCCGAAGCAACGCCCGCCGAGCTTCAGGAAGGCGAAATGTACTTCCACGGCTATCGCGGCGAAATCGGCAGATACTATGTAGGTATGCCCGAAGAGTGGGCCCCTGTCGGCATCAGTTCGCCTGCGGAGTATATTTCTCAGGCGGAGGAGAATACGGATTATTTCACGGTGCGCGACATTCTTTCTTCGATTTCCGAAACCAACGACGTGCTGATCGCTCTCTCCCCGACCGGCGAAGTCATGACCCTCACCTACGGTTTTTCCGAGGGCACCAGCAACGAGACACTGATTGACGAGCTGGACAATTATAAAAAGCAGCTCGCCGCAAATCATCCCGGCATTCAGTTTACGGAGGATTCGGGCGAATTCGAACTGAACGAAATTAATAAAATTCTCCATGTCGGCGCAACCTACATGAACCACTCCATCCATCAGTTCTATATGCCGACCGGAAAGCAGCTTTTCATTTTCACATTTATCGATGTTAAGCCGGAGATTGCCAAAGCCGTCATGAGCACCTTCCAGCTTCTGTCGGAAGGCGAATAAAGGCGCATACAGCAGTATCTCTCATCTCCCGAACCTATATGTTCGGGAGATCGTTTTATCTGAATTTTCTTTCGGAAGGCGGCGATCATTTCTGAATTACATTCGCGGCGTTGCATTGACAGGCGCGATACACGCCTCTTCATACCTTCATACGATTCCCGCCATACGATATCTTGAAAGCATTCCTGTTCTTTCCTTTCAAAAACCGATCACATTCTTTGTCGGCGAAAACGGTTCCGGGAAGTCCACCCTTCTGGAAGCGCTCGCAGTATCCTCGGGCTTCAATGCAGAGGGCGGCTCCAGGGACTTTTCTTTTTCCACAAGAGACACGCATTCGGATCTTTCCGAGCACATCACTCTTATCCGTTCAAGCTACCCAAAGGACGGATTTTTCCTTCGCGCAGAGAGCTTTTATAACGCAGCAAGCTATCTGGATGAAAACAGCACGCTTAAAAGATACGGCGGCGTTTCGCTGCATGCCAGGTCGCACGGCGAAGCATTTCTTGCGCTTGTCGAAAACCGATTTGAAGGAAACGGCCTATATATACTGGATGAGCCCGAAGCCGCGCTGTCCCCGATGCGGCTTTTGACGCTGATCGCGCATATCGATCGATTACGGAAAATGAATTCACAGTTTATCATCGCTACCCATTCACCGATTCTAATGGCAATGCCGGATTCGGAAATCCTGGCGTTTTCGGAAAGCGGCATTGACCTGACAGATTACAGGGATACCGAGCATTACTTTATCACACGTCAATTTCTCGAAAATCCCGAACGAATGCTTAAATACCTTCTGTCGGATGAAGAATAAACGAAATGCGGCGCTCATCCTTATATAGGATCCGCCGCATTTCATTTATTCAAGTGCCATTGCGATCTTTTCAAGCGCTTCCTGGAATGTAAGGGATATCACGTTGACTTTGGTATCATCACCGAGAGAAGACAGCGCCCATATATGCCCGTTTGCCGTTCCCGTCCGATATCGGGCTTCTCCCCCGCCGTCGTCCTTCACAAAGCCGTTTTTCGCCGTTATCCCGGTAAACGAGCGCGAAAGCCCCTCGCCCGTGAGCTTTACATAGCTCTCCTTCACACACCACTTTGCAAGCAGCGCTTCATCCGGCGCTTCCGCTTCCTCCGGCGACAGGATTCTTCTTTTTACGGCGATTACATTTCTGTCCGCTCTTTCAAAATCCATGCCAACGGGTTCATGCGACCATGCGCACGCGCCCGAAAGCCCTGCGTGCGCGATGGATATATACCCATTGAATCCGTCCCTTAAAAACGGCTTCCCGTTTTCCCGGTATTCATACATATCCCTCTGTATCTTCTGCCCCGAAAAATGAACGGCAAGAAGACACGCCGCCTCTGCGCACAGATTCTGTATTTTCCCTTCCCCCGTAACCACACGCCGAAACTTTTCAAGCCGCGCGCCGCTTAAAAAGGAATGCGCATTGACATCCTCAGCGCATCCCTCAAAATTCACGAAAACAAGTATCATGCCGCTCTTCATCACTTGCGCATGATTTCCGTCTTGGCGGGGCTGTTTCTGCCCTCCAGATTCGGCTGGCGGCGTTCAATCGCAGCGAGTGCGATCTCTACGTCCTCATGCACCTCGGTAGGCGTGAACGCGCCCAGCGTTACCATATCCTGCGGACGGATCGTCGCATAGCTGAAGGTGAGTCCTACAAAGGGCGAGCAGCGGCCGGCCGCCATGGATTTAATGGTCATTACCGGCTTTTTCGCGTTCCAGATCACCTTGTTGATGTATTCAATCTCCACCTGCATCAAAAAGCCCATGCAGTTGTAAATCTGAATGTAGGTCTGAACATCGTATTCATTGTCGTCGGAGTATATGATCAATTCGGGCATGTGCGCAGAAAGACCGGGAATCATGCCGTTATCGCGGATCATCTTAAGGTAATCCGGAAGGCGCGGCATGGCGCGCAGATTCTTATTCACCAGCTGCTCGGCGCTGGCATGGTGAATCAGGCAAAACGTCGCGCCAAGATCTCTCGACTGGCGGAAACGCGCTTCCGCTTCCCTTCTCGCCTCGGCAGAATCGTCCACATTGACAATGGGCGTATCGACGATGATGATCTTATGCCCGAACTCGTCCTCCGCTGCATGAATCGCATCCACCAGCACGGGATTATCGCCGCAGGGCCCCATCACCGCATCAATGCCGTATTCGTCGTACGCTCTTAACATATCCACAATTGCCTCACGGTTCTTGTTTTTTGCAACGATCATTTTATCCGCAGAGGTGCTCGTGTGGCTGAAGCCCAGAATCCAATTGGTTCCCGCAATCATTCGCGGCATATCAATACCCGCAACCGTCGTTCTCGGAAACAGAATCTTTTTTTTCATACTCCCATCCTCCGTCGTATATTGTGTGGAAAAAGAACTCTATGACTACATTCTGAGATACTTGGAAAGCCTCAGATTCAATATCCATACCACAATCGCAACCACGGCGCCCTTTAAAAGATTAAAGGGAATCGTCGCATAGAATATCAGCTTTCCAAGGGAATCCACCGAGGGAATCGTTTTGGCGATCATATTCACAATGCTGTCAAGAGGCATCTGAGGCGAAACATAAAACGGAATCAAAATCCAGTAATTCGCGGCTGCGCCCGCAATCGCCATTACGATCACGCCCAGAAGAAACGCGATTGCCTTCATAGATGTCTTATTCGTGTTCCTGTAAATCAGAGCCGTAGGGATCACCATGGCGACGGAACAAATAAAATCGGCAAGCTCGCCTACGCCGGCGCTCGACGAGTGCATAAGCCCCGTCAAATCCTTTATCAGCGCGATGATTACGCCCGCTACAGGCCCAAGGAGCAAGCCGCCAATCAGAACCGGTATGCCGGAAAAATCCAGCTTGTAGATCGGCGGAATCACGGGAATGCCCGGAAGCGCATAGAGCACCGCGCTTAAAGCGCTTAGAATCGCAACGCGCACAATATAGCGCGTCTTCATTTTCGAAGAAGCCTTGCCGAATTTAATATTACTCATATAATTTCACATTTCCTCCCAAATACCGCTGTATCGCGGCGTAATCTTCTTCCATCCAGCCTTTGACTGTCGGCTCCGCCTACTGTAATCGGATCGGCCGCGCATCCGAAGCAACGCGCGGTTCGCGGGCTATACCGCCGGTGGGGATTTTCGCCCCGTCCTGAAGAATCAGGGATTGCGCCCGCCTCTGCACGATGTATTCTTCCCGTGCATGTAGCTTTCAATCAGCTCCGGGCGATTTTCCTGAATGGCGCGGCGAATGCCCGTGGAAGAGATCTTCTCTCCCTCCGTACCGTCGTCATTCAGAAGCCTAAGCGTTTTTACCGTAATAACCTCAAATCCCATCTCCCTTCCAAAACGTTTTAGCATATCTGTATTCCCGGACGCTTTGTATCCGAACGTATAATCCTCGCCCGAAACCAGCGCCGCGGGATGATGCTCCGTAACAATCATTTCAACAAACGCTTCCGGGGACATTCTCGAAAACGCCTCGCTGAACTGAGTCATAATCACATCGTCTACACCCCTGGCACGAATCGCATTTTCCCGCTCGCCGCTCGTCATGATGGGAACGGGGGCTTTTGAAAATATGCTCCTCGGTATGTTTGTAAACGTAAACACAAGGCTCTTAAGCCCGTTTTTCTTCGCATATTCTACGGTGGTATCAATCACCGCCTGATGCCCGGGATGCATACCGTCAAAGGTACCCAGGGCGATCACGCTGTTTCTCGTTCCTGTTTCCGTCATACCCGCTCCATCGCGCCGACCGACTGCTTGATCAGATCGACGATGCATTTGCACGGACATACCTCGGCGCACGCGCCGCAGCGGGTACACTTCACAGGATCGATATGCGCATAGCCGTCGATCACTTCAATGGCTCCGTAGGCGCATTCCTTTTTGCATCTTCCGCAGCCGATGCACGCATTCATGCATACCGCGCGGGCAAACTTGGCAACGTCCTTATTTCTGCAAGTAACGATCACGCTCTGCGACGCCGGAAGCAACTGAATCGCGCCTCTGGGACATGCGGCAACGCACGTTCCGCACGCGCGGCACTTATCCTCGTCCACATGCGCAACGCCGTCTACCATGCTGATGGCGTTAAACGCGCAGTGATCCATACAGTCGCCAAGGCCGATGCACGAATACATACACTCCTTGGGGCCGCCCGCAATACCAGCAGCCACAGCGCAGCTCTTATAACCGTCGTAATGATATCTCTCCTTGGCGATTCCGTGAATGCCGCCGCAGAGCACGCGCGCGATCATCTTCTCGGGCGCAGTGTCCTCGATCCCCATGATCTTCGCCATTTCCTTAATGCCCTTTTCGCCCGCCGGCACGCATTTGGAGGGCTTTTCCTTTCCCTCCACAACCACCTTTGCAAACTGGTCGCAGCCGGCATATCCGCATGCGCCGCAATTTGCGCCGCCAAGGCAATTCTTTACAAGCTCAATTCTCTCGTCCACCTCTACATGGAACTTCTTCCCGGCATAGGTGAGCACGAGCCCGAACAATACGCCCAAAGCGCCCAACACGACGCCCGCATACAAAATCGTCATGAACGTATCCCCTCTCTATACCAGTCCGCTGAAGCCCATAAACGCCATCGCCATAAGCCCCGCCGTCACAAGGCTGATCGGAAAGCCCTTCATGCACTCCGGAATCTTGGAGCCTTCAAGCCTTTCCCTTACGCCGGCCATCAATACAATCGCGACCAAAAAGCCGATTGCGCTGAATGCGCCGTTCAATACGCTGTAAAAGAGGTTATAGCCCTCGGATACGTTCAACGTTGCAACGCCCAGCACCGCGCAGTTGGTGGTGATCAGGGGAAGGTAAATGCCGAGCGCACCGTACAGGGACGGGCTCGCCTTTTTCAAAAACATTTCAACAAACTGAACCAGCGCCGCAATTACCAGAATGAACGCAATGGTCTCCATAAAGGTAAGCCCCAGCGGAACCAGTATCCAGTGGTATACCATATAGCTGAAAAGAGATGCAATCGTCATTACAAAAGTAACGGCAAGTCCCATGCTGGCAGCGGTTTCCACTTTGTTGGATACGCCCAGGAACGGGCAGCAGCCCAGGAATTTCGAAAAGATGAAGTTGTTGGTAAATACACAGCTGACCATGAAAAGGAGAACATTTACGATTCCATTCATCTTTATGCCCCCTCTCCCTCGCCCTTAGAGCGCCCGATGCGGTTTACCACCGCGTTAAACACGCCCAGGAGCAAGCCGTAGGTTAAAAATCCGCCGCTGGCTAATACGAAAATCAGCATCGGCTCGTAACCCTGGCTCATGATTCTGATACCGAAAGCGCTGCCGCTTCCGATGATCTCGCGGATTACGCCGATCAGCGTGAGCGCAAGGGTAAACCCAATTCCCATGCCAAAGCCGTCGACCGCGCTTGCGACTACGGGATTCTTGCTGGCAAACGCCTCCGCACGTGCAAGGATGATGCAGTTTACAACGATCAGCGGAATGAAAATGCCGAGGCTTTCATACAGGGACGGAAGATACGCCTGCATGAGCAGCTGAACCATGGTGACAAATGTGCAGATAATCACGATAAAGGACGGAATGCGAACGTTGTCGGGGATGAATTTCCTCAGAAGCGAAACTACGATGTTGGAGCCCACCAGCACAAACGTCGCCGCCGCGCCCATGCCAAGGCCGTTAACGGCGCTTGTAGTGACGGCAAGCGTCGGGCATGTGCCCAGAACCAGGCGGAACGTAGGGTTTTCGGAAAGTATGCCGTTTACAAGCACCTTGCCCAGCGATTTCTTCTCTTCGCTCATGCCTTCTTCGCCTCCTTGGCCTTCTGATGACCGTATACCTTATTGGGCATGTAGCGGTCAAGCAGCGGCGTAAGTATGTTCATAAACAATACCGCATAGGTGACGCCCTCGGGATAGGAACCAAAGGAGCGGATCAGCATCGTCAGAAAGCCGATGCCCACGGCATACGCAATCTGCGCCGGCGCCGCCATGGGGCTTGTGGTGTAATCCGTCGCCATAAACACGGCGCCGAAGAGAATTCCGCCGGACAAAACCGCATACACGGGGTCCTGCCCAAACAGGAAGGCAAACACGAATGCGGAAAGCATTGTGAAAACGGGAATCCGGAAGGAAACCGTATGCGTAAATACCAGATAAACAAAGCCGATCAGTATCGCAATCTTGCACGTTTCACCGATGGAACCGGGAATGTTTCCGATCAGAAGCTGCAAATAGGAATAGTTTTCGGTAACCGCAAGCGGCGTAGCGCTCGCAACCGCGTCCGCACCGGAAAAACAGGTAGCCGCAGTGAACGTAGTCATACGCGCCGGCCACGAAGCCAGAAGCACCGCGCGCGCCGCAATCGCAGGATTCAAAAAGTTATCGCCGATGCCGCCGAAGAGCTGCTTTACGATGATGATCGCAAACACGCTGCCGATGGCAGCCGCCCAGAGCGGGATCGAAGGCGGAAGCGTAAGCGCAAGAATGAGACCGGTAAGCAGCGCAGAAAAGTCATTGATGCGCACCGGGCGCTTTAAAAGCTTTTGCCAGACATACTCCGATATCACCGCGGCAGCGCAGGAAACCAGTATCACGTTAAGCGCGGGAACACCGTAAAAATACACGCCCGCGCAGGCGGCAGGAAGAAGCGCAATGATTACATTCAGCATAATCCGCCCGGTGGACGCGTGCGACCGAATGTGCGGGGCCGTGGAAAGCCTTAAGCTCATTTTGCATTTCCTCCCTTCGCTTTTGCTTTCAGGGTCAGCTTTTGTTTAACGATTTTAAATGATGCGGTCAGCCATCTTCTGGAGGGACATTCATACGAGCAGCAGCCGCACAGTATGCAGTCCATTACCCTCAGCTTTTCAGCTTCTTCGATCTTGTCCGCGTCGGCGAACACCTTGATCTGATAGGGATTTAGCCCGATGGGGCATGCGGACACGCACTTTCCGCAGCGGATGCACGGCCCTTCCTCCACGCTTCTGGACTCCACCTCATTATAGGCTACGATGCCGTTGGTGGATTTCGCCATGGGTATGCTGAGCCTCGGAAGGCACAGTCCCGTCATCGCGCCGCCGAATACCACCTTTCCGGGGTCCTCAGAAAAGCCGGCGCACGCGCCGATAACATCCTCAACGATGGTTCCGATTCTGAGCCTTAAATTCGCGGGATTTCGAACGCAGCCGGTAACGGTCGTAACGCGGCTGATCAGCGGCTTTCCGTCGATGATTGCGTCCGCAATCGCCGCGCAGGTTCCTACGTTCAATACGATCACGCCGATATCAATCGGCAGCTTTTTGGTGGGCACCTGCTTTTTGGTAATCGCTTCGATCAGCTGTTTTTCGCCGCCCTGCGGATATTTTGTTTTAAGCACCGCAACCGAAACGCCGTCGCGCCCGTTCGCTGCGCGCATCATCGCTTCAATTGCGTCCGGCTTATTGTCTTCAATCGCGATTACGCCCTTTTCCACTTTAAGCGCACGCATGGCGGCCCTGAGACCGTCCACGATTCTTGGCGCATTTTCCACCATCAGGCGATGATCCGCCGTTAAATGCGTTTCGCATTCTGCGCCGTTTACAATAATCGTATCGCATTTCTGCTCGGGCTTTAATGACAGCTTCACATGCGTGGGAAACGATGCGCCGCCCATGCCGCAGATGCCTGCCTCACGAATGGCGGGAACGATTTTGTCGATATCTACGCTTTCAACGCTTCCAAGCGGGTTGAGTTCCGTCCATTCATCCTTAAAATCGTTTCGGATGGTAACAGCCATTACAGGCTCTTCCATCATATAGGCGATTCTCGCCACATCCGTCACTTCGCCGGATACGCTGGCGTGTACGGGAATGCCCAGAAAGCCTACGGCATCGCCGATCTTCTGACCGATTTTTACATAATCGCCCTTCTTGACGCAGGGCTCGGAGGGCGCGCCGATATGCATGTTCATGATGATCTGAACGCTGTCGGAAACGAATTCGCGGATCGGGAGCTGCTTGGTAGGCTCCTTATTGGCGTAGGAAAGGTGTACGCCTCTTTTGAATGTCACCTTCATCTACTGATCGCCTCCCTCTTCCGGAATCGATGCGCCCTTTATATCTTCAATGTATGCGGAAATCGTATTTACGCCGTTTGTAACAGCGGTAGACGAAACGGTTGCAGCCGTAACCGCGTCGACCGTATCCTCCGCGCTTGCTTCGCCCGCCTTGATTACGCGAAGCGGCGCGCTTTTCCCTGCAAACTGCACGGTAAACGCTTCATGCTTTGTCTTCTCTCCAAGTCCCGCCGTCTCCTTAAAGCCGGAGCCGCCCACGGAAATGCCGGTCAGAGTCCCGCTTGCATCTACGCCTGCAATCACCTCTACGGGACCTGCAAAGCCGTTCACCGTCGCCTGCGCGACGTATCCGATCCCATTCCCGTCCTTTATTGCTTCGTAGATCCAGTCAACCGAAGCGCCTTCTTCCGCCGCCATCTCACAAAACTCGTCCGCTTCCCGAAACACGCTCTTTCTGGCGTTTTCAGAAGCAAGAAGCGCCTGCTCATGAATGCGCGCCTCGGTAAGCGAATACGTAGCGCCAAGGGCAAGTCCTGCGATCAGAGTGATAAGCGCAAGCGCCAGGTATCCGGGAATCTTCCCGCCTTTGAGATTCATGTCTCTCATCCTTCCACATTCGTCTTTTCACATTGCACTGTTTCCGTACAAAAACGCATACAAAACCCATTATGACTATTATAAAGCCAACCCCGTGCTTACGTCAACGGAATTGGCTTGAAATTTCATTATTTGATTGTATTTAGTAACAATTTGTTCGATTAATCCAGGAAAGGCTCTACCTTAACAAAGCTTCCGGGTTTCCTTTCAGCCTCCTTAGCCGCGTCGAGAATCGCCATAATGGCAAGGGTCTCTTCTTTCTTGGCTACGGGTTCGCCGCCGGTAAAGAACAGAAGCATATCATGGATGAAGTTCGGGAAGTAGTCGACCGGAACAATCGTTTCGCCGGTTCCATCCTCATAGGCAACGGTGCATACAAAGTCCAGAGAGGGCGCCTGCGTAAACGCCGCAAATCGGTTCTTGCCGTAATCAATCACGACCTGCCTGGCGCTGTTGTTTCCTGCGACCATCACGCGCTTGGGCTTTACGCCCATGACGCTTACGATCATCTCCACCTGATGCACGGCGTAATTGCTGATCTTGCCGGGGCCCGTGGTCGCGAAGAAAGATACGTTCTCATCGCCCTTCACCTTGTCAAGGTTTCTGGTAAACCTGAGCGCAGAGGAAGAGCAGAGAATCGTTGAATGTTCCTCGGCCAGCGCGAACATTCTCTTTGCGGCAGCGGTATCGGGCGCAAACGTCTTATCCATGTATACGCGCTTTCCGCTCTTGAGCGCTTCTTCGCCCAGACGCTCGTGTTCCTCGGCGTTATCCGGCGACAGAACCACGATCACATCGGACTGATCCACGACTGCCTGACGGCTTTCCAGCAGCTCGCAGCCGAACTTTTCGCACCACTTGTCTCCGCTTATGCCGCCTTCCTTCGCCTTGTCCTCCCAGGCATAGGCAACCTTGCAATCGATTCCGAGCTGAAGTCCCTGCTCCTCAATCCACTTGGGATAGTTGTTCGCATGCCATTCGTCCAGATAATAGTCGATAAATCCAATCTTCAGCATGTTTTTCTCTTTCCTTTCTTCGCGAAGTTTTCTAATTAAGAAATGGTCGCGCTTGTCAAGCGCTGTATTCTTAAGCAACTCCGGTCTTCTTTCAAACGTCACCCGCAGCGCTTCGTCTCTTCGCCATCTGTCGATATTCGCCTGATTCCCGCTTAAAAGAACCTCGGGCACCATACGCCCCATGAATTCGCGCGGGCGCGTATACTGCGGATACTCCAAAAGCCCGCTTGAAAAGCTCTCGTCCACAAACGAATCCGCACAGCCGAGCACGCCGGGAACAAGGCGAGACACCGCGTCTATAATGATGAGCGCCCCGAGCTCGCCGCCGGTGAGCACATAATCACCGACTGAGATTTCCTCGTCGATCATAAGATCGATTGCCCGCTGATCCACGCCCTCGTAGTGTCCGCAGAGGAGTATGATCTCTTTCTCCCCGCAAAGCGCCTCCGCCTTCTTCTGCGTAAACGTTTCGCCTCTGGGAGAGAGATAGATTCTCTTTCCGCAGAAGCTTTCGCCCATGGCGTATGTAATCGCGTCCGCGATGGGCTGGGCAAGCATCACCATGCCCGCGCCGCCGCCGTAGGGCGTATCGTCCGTGTTCTTGTGCTTATTCTTTGAAAACGCTCGGATGTCGATCACTTCGGCTTCAATCGCGCCGGATGCAATCGCGCGGCCGAGTATGCTTTCATGAAGCACCGATCGGATCATGTCCGGAAATATGGTCAGTATCTTAAATTTCATCGATCAGCGCCACCTCGCGCAGCCGGGATGCGCACAAAAGCATCACCTTGTTTTCAAGGTCTACCTCCAAAACAACGCTCTTGAGCGCCGGAAGCAGCATTTCCCTTCTTCCGTCCCTGAATACGTATACATCGTTTCCGCCGGGCTGCATAACATCCTTGAGCGTTCCGTATTCGTTGCCCTCGTCGTCTACACCCTTAAGCCCGATCAGATCCACGATGAAGTTTTCATCCTCGTCCAGCTCTACCGCATGCTCGCGGTCCACATACAGAAGCTCGCCCCTGATTTCCTCCGCCTGATTGCGGTCGTCGACGCCGTCAAACTTCAGGTATACCGCGTCAAGGTCTCCCCTGACAAACGCTACACCCTTTTCCTCGTAAGCTTCGCCCTTTTTGAAATACACGCTTTCGATATCTTCAAATCTTCCGATATCGCAGGTAATCGGGCGAACCTTTACTTCGCCCCTCACGCCCTGCGGCTTCAGAATCTCTCCGATTACCAGATAATCCGTCATATTGCGCCTTCGTCCTCCCTGTAAATTTCAATCGCCAGCGGATAGTGATCCGAAAGATACACGCCGTTTAATTCATCCTTCCACAGTTCGGCTTCTCCCTTTTTCACAAAGCCGCGCGTGAATATGTAATCGATCTGGCCGTCGGTTTTTCTGCCCCAGTTGTGCCAGGTGCAGCCCATATCAATCGTCTGATCGATAAGCCCGAATGCGTCCTCCTTAAGAAGCATAATTTCCTTCGCTTCCGGCTCCGCATTGAAATCGCCTGTAAGCGCAAGCGGGAAGGGATGCGTTTTCTGATCATCCGTCATTTTTCCGATCAGGCGCTTTGCACCGAGCACCCTCGCTTCGCTCGACTCGTGATCCAGATGCGTGTTGTACACATGAAACGGTTCGCCGTCGCCGATCGGGCGCAGAATCGCATGGGTGATAATGCGCGGGCATATCGACTGTACAGGAAAACGCGAGCCGGGCGCAAACGGCGTTTCGGAAAGCCAGCTCACATCCAGCCCAATCAGCTCGTACTTATCATTTCGAAACGCGATCGGGTTATGTTCGTCATGATAATCCTTCCCGCGTCCGCAGCCTACGAGCGTATATCCTTTGAGATGGCTTCTCAGATATTCGTTCATGGGCGGCGTAACCTCCTGAAAGCCGATCACATCCGCCATTTCGCTCTCCAGCTTGTCCATCACAAAGCCTCTGCGGTTTCGAAAGCTGTTTACCCCATCCGCTTTTACGTCGCAGCGAAGATTATACGATACAATCCGCATAAGATTTCCTCACTTAATCATTGTAAGATATTTTTCGAGCACGCCCATCTCGTCAAGCAGCTTAAAAAGCGAATACCTTTCCCGGTAATCCTTGGCGCAGCGAAGGGAAACATTCAGCGTTTTTTTGTCGATTCCGATCTCCCCGGGCGTCATTTCGCTTCCGAGAAGACGCATTGCATCTTCAATCCTCTTTCGATCCGGAAGCAAAGAAAGCTCCTTTTTGATCTCCTCTTCGCACATAAATGCGCGGTCGATTCGCCTTTCCTGCTCCTCCCACGTAAGGAAGTCGCCGGGGTTTTCCCTGATGATCTCGCGTCCGTTCTCATCTCCATATGTGCCGAGCACCCATTTTTCACGCGCCTCGCGGGATAGACGGTTGTTTTTTACGATTTCCTTGTCAACCTTCACAAAGCCGTCTTTGGCGACCGCTTCAAATATCGGCCAGATTAAATAGGTGGAAATTCCGACAGCCGTTCCGTGCGTAGGCTCGCTTTTGCCCTTTTTGAGCATGCTCATATCCCAATAATGAACGATATTATGCTCAATCGACGCGACAGCGCGGGTATGACCGATGATCATGATCGTAAGACCCGCCAAAAGCAGCGCTTCAATCAATATACGCGTTCCGAGTATGGTGCGCTTTTTAATCTCGGGGATGTTGTTTAACAGCCTGTCAACGGCCTCGATAACGATTTCTCCCGACGCAGTGCAGTAGGTTTCCCCGTTTATTATGCTTCCAAGCACCCAATCCGCCTTCGCAATGTATTTGCCGAGCACGTCTCCAACGCCCGATACAAACATTTTTTCCGGCGCTTTTGACATAACGGTCAAATCGCACACGATGACGTCCGGACAGTTTGCGCTTCTGTGAACTTTTGCGCCCCGGTAGATGAGCGGAGCAACAATCGATGTATATCCGTCCATTGACGGCGCAGTGCCTACGGATACAAACGGCAGATGGGCGTTTACCGCGCTTACGCGCGTAACATCGGTAACGGAACCGGATCCTACTGCGACCAGAAACTCGGTATCCCTCGAAAGCGCCATGATCACTTCGCCCACGGCTCTTTCATCGGGAACCACCTTTCCCTCTCTTACCAGCATGCACAGCGTTACCGAAAAGCCGTCCGCCTTCAGGTATTCTTCAACGCTCCTGCCCGCCGCTTCATAGGTATTTCTGTCGCATACGAGCACGCATTTTTCGCCCATACCGCGCTTTCTGATGTATTTCGGAACATTCCTGATGATGTCCTCACCCACATAAATGTCCTGCTTCGGCTCATTATGCGCAAGACCGCATTTGCATTCAAGACCCGAAATAACCATTCTGGAATCATGGTCATATCCGATGGATACGCTCATACACTGCTCCTTCTTATTAAGAAAGGGACGGAAAACCGCCCCTTAAACGCTTATATATGCTGCTTACAGCAGGCTGCCCGCCGCCTCGTCCACCATGATAATGGTGTTGGGATGCGCCTTCAGAATGGAAGCCGGGCACTTGGGATCGATTTCGCCCATAACGGTATCGCGGATGGCCTGCGCCTTGCCCTTGCCGAGCGCGAGCAGGATGACGGACTTGGCATTCATGATGCCGCCTACGCCGAAGGAAATGGCTTCCTTGGGCATGTCGTCCTCGGTCGGGAAGTAGATCTTATTGGCGTCGATCGTAGAGCGGGTAAGCTTTACGATGTTGGTGCCGTAGATGAACTTGTCATTGGGCTCGTTGAAGCCGATATGTCCGTTGTGGCCGATGCCGAGGAGCTGCAGGTCGATGCCGCCGGCTGCCTGGACCGCTTCGTCATATGCATGCGCATCCGCCCAGGGATCCGAACCGGTTCCGCAGGGAACATGGGTGTTTTCCATCTTGATGTTGATGTGGTTGAACAGGTTATCGTTCATGAAATAGCGATAGCTCTGATCATGGGCGCCGTCCAGGCCGATGTACTCGTCGAGGTTATAGGTGCGAACCTCGGAAAAATCGATAAGGCCTTCCTGATTCAGGCGAATCAGCTCTTTATAGGTGCCTACGGGGGTAGAACCGGTGGCAAGACCCAGTACGGTGTCCGGCTTCTTGGCAATCTGAGCAGCGAATACCATTGCGGCAGCCTTTGCCAGTTCTTCAGGCGTTTTAAATACATGTACAACCATAATAGACTCCTCCTCAATATCGCCCGGGCGTTTCCGTCCGGTCAAAATGCATATATGAATTATACCACTTACTCCAAGAATTTGGAACACCCGAAAGAGAATTTTATATCGATTTTGCCGCATTTTTCGTGTTTTTCCCGGGAACACAGATGAATATCAGTATAAAAACTGCTAAGCGCCTGCAAGAGCCCCCGCCAACGGTGAACAATACAGCGCCGCCAAGCCCGCTGCCCATAAACGCAATGCCCGCAGGTAATGAAGCCGTCGCGGGCCGGAAGATCACGAGCGCCCATCATAGTATTCTGCTCATATTCATCCTGGCAAGCGCCGCCGCCCCCGCCATACCCGCGTTGTTCCCCATCACGGCAAAGCGGAGAACCGCCGCAATATCGTCGCGCGAGAAATTGTAGGCAGGGCGCACGGTTGACAGTATTTCCTTTTTTAATATGTCGCCCGCCGCGCTGACCCCGCCGCCCAGCACAATCGCCTGCGGACGAAAGATCATATAGAGCGAGCATACGCCGTTGGCTACCTCTCTTGCATAGGTATGAAGCGCGCGCTTCATTTTCTCATCGCCCGCCCTTGCGCGGTCGATCACGCTTCTGGCCCGAACGCCGCCGGACATGCGGTACAGCGCGCCGGCGGAGGCATACATTTCAAAGCAGCCGTACATACCGCAGCCGCATTTCAGCCCGCCCGCATGTGTGATAAAATGGCCGAGCTCCGCGCCGCTGTTGTCGTGCCCTCTCCAGGGCTTTCCGCCGATCAGCAGCGCGCCTCCCACGCCCGTTCCGAGAGTGAGGTATACCGCATTTTCAACGCCGAAGCACGCGCCGCCGGGCAGCGTTTCCGCAGCCAGCGCCGCCTGCGCATCGTTATCCAGCCAAACGGGAAGCGAGGTGATTTGGGAAAGCATTTCGGCGAATTTTACACCCGGCCATTTCAGATTTCCGGAATACACCAGGCCGCTCGGCATAAACACCGTGCCGGGAACGCCTACGCCGATCATTTCCGCCCGAACGGGCGCTTCCCGAATCAGTCCGTCAATCTGCGCCGCCGTGTCCTCGGGATTTCCCTGTATGCTTCGAACCACGCGCATGTGAACCATTTCGCCGGCCTCGTCAAAAATGCCGAACTTCAGATTCGTTGCGCCCACGTCGATTCCCGCAATGTACATCCCCATCATCCCATCTCACTTGTTCATTTCAAAAAAACAGCTGCCGCCCTGTCAGAAGCGGCAGCTGTATGGAATTAAATCTTGTGTATCTTTTTATCTTCGGTTTCCTTTTGATCTTCCTTTTTCCTGCTGTCGGGTTTCCTGTCGTCGCTGCCGTCGTCTTCGCCGTCATCGTCATACAGTCCGTCCCAGAAGCCGCCTTCAGGAACCTCTCCGTCGAAGGGCTCTGCGGAACCGTCCGAAACCTTCATGCCGGAAATCACGATTGCGTTCTGATTGCCTGTCTGTTCAACGGTGATGATCATCATCCAGCCTTCCACTTCGGAAACGGCCATCTGTCCGGTTCTGCTGAAATCGCTTTCCATCATGCGCAGGCCTTCGATTGCAATATCGGAATTCACGCTGCTGTCGGACGCCATCAGCGCCGCCGCAAACACAAGCACGTAATCGGTCTGCCCTCCGGTTTCTTCCACAAACAGAAAATCCGATCCTCCGTTCTCGGTAAGTACGAGCCCGAGTGTACAGCTTTGGGTAAACTCGATGACATATTGGTTTCCGCCTGCGCTTAGCGGTTCGCCCGCCGGAAGCGCAGGCGCGCCGATTTCGCGAGCTGCCTTTTCATACTTGGCCAGCCACACATCAATCGCATCCTCCGCAAAAGCGAAAGAGAATTGAAGCACAGATATCAGTATCAGCGTCAAAATCCGTTTCATGGGTTTCATACCGCTTAATCCCCTATTGCATCATCAGGAGTTCTCAATACCGCCCATCGCCGTGATCAGTCCGTCGACAACGGTAAAGTCGTAGGACTCGCCGAAGGTGTAGCAGTAGCGGCGGGTGGTATTTCCGGACTTGTATACAATGCCGGAGCCGATTCTGTAATCGCCGTCCGCAAAATCAGATACATCAACCAGCGCGGTGAAATCGCACTTGTCGAGGTTCTTGCCCTTGCCCTCATGCGCATTTCCGCTCACGCCGGGCTCGACGGTGGGAATATATACGTTCATCTTATTCTTAGCGTCCAGAACAATAATGTAGATATCGCAGTTCTCGCCGTCGAACTTTTCGTCTTTCGCATAGGACCAGCCGATCAGCTCCAGCACATGATCCTCATGCACCTTGAACTTGACCAGGTTCTGATCGATTTTGCTCAGATCCACCTTCCAATTCCTGATGGACGACAGCGTGTTGTCCGCCGTGCGGATGCTGAAGGCAGACTGCGGAATCGGAGTGGGAGTAGGCGTGGGCGTGGGTTCGGGCGTAGGCGTGGGCGTGGGCGTCGCAGTGGGCGTCGCCGTTGCTTCGGCCTTCTGGGTGGATTTAACAATCTGAAGCTTGTTGCCGGGATCATCCGCCGTCTGATCGGTGATGGCTATGGAACCGTCCACGGGCTTATCTGCCATTTCATAATCGCCCTTCAAAACTACTTCATATAAAAGAAGAACTACAACCGCAACCATGAGCAAGCCAATTAAAAAGCGAATGATTGCTTTTCCGATATTATCTTTCCTTACGCTAAAACCACTCATCACGAATGCCTCCCATGTTATCTATACATATACTATAATACAATTCATCCGTCAAAAAGTCAACAAGATATGCCGCTTATTACAAAAAAACACAAAAAATCCAAGGGCTCGAGCCAGACTGATCCGCGGCGCACGCCAAATTCTGCTGAATGCTGCTGCCTTTCGACCCTGACATGGTTCACAGCATGGCGCCGCACGGGGCCCGACCGTCATCACCCATGGACAAACATCAGTATACCATATTCCGCACCCGATTGCAATAGCTTTATCCAATGCAACACAGATTTGACACGGAGAAACAAATGCGCTACAATAAGCGTAAACCAGATGCGGAGGGGTTTATATGCGCCTTAGAATCATGTGCTACAATATTCAGTCGGGAAGAAACAATTTCGGACGCATATCCGTCGACGAAGCGCCCGAGGTAATCAATCGCTATTCGCCGGATATTGTAGGGCTTTGCGAGGTAAGAATGTTCACCGAAGATCTCGGCGGCCTGATGCAGGCAAAGTACATCGCCGAAAAAACAGGCATGCATTACGCATTTGCAAAGGCGATTGATTATTTGGGCGGCGAATACGGCGTCGCGCTTCTTTCGAGATTCCCGATCGAAAGCTTTGAAAAAACGAACGTCGAACAAATCCCCGAAAACGAGCGCGAAAGAAGATACGAGGACCGCGTGCTGTTAAGCGCGCGCGTAAAAACGGAAAAAAGCCCCGTACGCGTGCTTGTAAGCCACTATGGCCTCTCTCAGAGAGAGCGGGAAAACGCCGCAAAGCTTACCCTTTCAAAGCTTGAAAACGAAAAAGACCCCGCCATTTTCATGGGGGATCTCAATATGACGCCGGATAATCCGCTCTATTTTGCGCTTTCTGAGCGCCTGACCGACACGGCTGAGGGAAGTACTTACCTTACGCACAAAGCGGACTCGCTCGTCGATCGGATCGATTACATATTTGCAAGCGCTCATTTTTCGGTTGAAAACGCCTTCGCGCCCTTTACCACCGCCAGCGACCATCTTCCGATTATCTCGGACGTAATCCTGTAATACGATTACCTTCGATGATAGACCGCGCGCATGATTTTATAGTCGATCTTCAGTATGTCCAGCAAAAGCACCGTTATCGCGACCTGTATAGCCAGCATGATGCCCGCCTGCGTAAGGCGCGTGGGGACATAGGTAAGATATACGCGCATCATCCTTGAAAAGGAGAAGCCGCCTTCCACCATCATCTCGTTCTGGAACGCAATAAAGAGCGAATTGAGTCCTAACGTGACAATCAAAGTGGTAAGAAGATATGCAATCACAATTCTGTGAATGCGTATCTTTTCTTTATCCGTATACAAAGCAAATCCGTATATCGCGCCGGACAGCGCGGCCGTTATCGTGTATCCCGGAAAATATGAGCCGAATGGAAACAATATCGCGCCCACGACATCGCTGAGTCCTCCGACCAGCGCCGCGTCGCCCGGCCCGAACATCACGCCTGCGAGCATGACGGGGATAAATGCGAAGCCGATCTTAACCACCGGCGTCTGTATGGAAAGAAAGCGCGAAAGCACCACCTGAAGCGCGACGAGCAGCGCAAGGCACACAAGATTCTTAATCGGCGATTTTCTTCGCATTGACTCATCTCCCTGCGTTATTCGTTCGTTTCATCGGGCACATATTCCAATATGTCGCCCGGCTGACAATTGAGCGCCCGGCATATACCGTTCAGCGTTTCAAACCGCACCGCACGCGCATGTCCGTTTTTCAATATGGAAATATTGGCAAGCGTAATCCCTACGCGCTCGGAGAGCTCTGAAACGCTCATCTTCCGCTTGGCCAGCATAACATCTACATTTACAACAATCGCCATCCTCAATCCCTCACACCGTCAGATCATTTTCCGCCTTGATCTCCGCCGCGCGGAGGATCAGCCGGGAAAGCGCATGCGCAAACAGCGATATGGTAAAGCAGATTGCGGCGAATATGCATCTTGCCGCAAGAAGTCCCATCGAGAACGCGCCGAAAAGCGGAGAAAGCGCAAGCCCCATCAGAAACCAGATTCCCGTCGCAAGCGTAATTGCGCTGATATTTTTCATGCTCCGCGCGTTTTCACGGCAAAACGAAGCATCCAGCGAAATGCGCTTCACAACGCGCGAAAACTCAAATATCACCCAGTAATACATGATTCCAACCGCCCAGAGATACGCGAGATACGGCCAGAACAATCTCTCCATAGAAGAATTCCGCGAGATGATTTCTTTTGCGCCAAACGGCACAAAAAACGCAAATACAAAAGTGCCGATGACAGCGAGCATCCATACCGCTGTCCAGAGTCCGAAGCAGGATCTTTTCTTCATGAAAATTCTCCCCTTTCAGATTAGATTATATCGGCGCACGCCTCATATGTCAATCGGCATTTTTCGAGCATTCAGCCTTTAAAATCTCTATGAGCAAAGAAATCTTCTCCGCATTGAACACCCGAACGCCCTCGCTTTTCAGCATTTTCACGCTCACTCCGTCGCCCGGTACAAGCCTACCCGAAAACGTTCCGTCGTATATAATTCCGTTTCCGCAGGAAGGGCTTCTGTCTTTCATAAGCGCATAGCGGCAGGAAAGCATTTTCGCCGTCTTTGCGCATTCATACGCGCCTTTTTCGTACTGCGCCGTAACATCTGCGCCGCTTTTTGAAAGCACGCGGCCGTTCACAATCTCCGAGGGCTCTCTGGGCGTGGTAAGTCCGCCGTATGCCTCCGGGCAAAACGGCACGATGTTCGCGATCTCTCCAAGCATATCCATGCCGTCAATCGCATTTCCCTTGCCGTCATAGCGGCAGTTCACGCCCAGCAGACACGCGCTTACGAGCACGTTTTCCTTTTTTATCATTTTCTCACCCGTTATGCAAGTTTTTCCCTTCTGAGCACCATTACAAGCGGCGGGATGATTGCAATATGCAGTATCATTCCCGGCCAGGCATTTATGAAAGCGCCGGCAAGGAACGCCTGAAAGGTAAAGCCGCTTCCCTTCATCGTCAATAGCAGATACTGAACGATTCCCCATACGGCGCGCCCGGCCAGCATGGAAATCACCAGCGCTATGTATACATACGCTGTTTTCCTCGGAAAAGTCATGTACAAAAGGCCGCTCATCGCGCCGTATGTGCAAAGTTCAAACGCCATCGCGGTTCCCGTGGGGAAAATCGGCGGCATGGAGAACAGCAAGAATCTGAGAATCGGCGCGACCAGACCGATCAGTGCGCCGTACAGAGGCCCGCACACAAATCCGCACAGAAGCACGGGAATGTGCATCGGAGAGAGCATCGAGCCAATCTGCGGAATCTGTCCCGTCAGAAACGGAAGCAGAAGGCAAAGCGCGAGAAATAAAGCGGACAATATCATTTTTCTGAGCTGCGTTCGGTTCATGTTTCCTCCTTTTTCCAAAAAGCAGGCGCTATCTCCCCTTGCGGAAGACAGCGCTCCTTCATGGCGCGCATTACGCGCAGTATGTTTTGATTATCCGGAGCTTCAACCCCCGCACGCAGCTTCATGCTGACGATTTTTTAATATTATAAAGAATAAAGCTACATTTGTCAATTCCTTACAGGCCGCACGCCGAAAAAAAAGCTGCGTAAGCAAAGACTATCCCCTCTTTATTTCTTCAATCGCCGCCCGGATCAGCGTCGAAAGCGAGAGATCCTCAACGCCTACCACGATCGTATCGCACATGTTGACGGGCAGCAATACCTTCTTTGCACCGCACGCGCCCACCGCCTGCGCCATCTTCGGCGTAACCTCTCCAAGCAGCGCGTCCGCAACCACGATCCCCACCGGTCCTAAAATGATATCCGCCTTCCGGCAGGCGACGACCACGGCATTTTCGCCAGAGGCCGCGCGGTCTGCGCCCGCCTTTTTCATCTGCATCGCGGCATTGGCGTTCGTGCCGACCGCCGTTATCATCGCGCCCGGAAATTCCTCCTTTATGCCCGCAACCAGCATCTTCCCCATTCCGCCGCCCTGACCGTCGATCACTACGATATTCATGTCCGCCTCCGAAATACCATTATGTTCTTGAAATTATATCACATATCATTGCTTCCCGCAAGAACAGGCACACAGAAAACAGGAAATGCAAAGAATCCGTCATCCGCATAAAAAGAGACTTCGGTCTGTTGTTAAAGCTTCTTTTGCATTAATAACAGACCGAAGTTTCTTTTTGTTCTTTGTTATTCTTCTGCCCAGTCTTTGGCGCGCGCCACTGCCTTTTTCCAGTTCTTCATAAGGCTTTCGCGCTGAACGGAAGGCATCTTGCTTTTGAATTCGCTTTCGCCTTTCCATACGCTTCTAAGCGCCTGATCATTCCACAGACCTACGGCTCTTCCGGCAAGCATCGCCGCACCCAGCGCTGTGGTCTCCACCACCTGCGGTCGGGTAACCGTAACATCCAGTACGTCCGCCTGAAACTGCATCAGGAAATCATTGGCGCTCGCGCCGCCGTCCACCCTCAGGCTGTCCATTTTAATGCCGCTGTCCTTGACCATAGCGCTTAAAACATCCGCCGACTGATACGCTATGGATTCCAGCGCCGCGCGCACAATATGGCTCCTGCCCGCGCCGCGCGTAAGCCCGACGATCGTTCCCCGCGCGTACATGTCCCAATACGGCGCGCCCATTCCAGTAAACGCCGGCACCATATATACGCCCCCGTTATCCGGTATGCTTTCGGCGATTTCCTTTGTTTCGGAAGCGCTTGTAATCAGCTTCATTTCGTCTCTCAGCCATTGAATCGCCGCGCCCGCCACAAACACGCTGCCCTCCAGCGCATATACGGGCTTTCCGTCCACGCGCCATGCAACCGTAGTCAGAAGGTTGCTCACGCTCTTTACGGGCTTTGCGCCCGTGTTCATCAGAAGGAAGCAGCCGGTTCCGTATGTGTTTTTTGCCATACCGGGAACAAAGCACGCCTGTCCGTACAGCGCAGCGTGCTGATCGCCCGCCATGGAAGCAATGGGAATCTCGCGCCCGAGTATGGACGAATCGAGCATTCCGACGACCTCGGACGAATCTACGATTTCGGGAAGCATATTCGCAGGTATATTCATCGCCCGAAGCAGCACTTCGTCCCACGCCTGCGTATGAATGTTAAACAGCATCGTGCGCGATGCGTTGGTTGCATCCGTAACATGCCTTTTTCCGCCGGTCAGCCGGTATGTAAGATAGCTGTCCACGGTTCCAAAGCACAGTTCGCTGTTTTCCGCGCGTTTTCTTGCACCTTCCACGTTGTCCAGTATCCACTGAAGCTTCGTGCCGGAAAAATACGCGTCCGGTATCAGACCCGTGCGATCGCGAATGGTGTTTCCAAGCCCGTCCTTTTTGAGCCTCTCCACCAGATGTGCGGTTCTTCTGCACTGCCATACAATCGCGTTCATAATCGGCTTTCCGGTATCCCGCTCCCACACAATCGCAGTCTCGCGCTGATTGGTAATGCCGATGGCCGCCACATCTTCGGCGCTGATCCCGGATTTTTGAAACGCGGTAATCAGTGCGCCGAGCTGGCTTTGATAGATATCCTCGGGATCATGCTCCACCCAGCCGGGTTTGGGATAAATCTGCGGAAATTCGTTGGCATGGGCGGCAACGGACGCGCCGGTTTCATCAAAGATTACGGCGCGGGAGCTGGTGGTTCCCTGATCAAGCGCGATAACGTATTTCATTGATAAATCCTCGTTTCAGTTTCCGTTTTTGTTTTACCCAAGCTCCGCCAGATACAGCGTGATCAAAGCCGGATACAAACCGTTTTCATCGGGCTGTGCGCCTGCGTACATGCGCGTTCCCTCTTTATCCTCATAGAGCATATATTCTTCGGGATAAATCAGCTGCATATCCACGTCTGCCGGCGCAGCATATTCAAAAATCTCTTCATCCCGGCTATCGCAGTTCAGAATTACCCGGATCAAACGCGTTTCTTCCGGATAGAGCACCGCCAAAAGCTCCTCCGGCAGCTGATACTCAGCGTTCATTGTAATATCGGCATAGGACGTCTGAATCTCGCTTCCGTCGGGCATCACATTGTACTCGCGGTATTCGTCAAGATATACTCCGTCCTCATCCAGTATATATTCCGTCTTCTGATATCCATCCTCCGGGAAATCGGAAAACGCGGCGTTGGTCGTAATCACCTGCCGTCCGCCGACATTTTCGATCGAAACAATTTTCTCGTTCAGCTTTTCGCTTTTGAAGAAATTTCTTTCAAACTCTTCTATCGCCCGCTCATACTCGTCCAGCACAAAGGCCGCCGAATACATTTGAACACTCCATGCATCGAATCCGGCGCACGCGCCGCCGGTCAGAATTTCGATATTCCCCTCGCTGTCTTCATATACAATCAGCGCTTCGCCGTTTTCATCGCTCTTCGCGAAGGAATACGTAGAAAACATTTCCGCACCGTAATCATCATAGTAGATCAGATTTATACCTACGCCCATACCGGTGCTCAGGATGTTTTTGAAATCCATTATTTTCTCTAATTCGGAAATGTTCACGCCTTCGGAAATGTCCACGCCGGCGGGTTCCTCTGAAAAAGCAAACGCACACACACAAAGCATCGCCGCAAGCGCAAGCGTCAGTATCCTCTTCATTCCATTCCGCCTCCCTGAAAACAGTGTGTATATATTCTATCATAAATCTCATTCAAATTCCATTCTTTTTTGAAATTCATTTGAGATTTATATAAAAAACACCTGCAAAAGCATCTGCCTTTGCAGGTGACAAAATCGGTATTGTTTAGAACAGACCCGTGATCACGCCGTCATCGTCCACGTCGATTCCCTCTGCGGCGGGAACCTTGGGAAGACCGGGCATGGTCATGATTTCGCCGGTCAGCGCGACTACGAAGCCCGCGCCCGCACTCACCTTGAGGGAGCGAACGGTAACTTCAAAGCCCTCGGGCGCGCCCAGAAGGGTGGGCTTGTCGGAGAAGCTGTACTGCGTCTTTGCTACGCATACCGGAAGTGCGCCGTAGCCCATTTCGGTGAGCTTCTTCGCTTGCTTCTTGGCTTCGGGGGTAAGAACCGCCTTCACGCCGCCGTATACACGCTGAACGATCACATCAAGCTTCTTCTGAATGGAATCATTTGCGTCGTAGGCAAAATTGAAGTTGCTTTCCTTTTCGCACAGACGTACGACTTCTTCAGCAAGCTTCTCGCCGCCTTCTCCGCCCTTGGCCCATACTTCGCTTAATACTACGTTTACATCCTGCTTCTTAAGCTCTTCCGTGAGAAGCTCAATCTCCGCTACCGTGTCGTCCGGGAAGCGGTTGATGGCGACTACGCAGGGAAGGCCGTACACATTCTGCATGTTGCTTACATGGCGCTTGAGGTTCGAAATGCCCTTGGTGAGCGCTTCGAGGTTCTCCGCCTTAAGCTGATCCTTCTTGACGCCGCCGTGCATCTTGAGCGCGCGGATGGTAGCAACTACGACTACCGCATCGGGCTTGAGACCTGCCAGACGGCACTTGATATCCAGGAACTTCTCAGCGCCCAGATCCGCGCCGAAGCCCGCTTCGGTTACGGCGTAATCCGCCAGGCGCATCGCCATGCGGGTAGCGATAACGCTGTTGCAGCCGTGCGCGATATTGGCAAACGGGCCGCCGTGCACGAGCGCAGGAGTGTGACCCAGAGTCTGAACGAGGTTCGGACGGATGGCGTCTTTGAGAAGCGCCGCCATTGCGCCGGCTGCGTTCAGCTGTCCGGCGGTTACGGGCTCATCGGAATAGTTATAGCCGACAACGATTCTTGCAAGGCGCGCCTTCAGATCGGAAATGCCGCTGGAAAGGCACAGCACCGCCATGATTTCGCTGGCGACCGTAATATCATAACCATCCTCGCGGGGCGTGCCGTTGACGCGTCCGCCAAGACCGTCCACCACGAAGCGAAGCTGCCTATCGTTCATATCCACGCATCTGCGCCAGGTTACCCTGCGCGGGTCGATGCCCAGTTTGTTGCCCTGGTAGATATGGTTGTCGATCATTGCAGCCAGAAGGTTGTTGGCTGCGCCAATGGCATGGAAATCGCCGGTGAAGTGCAGGTTGATGTCCTCCATAGGCGCTACCTGCGCATATCCGCCGCCTGCCGCGCCGCCCTTAACGCCGAATACCGGGCCCAGGGACGGTTCGCGAAGCGCTACCATTACATTCTTGCCGATACGGCTCAGGCCGTCTGCAAGACCGATGGTGGTGGTCGTTTTGCCCTCGCCCGCCGGCGTAGGCGTAATCGCGGTTACGAGAATGAGCTTGCCATCCTTGCGGGTGTTCTCCTTGAGAAGATCCAGAGAGATCTTCGCCTTCACGCGTCCGTACGGTTCAAGGTATTTTTCATCAATACCCGCGCGCTTAGCGATTTCGGATATGTTCTCCAATTGAGTAGACTGTGCGATTTCGATATCAGTTTTCATGCCGTCACCTCCGTGCTATCATAATAACGGAAATATACGTCAATTGCAACTGAAATCCGAACATTTAACCAATGTTTCGCGCAATCGTTCGACAATTAAGTTTTGGGAATCAAAACGATCACCGAAACCGCTTTTTCCGTCTCTTCCACCCTGCAGGATGCGTTTGCACCCGTTTCGTTTAGCTTCTTCACCGCATTTTGTATGGCGTTCACATACATCCGCCCGTCCCGGATAATGCTTTTCACCTGTCTTTTCGCCTTCTTATTGTCGGAAAGCGCCTTTTCCACCAGCTGTTCCAGCTGCTTAACGTTCAGCTCCTTCCGAACGGAAAGCCCGGCAAGCTCCAATTGCTTATCCGTCATGCCATTCAGCCTCAAAAGCGAACGCGCATGCCGTTCAGTGAGCTTTCCCTTCGTAATTTCCTTCTGAACCTCATCGGGAAGTCTTAAAAGCCTCAGCCGGTTTGCAATTGTGGACGGGTTTTTCCCAAGCTTTTTGGAAAGCGCTTCCTGCGTCATGCCGCTGCTTCTCAGAAGCTCCTTCATAGCGTTCGCCTCCTCGAAAAAGCCGAGCTGCTGGCGCTGTATATTTTCTATCAGCGAAAGCGCGCGGCTTTCCGCCTCGTCCGCCTCCATCACAACCGCGTCCACCCAACTTTTCCCAAGCGTTTTCAGCGCCCGTATCCGCCTCTCCCCCGCGATAAGAAAATATGCACCGTCCGGATGCCTGCCGACCGTAACCGGCGAAATCAGCCCGTTTTCCCGAATGGACTCAGCAAGCTCGTGTATCGCTTCCTCGTCAAACACCGTCCGCGGCTGACAGGGGTTGTCCCGTATATCCCGTATTCTGAGCCGGATCATCGACCGTTCCGCCCGGCGAACCTTTCCATGCGCCTCCGCCATATAAACCACTCCTTACTGATTAGATTTATATACGGCAAAGCTTTCAAATAAAACCAGTCGACGAAAGTATATACAGCTGCGGCGAATGAATGTAGGCAAGCTGTCACAAATGCAGGCGGATGTTCTGTAAATCAGCGCAATTGACAAAGGCGCATGCGGCAAAGTATAATTTCCATGAAAGATTGTAAAATGCGAGGAGGAAAACCCCATGAAATATGAGAAGATACAGCTTCTTCCGGGCAGAGACCATGTGACGCTGGAGTTTTTCGGACACAATGACACTGCGGAAAAGCGCGATGCGATACTGGTTATACCCGGCGGCGGCTACGGCGCAGTTTGCTCGGACAGAGAGGGATATCCGATCGCTCAGGCGTATATGATGCAGGAATTAAATGCATTCGTGCTTCATTATTCCGTATCCGGCCAAATCAAATCCCCCATCGATCCCCTCTATGAAGCGGCGCTGGCGATGATTCACATCCGCAAGAATGCGGACAAATACAACATTTGCCCCGAGCGCGTATTTACAGTCGGATTTTCCGCCGGCGGCCATCTGGCAGGCTCCCTTGCAAATCTCTGGAACCGCGAAGATCTTCACGCGCTTCTGGGCGAAGACGCCTCCCTCGTACGCCCGACAGGCGCCGTGCTCTGCTATCCTGTGACGCTGGGCGTTCCCGAGGTCGGCTGCGGCATGACGTTTAAAAACCTTCTCAAAGAAAGCTTCCCGGATCAGAATGCCGTCGATTCATTCTCCCTTGAGAAAAACGTCGGCGCACACAGCAGCCCCGTATTCTTCCTGCATACCTTCGACGACGCGCTCGTTCCCGTAGAAAACTCGCTCCGCCTGGGTCTTGCCTACGAAGACGCCGGCATTCCCTTTGAGATGCATATCTACCCCCACGCCCCGCACGGCATCGCCCTAGCCAACAAAATCACCTGGTCCGGCAATCCCGATTTCGTAAACAGCGCCATTGCCCGCTGGGTCGAGGATTCCGCCGTATGGATGAAGGGAATACAATAAACATACGAATATGAAAAGAGGCGCTGTCCATGAGCAATATCGGAAGAACCTATCCGTCGGAAATGAAACGATACTCGGACCCGAAAACGGGACGCGAAATCATTCAGCTGACGGACAAATACGAAAACGGACACCTCTATTTTACGGATAATTCGTTCACACTGGGGGACAAGGAAATCTATTTCCTCTCCAACCGCCCGAATGAAGGCGGAAGCGACATGAACTACTTCAAAATGGACCTTGAAACGGGCATCATCACGCAGATCACGGACGAGCCCGGCGGTATCCGGGGCGGAAAAACCAAAACGCCCGATAGCAGCGTGCTTGTGTATATGACCGAAAACCGTACGGTCCTCAAAAAACTCGATACAAAAACATGCGAAATTACGGAATTGTACCGCGAAACCGGCGCTTATCAGATCGATCAGCCGTTCATCAGCTGCGATAAGCAGTTTGTGGGATTCACAAGAAACGAAAAGCATCCGCCGGTTTACGGCAAGAATTACACAGGCTTTAAAGAGACCATGTTTGCGATCAAAAAATCGCATGTAACCATTGCCAATATGGACGGCTCCGGCTGGCGCGACGTGTTTACCGACACGCACTGGCTCGGACATTTCCAGTTTTCGCCCCATAAAAATTACCTTGCCTCCTTCTGCCATGAAGGCCCGTGGAACATGGTGCAGCAGCGAATCTGGATACTGAATACGTTTACCGGCGAGGTCGAGCCGTGCTTCCGTCAGGCGGAGGACGACAGCGTGGGCCATGAATTCTGGACGCGCGACGGTCTGATTTTCTTCGACAACCGAAGAGCCGGACACGACGGCACCATCACCGTAAACCGCACGCAGGCCGTCGCCAAGGAAAGCGAAGCCAAGCAAGGCCAGGTACCCTATGTCGGCTTTGCAAACGAAAAAGGCGAGATGATCAGAAAGATCGATCTGCCCTATTACTGCAATCATTACCACGGGAATTCCGACAATACGCTGTTAATCGGCGACGAGGTAGACGATCTGGTGCTGATCGACCTTACGGGCGATCAGGCGCAGCACACGGTGCTCGCCAACCACGCAACCTCCTGGAACGGTCATAACACCCACTGCCATCCCACCTGGAGCTGGTCGGACAGATACATACTCTACGCCTCCGACAGAGACGGAAGGGTGAACCTGTACATGATCGATTTACAGGCGTAAGCTGCCAAATACTATGAGCGCCAAAACCCGCTCTATGCAAAAACTGCGAAAGAACGCTTGCCGGTATCAGCAATTGTTTTTTCGCAGTTTTCTTTCGAGCATTGAATAAGCTGTCTGCGGATCATCTCCGCACAAAAAAGCATCGGCATATTTACCGCCCTCCCGTACGCTAAAAAAGGCTTAAGCGGGTTTTTCTATTCCGCTTAAGCCTTTTCTTATTTGCCGATTGGACTTACGTCCGCTTTTTTGTGCTTGATCGGCTTCCACTTGGGCGGGCCCATCAATATGCACGACCAGTTTGCAAGCATCCACAGCATCATAAACGCCGGGAAAGTAACGATTCCCTTCCATACGCCCTTTACAGGCTTTTTTTCAATCACGCACACAAAAAGCGCAAACGCCTGAAGCGCAAGTATGCTGCCCACACCGCTTGCCAGCGCAGTTATAATAAAGGGAATGGCGTAAGAGGGCGTTTCAAGGGCATATATCAGCATGGACACGGCGGATAATACAATCGGAATAAAGCCAAGAATCATGAAATAGATGCTTCCAAACACCAGCGCCATATCAACGCATATCAGCGAATGCTTTTTCAGCAAGTCCTTCATATAGTATTTTTTGCACTGCCACGCGCCGCCAAACCATCTCTTTCGCTGCGTAAGTGCATCCCAAAGACTTTCCGGCTGTTCGTCATAGGTGATCGCGTCATCCATCCAATAGATTCTTTCGCCGCGGATGGCGCACTGCGCGGTGTATTCCAAGTCCTCCGTCAGGGATTTGGTATCAAAGCCCGTCTCCTTAAGAAGCGATGCAGCCACGAAAAAGCCCGTGCCGTTTAACGCGGCGGAGGAGCCAATCACGCGGCGGCCATGATTGTAGAGGCGGTTCATAAACCAGTAGAATATGCTGGACGAGCCGGAAACCCAGTTATCGGAGGGGTTTTTGCTGTCGCGATAGCCCTGCGCAATGCGGGCACCCGCATTCATCGCGTCGTTTACCGTCTGCATGAAATCAGGATGCACGATGTTGTCCGCATCGAATATGCAGTATGCATCATAGTCCTCTTTTTCAAGCAGCTGCCTGAACGCGCTTTTCAAAGCGCCGCCCTTTGAGCGCACCTCTTCATCCGCATGAACGATCTTCGCGCCCGCACGAACGGATACGCCCTCTGTATCGTCCGTGCAGTTGTTGGGAACGATTACGATATCATAAAGCGACTTTGGATAATTCTGCTTTTGCAGACTGTCGATCAATTGACCGATAACTTCCTCTTCGTTTCGTGCGGCGACAATGGCGCACAGCTTGTGAGCGGGCTTGGTCTTTTTAAAATCCGATTTTCTCTTTTTAAAGCCGCAGACGGCGATCACCGCGTAAAACAAACCGTACAGACCAGTAAGAATGCCGCAGACTGCGGTAATGATATCAAGAATACGCATATCAACACCTCGCGCGTTATTATAACAAGCGTAGGTAAAAATCACAATAACACAGGTGTAAATTCACAATGCATAGGACAAGCGCACTTGAAAAAGCGCGTAAAAGACGGTATAATCTTATTAACGAATATAATGGGAGAAACATGAGATGCCGTCAGGACTGATCAGAAAGCTGAACGCCATGAAGCCGGGCGCGCCTTCGAATGCAAAAACGGAGCTGAGCCCGCTGGTTCACCGCGTCTTTCGAACGAAAGCGGATGATCGGCTTTTCTCAATTTCCCCAACGGCGCTCAGAAGGCTGGGCTATCTCGGGCGCTCCTTCGATATCCGGCGCGCGCTGTTTCTGGATACGGAGACCACAGGTCTCTCCAGCGGCGCAGGCACGGTAGCGTTCCTTACGGGGCTTGGCTATATCGACGGCGGTGATTTTGTCGTAGAGCAGTTTATGATGCCGTCCTATGCGCACGAGGGCATGATGCTCGAAAAAATCGCCGGCATTATGAAATCGTTCGATTCCGTCGTTCACTTTAACGGCCGCTCCTTCGATATGCCGCTTCTTGAAAGCCGGTTCACACTGAATCGGATGCGCGACAGATGGAAGTATCTGGAGCCACTTGATCTGCTCTATCCTGCCCGCAGATTGTGGAAGCTTCGCCTGATCAGCTGCCGCCTTTCCAACATCGAAGAAAAAGAACTTGGAATTGCGCGTGAAAACGACATCCCCGGCGCAGAAGTCCCCGAAAGGTATTTTTCCTTCTTAAAAAGCGGCGATATGTCCCTATTGGAGGATGTTATTTCGCATAACCGACAAGATATCGTAACGCTTTCATTGCTCCTTGTGCGCCTTTTGGAGGATTTCGGGCAGCCGGAGGATGTAAAAGAAGTCGCTGATCAGTATTCCATCGCAAAGACGCTGGAAAAACAAGGCGAGATCGAGCAGGCACGCAGAATGTATCAGATCGCAGCCGCGCCGAAGCCCGTTATGTCGGTAAAGGGGTTGATCAATGAAAAATACGCGGGCGAAGCCAGCTTCCGCCTGTTTCATCTTCACAGGCGCAATCAGGCTTACGATAAAGCGGAAGAAGTTCTTCTCTCGATGATTAAGCGCAGGCAAATGGGAAGCATACCGAAGATTGAACTTTGCAAGCTCTACGAGCACAAGCTTAAGCGCATTCCGGAGGCCGTGAAAATTGCGGACGAGCTGCTTGCCTGCTGCCGGGAGGAGGACAGGCAGGCGCTTGAAAAACGCCGCGCAAGGCTCGAAATGAAAAATAAAAAATTGACCGATAAAACTTAGACAGCGGAGGATGAAGAAAAATGGGATTCATGACAAAACTCAAGGGACGCAGGGCGTTCAGCGCACATTTACAGGGAAATCAGCAGATTGAGCGCGGAAATACCGCCAAGGGCAAAGAGCTTCACGACAAAGCGATTTCCCTTTATAAAGAAGCTTATGACGAAGGAAACCGCGACTCAAATGTATTGATGGCCTACGGCGTTCTTCTGATGCGCTACGGGGAGTACGAAAAATCGCGCGATCTTTTCCTGATGTGCGACCATAAGCCCGGTCTCGATAAAAAGGACAGAAAGCAGCTTCGCATCAACTACAGCGTGTGCCAGTGGAAGCTTGGCAACCTCGACAAAGCCATCGAGCTTATGCAGGAAGCCGCAAGAACCGGAAAAACCGCGCTGATTTACACCACGCTCGGCTATTACCTGATCGAGCGCAGCCTCAAAACCGGCGATTTCGAAGAAGCGCTTCAGTTTAACCTTGAAGCCTATGGATACGACGAGGACGACGCCGGAACGCTCGACAACTTAGGCCAGCTCTACTATGCAATGGGCGAAAGGGAAAAAGCATACGACTTCTTTAAGCGCGCATATGAAGCCAAGCCCACGCAGGTTCCCACGCTCTACTTTATCGCAAAAATGAACATGGAAAACGGAAATATCGAAAAAGCCCGCCAGTTCGCCGAAAAATGCCTGGAAGGCAATTTCTCCGCCCTCTGCTCCATTTCAAGAGGAGATGCGGAAAAGCTGCTTGCGGAAATCAATCAGAAATCGTAAAAACGCCGGTCTGCACACATGAAAAAGTTCGTCCGAATCGGGCGAACTTTTTATTTGCCGCTATAGCTTCTGTCAGCTCATTCTGAAGTCAATGCTTCTGGGCGGCGTTTTGGTATCGCGCATTTCCTGAATCAGCTTGTCGTCCACTTCTACGCCGCGTTTCTCCGCTTCCCTGGCTGCTTCTCTTCGGAACCAGAGGTCGGTGAGCGAGGTTTCACCTTCGCGGATGGTGGCGTGGGATTCCTCAAAGAGGATATCGAGATATGCATACTGACCGATTTCAATCGCGGCCGAGCCTACAATCAGACGGGAACGGTCGTCCGTCTTTGTGCTTTCGGGCGCATTTTCAAACGCGTCCCATGCCTCGTTGAATTTCTTTGCGCGAACGAGCATCTGTATATATTCGCGAATATAGGCGGGATCAAGCTTACCCTTGCCTTCGTCGCACGCCTTTTTCATAAGCGCAAGTGCCGCTTCCTCGTTTTCCTTTCTAAGCTCGAGCTGCGAAAGGTTTCTAAGCGCCATCGGAAGGTATTTTTCATTGGAAACGGCCTTCCAGAGCTCTTCCGCCTGATCCAGATTTCCGCTCTCCATCTCCATAACGCCCATCAAAAGCTTTCCGAGATCGGAGGTATCCTTTGAAAGCATTTCGCGCCATTCATCGGCAACGATGAACGAATCCGCTTCCCCGTCCCCGAGAGAACCGGTATTCAAAAGGTTCAGCCAGATTTCCTGCTGCTTTTCAATGGAGGAATCCGGGAAATCAAAGCCGAAGGGCAGATTCTTTCCAATCTTTTCGCGCCTCTTCTTTTCAAGCGCGCCCCAGCCGGTTCCCTTGTAGAGAAGCTCCGCAGGCTTGGCTTCCTTCCACAATTTTTCTGCTCTTGCGTCGATCTCGGCCATTTCCTCATCCGAAATCACATTGCACACCTGCTTTTTGGCATAATCCCTGCCCTCGTGCCAGTCGCCGTAGAGCTTCGTTACGTCCTCCGCCTCAAGGCAGGAGAAGGACTGCGTAAAGCGGATCGTGCTTTCCGCGTCGATCTGATAGCCGTGTACCTGCGACGGCGCGAGACCCGCCTGCAGCTCGATATAATCGCCCTGACCCGGCTCGCTTAAGAAATCGCACCAGAAGCGTCCGCCGCGCCCTTTGCCCCAGCAGAACATTTTGCGGAATCTGAGCGGCTGCGTGGACTTTTCAAAGAACATATAGCCGTCTTTATAGGTGACAGCCTCCCACGGATAGGGCGCGGTTTTGGGATTCTGGAAAAAATACTCGCTGGAACGCGGAATCTGCATGGAGAAGGATGCGTCGTACTTCGCATGCTCTATGCCGTCCGCATCCTTATAGTGCGGCATTTTAGCGTGTCCGAAGCCGTTTGCGATATATCGGATTTTGCCGTCCTCTTCCTTCTCAATCCAATCCTGATAGAATACCTCGTCCGTCTCGCTGAATACACGCGCATCCTCGGTTTCGATCACGGCGGTATTGGTCCACCAGTACATGGGCTTTACAAAATCGTCGTCGTTTACGATTCGCACATGCGCAGTCAATTCCTTCGCACCGTCCGGCAGATGGAAGTCGATCGACCAGAACAGATTCTTCTGTCTTTCATAATCATACATGCGCAGAAACGGCGCTTCGCCTTCCTTTTCCATCTTCATAAAGAACATAGGGCTTGCGGTAGAGAACGTATGTCCCAGCTGGCTCACGTTCCATTCCACGCCGCCGCTCGTCCACGCGTCGCGGATGGCAAGGTTGGCAGGCTGGAAGACGGGGTTGGTAAAGAGAATGGGGCGGTTTCGAACTTTATCGGTAAGAGAATACAGCTTTCCGCCGTGCCACGGAAAGAATACCGCCTTTATGTATTCGTTTTCCATTACAATCACGTCGCGCTCGACCGCATCCCTTGCGCGGGAATACACATCCTGCATGCGGTACGGAAGCACGCGGCTGCCCGTATCGCGGCCCAGCGTCTCGTTGTTCTCCTCAGGCGTTAATGAGCCGTTGGATTTTATCTCGCGGTTCTTTTCCTTGTCGCGAAAGCGCGGAAGCGGATTCTCGAAAATATCCTTCGGCCCCGGAATTATCATTTTGGTCAGGGTAATCGTCATAATGCATGCCCTTCCTTTCAAAATAACGCGCTGTTTTTGTAAAACTTACGCGTTAATTATAACACACCGAAAAAGTCCTGTAAACGCTAAAATGCGCACCGAATACAAATTACACGGCGCGCATAACGAGTTCATATATCAGATTGATTCCGCCGCATGCAAGCATGGTAAGAACGGGACTTGCCTTCAGGCGGACAATTGCAAAAAACGCGAGCAGAAACAGTATAATCCCCTTCGGATTCAATCCTTCCAATGCGATTACGCCCTCTGAAAACGCGACGATATTCAGTATCGAAAACAGCGCACCGGCAATCAGTGCGATGACCGCGGGGCGAAGGCAGGAAAGCACCTGCTCCATGGCGTTTGAGCTTCTGAATTTCATATAGAGCTTGGCAAGAACGGAAACAATGATAAGAGAGGGCGTGATACAGCCAATACTCGCAATGATCGCGCCAAAGGATCCGCCCATTCGAAGACCTACAAACGTAGCGCCGTTTAAGGCAATCGGCCCCGGCGTCATTTCCGCAATTGCGACAAGATCGGCAAATTCCGCATTCGTAAGCCATGCATGCATGGAAACCACCTGATTCTGAATCAGCGGCATCGCCGCATAACCCCCGCCGACGCTGAAAAGGCCCACCTTCAGAAACGAAAGGAACAATTCAAGATATATCATATCTTTTTCCCCTTTCCTCTGAGGTATACTGCCTTCCCCGCACCCGCAAGCCCGGCGAAAACAATGATATACGCAGCGTTTACATGAAACGCTTCCGCCGCGATCAGAGCGGCAAGCAGTATAATCCAATGAAGCGCGTCGCGGTTTTTCGCCATCTTCGCCGTCATTGAAAACACCACGCCCGCAAGCACCGCCGCTACGCCCGCCTGCATGCCTTCCAGCACGATCTTCACATATTCGTTTTTACTGAATGCTTCATAAATTGCATATACCAAGGATATAATCGCAATCGGCGGTATTACAGTTCCAAGAACGGCGGCAAGCATGCCGAAAAAGCCGTTTAACCGCCATCCGGCTAAAATCGCGGAGTTTACTGCAATCGGCCCCGGCGCGCTCTGCGAAAGCGCGATCATATCCATCATTTCCTTTTCCTCCAGCCACCCGTATTCGTCCACGAAGCGACGCTTCATGAGCGTAACGATTACAAAACCGCCGCCGAAGGTAAAAGCGCTGATATAGAGCATGGAAATAAAAATCGCAAACAGCCTCTTGATTCCTTTCGCGTCCTTCAAGTCTATGCCCCCAATTACTCAGGTAAACTATATAAACACCTTGAAGCGCCCCCAAGC
>JAFQKQ010000039.1 GCA_017396845.1 Clostridia bacterium
AACGACAAGGGGCTGTGGTTGGATCCTCCTGAAAACCGTCATGCGGTAGGTATACGAAACCAATCCACAGCATCCACAGCATTGTAGCACACCTCGGGAGCGAGGTATATAAGTACTACTACTCTATAATACGAGGTATATCCTTCTTTGTAGTTTGGGGTCTGCCGATTTGTTTGCCTTTGGCGGCGGCATTTGCCATTCCAGACTTCACTCGCGCCCGTATCATAGCCAATTCCAAACTACCGAAAATTCCTGCCATTTGAAGGAAAGCTTCGCTCATTGGGTCTATTTCCCCATTCCTACAATCAATCGTGATAGAGCCTACAATCGTCAGCCGCAGTTTCTTTTCTTTGACTACATCAATAATGTCACACAGTTGCTTTGTGCTTCGGCTTAATCTGCTGACTTCCAGTGTAATGATGGTGTCGCCCGGTTCAGCGTTTCGCAAAAGCATTTCAAGATTCTGCTTCACCTTCGCGGTTCAGTGTTCGTATTCGAAGACCACTTCGTCCGCGCCCGTAGCTTTCAGTTCGCGTATCTGACGATTGATGTCTTGCTTGTCTTCGTTGGTGGAGCATCGTGCGTATCCATATATTTTATTCATTGTATAGCACCTTCTGTCAATATAAGGGTAGTTAGAGTATTATAGGGCATTCCGACGTTCAGACCACCATCAACCGCTACATCCATTCCCGCGACGATAAAAAGCAGGAAGCCGTCAGAAGTGTAAATGAAATGCTGGCACTTCGGCAGTAGAGCATAACTAAACTTTTTCGTCCATAAAATAAAGAAAACTCCCGAGTTTGTGCCACGCGGAATTGTAGGGAACAGTGTATGAATTTCTCTTTAAGGAGAAACTTGGTGTTTTTTGTACTATCTACACAAAGAGAAACACCGTAGTTCTTTCAAACTACGGTGTTTTGCTGGTACCGGCGATCGGATTCGAACCAATGACACTTCGGGTATGAACCGAATGCTCTGGCCAACTGAGCTACGCCGGCGTATGGTTGCGGGGGAGGGATTTGAACCCTCGACCTCCGGGTTATGAGCCCGACGAGCTACCGGACTGCTCTACCCCGCGACATTCACGACCGTTTTCATGCGTTTCGTTCGCTTAACGGCAAGAGATATGATACCATGGTTGCCGGGTTTTGTCAATAGATTTTTTTAGAAAAATAGAAAATTTTCAAATGTTTACTTGCGCTTACGGACGATTGGGGATATAGTAACAGTATGAAGCGAATCACTTATGCTTTATTTGGTTAGGGGGCGATGATATGGCGCGCAAAAAGGGCGAAAACCTGTTTTTGTGGCGGCTGGTTTTGATTCCGGCGTTTCTTTTCTATCTGCGCCTGTTTGAATGCTTTGATTTTATTATGAATCTGGGCAGTGTAAACTTTGTGGAGTATGCGCGGAATTTTCTGATCCTGGGCGCGGCTGCTTTGGGGCTTATACTGGTTATCGCTGCCTCCCCTTCGCGCAGGCTGCTTTTATCCGTCGGATTTGTGCTGATCCTTTTGCCGGCGTGGCTGGATACGGGTTTTCACATGGGGCCTGCGGGCATGGCGGTTGATGAAATTCAGAATGCGGATGCGTTGTCGCTTGCATTCGCCGCCAGCGGCTGCCTTTGGGGAACGCTGATGGTGCGCGGCCCCAAAGGGCGCGAATGGGAGAAGGCGATACTGTTTCTCGTTTTGATCGCCCGCTCCGCCGGTTTGATTATGTGGACGGAAATCAACGCAGTTTGGTACACGGACGCGATGGTATTTGCCCTGAGCGTATGCCTGGGCTCCCTTTCCGACAGCGTATACCGTACGCCCTGCCTGGGAAACCTGTTTGTTCCGGCTGTTTCGGGCGGATGGATATTGCTGGTAGGCTGGCTGAAGGCGATTGACGTATCGATTGCCATGTACATCGTAATCGCGCTGTCTCTGGTTCTGATTACGTATTTTTTATGTACAAAGCCCTCCAGAAAAATGTATCTGGGCTTTATACTCACGCTTTTCGGCGCCTGCGCGGCGGCGGCACAGTATTTCCTGATCGGACTTGAAATACTGTAAGGGTTATATCTGATCCGGGCGAAGATTCCAGGTTTTTAACCGCCACATTCCGTATTTGAATGCGAAAACACTTACCGATGCGTTATTGCACAAAAGTGCTTGCGAATGCGCGTCGATTCCAAGCACAAGCCCGGCGACAGCCATGATAAATCCGGCGTGGGTTACCACGCAGATTCTGCTGTTTTCGTCCATTTGAGTGGCAAAATCCAGAAGCTCCTCTGCCCTTCCGCTCAAATGCGCCTTTGATTCGCAGTCGATCCCCATCGGCGAATAATCGAAGTTTCTGCGGCATTCAAGGTAGATATCCCCGTATTTCGCCTGCATCTGCTCCTTGTTATAACCGTGCATCACGGTATTGTTGATTTCGCGGGCGACGGGCAGAAACGTGCGGCGAACGCCCGGAAAGATAATATCCGCCGTCTGCTGCGTGCGGAGAATATCGCTTACGAACAAGCGGTCAAAATGAATGCCTTCGATATGCTTTCTCGCCTGCGCCGCCTGGTTTCTTCCTTTTTCCGTAAGGTTTACCGGCGACCAGCCCGAATGGGTGCCGTTCGCATTAGCCTCGCTCTCTCCGTGGCGAATCAGATACAGTTCCATTCTTATGCCTCCTTTGTATATCGGTATTGTACACGATTCACCGCCCATTCGATATCACGGTTTGATAAAATTTCAGCAGGCGCTTACTATGTTTGATTTTTCATATATCATATGATACAATAATCCGGTTACAGAAAACTTGGGAGATGGTTTTATGGAGCAGAAGCTGAGCGGGCTGTTCAAGCGCGCGTTCTCGGCAGTCGCTTTTTCTCTGATCGCCGCATTCGGAAGGATCGTGTTTGGAGCAAAGCGTACAAAGGACAGCGATAAAATTGAAGGAAGCGCCGTTATTTACTGCAGCCACTCCTCCATCTTCGATTTTTCGTACCTCGTATACGCCGCATATCCAAAGCGCATACGATTCGTTGCCAGAAGCTTTGAATTTCACAAGCATCCCCTATACACCTGGGTGCTTGAAACGCTGGGCTTCATACCGAAAAAGCAGGGCACGACGGATGTTAAATGCGTGCGCGAAATCGTTCGCGCCTGCCGTGCGGGCGAAATTGTCGCGCTGTATCCCGCCGGCATGACCAGCTTTGACGGCCGCCCCGCTTGGGATATGCAAAGCGGTTCGGGAACGCTGGCGCGGCTATTGGCGACAAATGTATACGTCTGCACGCTTCACGGCGCGTTTCTGTCCGCTCCAAGGTATACGGGCAAGGTTTCCTTAGGGCGCGTGGACGTAAGGCTTAAAAAGCTGTTCAGCGCAGAGGAAGTAAAACAGACGCAGCCCGATGTTCTTCAGCACGCCATTGAACAGGCGCTTGATTTCAACGATTGGGATTGGCAGGAAAACAGGCGCGCGCGTTTTTTCCGCATAAAGAAGATGACGGGCATGAACAGGGTTCTGTACCGCTGTCCGGTATGCGCAAAGGAAGGCGATATGGTATCCGAAAAGAAAACGCTCGTCTGCAAGGCCTGCGGTCTTACCGTTCATAGGGATAAGCACGGCTTTTTGAAAAGCAGCGACGAAAAATGTCCTTCCCGCATGGATCATTGGGTAGACGGGCAGCTTGAATCCTTGAAAAAAGAGCTCGCGGATCCCGATTTTGCTTTAAGCGATTCCGTAACCCTGCTTACGCCGATTGAAAATGAGACAAAATATACTTCGTCTGATGAAGGCACGCTTACGCTTACCAAGGATGCGCTCGCCTTCTCCGGCAAAAAAGATACTCTTTGCTGGCCGCTTCATGATTTTCAGTATTTTATATTGAACGACGTGGATTTCCTGCACATATTAACAGGCGATACCACCTTCCGGTTCGTATTTAAAAATACCGCGCTGATCGACAAATGGTTTTTTGCGCACAGGCTGATGACCAATGGCTGGACAGGCGGCGCCTGACGCGCGTACAGAAACTGAGGACTGATATATGGAACCGATTTCATACGGAAAATGGGAAATCCCGGTGCTCCATGAGGACAATCACCTGCTGGTTGTAGTGAAGCCTGCGAATCTGCCCGTACAGGCGGATTCCTCGGGCGATATGGACCTTTTGTCCATTCTCAAGGAATACGTAGGAAAAAAGTACAATAAGCCCGGAAAGGTGTTCATGGGGCTTGTTCACAGGCTCGACAGGCCTGTAGGCGGCGTAATGGTTTTCGCAAGAACCTCTAAAGCCGCTTCGCGCCTCAGCGAACAGTTTTCGTCGCACACAGTGGACAAGCGCTATTACGCCGTGGTTCAGGGACAAATGACGGGAGAAACCCAGCTCTCTCATGATCTCATTGCGGATGAAAAGACGGGCATGGTGAGAAAAGCCCGTCCCAACGAGCCTGGAAGCAAAAACGCCCGCCTCACAAGCCGCGCAATTGCAAGCAGGAACAATCTTACGCTTACGGAGGTTCGCCTTGAAACCGGCAGAAAGCACCAGATCCGCGTGCAGCACGCGCTGTCGGGCTTTCCGCTGTGGGGCGATGCCCGCTACGGCGGCGGAAAAAGCGGCCAGCAAATCGCGCTTTGGGCGCATTCGCTTTCGTTTTCCCATCCCACACTGAAAACAGATATGCATTTTCACTTCCCGCCCGAAAGCTTCGGCGCGTGGCAAACATTTTCCGATATACTTTCAGAGCAGGAAGCATAAATAAAAACGCATAATCCAATCAAGGAGTAGATTTTCGGGCATGAAAAAAATCACTGCATTTCTTCTGGCGCTGATTCTGAGCGCGGGCGTGTTTGCATCCGCCGAGCTTGAAATCGTGTGCTCTCTGTTTCCCCAATACGATTTTGCCAGGCAGATTGCCGGCGGATGCGCCAGCATTACGCAGCTGCTTCCAAACGGCACGGACAGCCACGGCTACGAGCCTTCCATGCGCGATATGCTGAATACGGACGGAGCCGACCTCTTTATCTATACGGACGAACTTCTGGAAGGCTGGGTGGAATCCTTTTCCGGCGGCCTTTCCCGCGTAACCATGGTTCGCTGCGCGGACGGAATCGATCTTGATACGCTGAACAAAGAATGGGAAGCCGCTTCGCACGCGGAAGGCAAGCACGAGCACGACCATGACCACGCCTACGATGCGCACATCTGGCTTGATCCCATATTAGCCATACAAATGGTAAATAACATTTGTGATGCAATGGCCGAAGCAGATCCGGAAAACGCGGAAATCTATCGTTTGAATGCGGATAACTACATCAAAGAGCTTCAGGCGCTCGACAGCGAATTCCAGGCGCTTTTCAGCGCTTATCCCGACGCAACACTCTACTTCGGCGGCAAATTTGCCTACAGCCACTTTTTAAGGCGTTATCATGTCGGCTACGTTTCCGCTTATGCAACCTGCTCCGACGAAGGCGAACCCAGCGCAAGAACCATCGTTCACATGGCGGAAACCATGAAACAGGAGGGCGCGAAAGCCGTATTCACAGACGAAATGTCCTCCGGTCAGGTAGCTCAGGCGCTGTCCGGCGAAACCGGCGCAAAGCTCCTCGTATTCCACACTTGCCATAATCTTTCTAAAGAGGATCAGGAAAAAGGGCTTACCTATATCGATATTATGCGGATGAATCTTGAAAACATAAGAACGGCGATTGCGCAGTAGCAGCGGAATGCAGCTTTTGTATGCGGTACAGCATTTAAGCATAGACCGACGTTTTGCAGAAAACGAACAGGAACAAAACCTCTCCGGTGCTCACGCTCAAGCTCCCTATCGGATGACGGCTGAAAGCCGACTGCGATAAGCAATTTGAAAATTCGTCCCGGCGCGCAGATTGCGCATGCCCTGTTTTTTGCTTCTCCCCTCGCTGCACTCACAACTCTAAACTTATAACTCTTCACCGGGGCCCAGCCCCCAGGGAGGTCTATATGAAAGAAAACACGCTGATCGAAGTGAGAGACGTATCGATCAACTACGGCTCCGGGCGGCAGGACGCTGTGGAGCATGTGAGCCTTGATATCAGCAAAGGCGAAATTCTTGCGATCGTAGGTTCAAACGGCTCCGGAAAATCCACACTGATGAAGGGCATCCTTAAGCTTATGCCCATCACCTGCGGCGAGATTGAAAGAAAGCCCGGCCTTAGAATATCGTATCTCGCTCAGATTCACACCACCGAGCGCGATTTCCCGGCAACCGTTCGCGAGATTGTGCTGTCCGGCACGCGGGCAAAGCATTTTTCTCCGTTTTACAGCGCATCACAGCGCGAAAAAGCAGAAAAAGCCATGAAAATGCTGGACATTCTTCCGCTTAAGCATGTAAATGTGTCCGCGCTCTCCGGCGGACAATTGCAGCGCGTGCTTTTGGCGCGCGCGGTTGCGGGCGATCCGGAGCTTTTGGTGCTGGACGAACCCTGCTCGGCGCTGGATCCTTCCATTACGCATGAGCTCTACCATCTGTTCTGCCGCCTGCGCGACGAAAACGGCGTATCCATTACCATTGCTACGCACGACTGGGATTTTGTGCGCGGACATGCCGACCGCGTGCTGGTGCTTAACAGAACCGTGGAATACTTGGGCGATCTCTCCGGCTGGAGCGGAATGGAGGCGCAGCACACATGTCACCACTGATGAACCTTTTGTCCATAGGCGACTGCGAATTTATCCGTGTAATCACAAACCCCATGATCTCCCGCGCCCTGATCGTAGGCGCGCTGGTATCCCTCTGCGCGGCGCTTTTGGGCGTAATACTCGTTCTTAAGCACTACGCCTTGATCGGACACGGACTGGGCGAGGTGGGCTTTGCCGCCACATCAATAGCGGCGCTCGTCGGCCTTCAGCAGTATCCGCTCCTTGTCGCAATCCCGCTGGTATGCCTGTCCTCCGTTCTGATCATGCGAATCGATCAGAAAAGCGGCGTAGGCGGCGACGTATTGATCGGCATGTTTTCAACAGCAGCGCTCGCCGTCGGCGTAATCGCCTCCGTATTCACCACCGGCTACTCCGGCGTTTACAACAATATGTTCGGAAGCATTTACGGGCTTACGAACGTGGACGTATGGGTATCCGCGGCGCTGTCCGTCATCGTTGTGGGTTCCTTCTGCCTATTATACAATCGCCTGTTCTCCGTCACTTACGATGAAACCTACGCCCGCGCAACCGATATGAACGCGGATATGTACCAGTTTATCATATCCCTTCTGACCAGCGTGGCAGTCGTGCTCGGCATGCGCGTTATGGGCGCGATGATGATATCAAGCTTCATTATCTTCCCCGCCATGACGGCGCGAAGGCTGGCTAAATCATTTAAGGGCATGCTCATATGCGCCGTCATAACCGCGCTCATCAGCTTCTTTACCGGCATGGTGATCAGCTACGCCGTGGAAAGCATACAATTGCCCACCGGCGCATGTGTGGTAACGGTAAGCGTAATCATCATGCTGATCGTATACGGTATTACAAGCATCCGCTATAAAAAATAAGGAGAGACTTACTCATGAGACGAGCAGACCGCGAGGTTACCATTCCTTCTGAAATATACGGTATTATGGAAAAATGCGAAATTCTGGAGCTTGCACTGAACGACGAAGACGGGTTCCCCTATGTAATTCCGATGAACTTCGGTTTTGCGCTTGAAAACGATGCGCCGGTTATCTATCTGCACGGCGCAAAGGAAGGAAAGAAGCTTGATCTAATCAAAAAAGACAGCCGCTGCGCGTTTTCCATGAGCACAAGCCACGAACTGATATTGGGAAAGGTTGCCTGCGCCGCTACATGGAAGTACGAATCCGTATGCGGAAAGGGGCGCATCGCCTTTATCGAAGGCGGCGAGGGTATACGCGCGCTTACCGAGCTAATGCGCAAATATGATCCCGAGCATGAGCATGTATTCGACGAAAGGCATTTAAAGGCCGTTTCAGTAATGAAAATTGAAATTGAGCAGCTGACAGGAAAAAGAAGAATGACAAAATAACCGCAAGCAAAAAAACGCTTCCCGAGGATTTATTCCCGGAAAGCGTTTTTTTGTGCGGATTCATTACAGTACGTTTTTACCGTTGATCAGAACATATTTGGTGCGGGCGGCAATTTCGAAGGGGCAGCCGTCGGTGATTACGATATCCGCGTCCTTACCTACTTCAATGGAGCCCACGCGGTCTGCGATGCCGATGTGCTCTGCGGGATGGATGGTGATGGCTTTGAGCGCCTCAAACGGATCCATGCCGGCCTTTACGGCAAGACCCGCGCAGATGGGCAGATATTTCTGAGGAATTACCGGAGAATCGGTGATGATGGAAACGTGACAGCCTGCCTTTGCCAGTACGCCGGGCGTAGTCCAGCTCTTTTCGCGAAGCTCGAATTTGCTGGCGTGACCGAGCGTCGGGCCTACGGCGAGCATTACGCCTTCCTCGGCAAGCTCGTCTGCAATCAGATGTCCCTCGGTAACATGCTCAAGAGTGATGTTCACGCCGAATTCCTTTGCGATTCTCAGCGCCGTAAACAGGTCGTCCGCCTGATGCGCATGCGCCTTCAGGGGCAATTCTCCCTTGATTACCGGAACCAACGCGCTGAGCTTCATATCAAATGCGGGCTTCTTGGAAGGATCCTCCTTCGCGTTTTCAAGCTTTTCGGCGTACTCCTTCGCCTTGAACAGCATCTCACGCAGCTTCGCGGCGGTGGACATGCGGCTGGAATTCCCCTTGTCGCGGTAGCATCTCTTCGGATTCTCGCCGAACGCGCACTTCATGGCAGTTTCCTTCTTCACGCACATATCGTCCACGCGAATGCCCACGGGCTTGATGGCGGCAAAGGTTCCGCCCAATACGTTCGAGCTGCCGGGGCCGACGTTCAAGCACGTAACGCCCGCTTCGCGCGCCTCCTTCAGCGCAAAATCGCGCGGCTGAATGCCGTCGATCGCGCGCAGATGCGGCGTCAAGATATCGCCGTACTCATTGTAGTCCTGTCCTTCATAGCCGATGCCGTATCCGTCCAGTCCGATATGGCCGTGCGCCTCAACGAAGCCGGGATACACATTCAGTCCCTCGGCGTTGATCACTTCGCAGCCGTCTGCGGAAAGGTTTTCCCCGATTTTAATAATCTTGCCATTGTCGATTAAGATATCCACATATCTCGGCGCTTCGTTCACAGCGTCAAATACCTTGCCGGATTTAATGATAAGCATAATGAAATTCCTCCCATATTTATTAGTATAAGTATAACGGCAATACGCGCGCATGTCAATTGTTGACGATACGCGCAAAGCGTGCTATCATGATAGAAAATCATTTGCTTTCATGATATATCGCATTTCCGGGATATCCTTGCCGAGATTTGCTGCGTGAAAAATTCCGTTCTCCGCAAACACAAATCCGCACTTTTCGATCACGCGGCGGGACTGTGTGTTTTCCGGAAAATGCCCGACCGTGACTGCGTCCATATTCAGATCTTCAAAAAGATAAGAAAGCACCAGCCTCACCGCCTCCGGCATGAGTCCTTTTCCCCAGTGCGCCTTGGAAAGCACGTAACCGATCTCAACCGCTTTCAATCCCTCATATCCGCTTCTTCCCTCCGTCCACGAACGATGGATTCCAAGCGACCCAATCGCCCGGTCATCCTCGTTAAGGCAAACAGCGAATACATTTTTATGCTCCATAAAATCGTTAAGCACAGCCCTTGTGATTTCTTTAT
>JAFQKQ010000004.1 GCA_017396845.1 Clostridia bacterium
GCATAGGTGTTGTCAATAACCGTGCCCGCACCTACGCGCTTTGCGATTTCGGCAACCTTTTCAAGGTCCTGCATGCGGTAAATGTTGCTGGAGGGGCTTTCAAGAACAATCAGGGAAGTGTTTTCGCAAACGGCATTTTCGATTTCCCGAATACTGCCGCCGTCAACAAAGGTATAGCTGACATTGTATCTTTCCGCAAGATACTTGGTAACCAGCGTTTTGATGTTGCCATAGTTGGTTTCTACCAGAACCACATGGCAGTTTGCGCGGATAAAATGCATGATCGCGCTGCTGATGGCCGCCATGCCGGTGGCAAAGCACAGTGCGCCGTCGCCGCCCTCAAGCGCCGCAATTTTCCTTTCGGCGATCTCAACGGTCGGATTCGCGGCTCTGGTATAGGTGTAGCCGCTCGCTTCCACTCCGTTCACATCCGTCGGCTGCACAAAAAGGGAATTCTGAAAAATCGGCGGCACGATCGCACCCATGTATTTTTCATAATCATCACCCAAATGCGCGCAGATGTCCTCAGGCGTTTTATACCGCCTGTCCTTCTCAGTCAAATAAGCCATGCCTGTCACTCCATACTTATGCTCATTCACCGTATACAAACTGAATAAAGTATTCGGTGTTCTTCGCGTAATTCACATTTTCAAACATGCTTCCGTAATCATCATAGGTTCCCGCAATCGGAAGCCGCGTCTGCTCGGACATGCCGGCTGAAAGCGCCTTCAGGGCAAGGGATGCGATTTCCGCGGCGTTCATATTGGTTTCAATACTTGAAAGAGCCTCGGAAACGAGCGGCACCATCACAAAAGGATTCAATGCCTTATCCTTTACCGCCGAAATAGCCGCCGAAATCACCTTTCTCTGCCGGTTGGTTCTTCCGTAATCGCTGTCGATCTTTCGGATTCTGGAGTAGGCAAGCGCCTGAAGACCGTTTAATTGAATGCTGCTGTCGCGCTTCGATGTGTCAATCAGCGAAGACTCATAAAGCGCGTACGCAGCTTCTTTCTCCATTTTGCCCGTATGCCAGTAGGAGCCTAAAAGGGAATACAGATTTTTGTTGATCTCCTTGATTTCCGCTTCCGAAACGGTAAGCTCCACGCCGCCCAGCTTATCAATGAGCCCGGGGAAGGTTTCGTAATCCACCAGCGCGTAGCGGGTGATATTCAGACCGAAATTGGTGTTCACGGTTTTAAGAAGAAGCTCCGCTCCGCCGTAGGCATACGCGGCATTCAGGCGGTGATAGCCGCTTTTACCCGGTATCGCAACGCCCGTGTCTCTCTGAAGCGATGTAAGCTTGATATCCCCCCGCGCGACGGACGCAATCATCATGGTATCGGAACGGCTGGTGCCCTCCGAATCCACATCAATTCCGATCAGAAGCACATGCACATAGCCCTTGGGAAGCGCATTGTCCGCACTGTAAGTATCCTTTGAATGTGAGCCGAAAACGCCGACCGGCAGGATATACATAAGTCCGCCCGCTGCGATCATAAGAACCAGCATCACGGCAAGCGCGCGGAGCAGATAATGCTTTCTCTTCGGTCTGTATGCTTCCGGAACGTCGGCATATCCTTCCTCATCGCTTTGCGCACGGTTTTCATGAACCGGCGTCAGAAAGAAAAACCGAAACAGCGAAAACCGCTTTTTCCGCTTGGTGTGCATATCCACCGCCTGCGGCTGCATGCCTGCGTCATCGGAAGCCGGAACAATTTCCGGCGGACGCTTGATTTTTTTCTTGGGTCTGTCGTAAAACAAGATATTTCTCCTTTTTGTTTGTATAAAGGAAAAGTCGCCGCCGTAATCCGGCGGCGATCCAAAGGAACATTATACCTTGCTGTTCTTTTTGATAAAGTCGATAACCTCGTTTACTTCGCAGAACGCCAGGCAGATAACGGTATCCGCGCCGCCGTAATAGATGGCAATCCGGCCGGTATCCGCATCGGTAAGCGCCGCGCAGGGGAAGGTTACATTGGGAACATCGCCAACCTGCTCGTAATACTTCTGCGGCGAGAGAAGGTAAGGCTCGGTGCGGTAAAGCACCTTCCACGGCTGTTCAAGATCGAGAAGGCATGCGCCGAAATGATAAACAAAGCCGTTGCAGCTGGTGAGCACGCCGTGATAGAAAAGAAGCCAGCCTTCGTCGGTTTCGATCGGAATCGGGCCCGCGCCGATCTTGGTGGACTGCCAGCCGCCCTTTACGCCCATGACGTAACGGTGCTTGCCCCAGTAGCAAAGGTCGGGCGACTCGGAATAATAGATATCGCCGAAGGGGGTGTGGCCGTTATCGGAGGGACGGGAGAGCATGGCGTAGTTGCCGTTGATCTTTCTGGGGAACATAACGCCGTTGCGGTTGAAGGGCAGGAATGCGTTTTCCTTCTGGGTATAGGTTTTGAAATCCTTGGTGGTGGCTACGCCGATGGTGGGACCGTGGTAGCAGTTGCACCAGGTTACGATATGCTCGCCGTCAATCTCGCAGCAGCGGGGATCGTAGCCGTAAACAAAGGGCCCGACTTCCTCTTCGAGAGGATTGACAAGGTTGAAGGGCTCATGGTCGATATCCCAATGAATACCGTCCTTGGAACGCGCGGAGTGGATGCGCATCTCGCGGCGCTTGTCATCGCAGCGGAAAACACCGGCGAATTCGCCCTCAAAGGGGACTACGGCGCTGTTGAAGATGGAGTTGGAGCAGGGAATGGCGTCGCGCTGAACGATGGGGTTCGCGCTGTAGCGCCATACAACGTCGGTGCATCCTTCGGGACGGTTCTCCCACGGGATGTTCGGAAGGGACTTGCCGATAATCTTTGCCATGTCGAAGCCTCCTTGTATCTATGGTAATTACTTAAGAATTTCGGAGATAACATCGTTGAGCCAGTCGCCTTCGAAAAGCTCGATCATGCCCTTGTCGCAGGCTGCGGCAAGCTTGGGATTGATGGGCATGCGCGCGCCGGTCTCGGTGCCGATGATCTTCTTTGCCTCTTCCAGCTTGCTCGCGCCGTAAAGCTCGTGCTTTTTGCCGCAGTCGGGGCACTCGAAGTAGCTCATGTTCTCAACAACGCCCTTAACGGGAATATTCAGCATGCCCGCCATATTGACGGCCTTCTGAACGATTATCTGAACCAGCTCCTGCGGAGAGGTTACAACGACCATGCCGTCCACGGGAATGGACTGGAAAACGGTCAGCGGAACATCGCCGGTTCCGGGAGGCATATCGATGAACATGATGTCGATATCGCCCCAGTTCACATCGGTGTAGAACTGCTTTACGGTGCCTGCAATGACGGGGCCGCGCCAGATGACGGGGTCGGTCTCATTTTCAAGCAAAAGGTTTACGCTCATGACCTTGATGCCGGTGGCGGTCACGCCGGGAATCAGCGCCTCGCCGTCGGCGGAAGCGGCCTCGGAGAATTTGAACATCTTGGGAATGGAGGGGCCGGTGATATCGGCGTCCAGAATCGCGGTCTTGTAGCCCATGCGCTGCGCGAGGGTTGCAAGAAGACCGGTGGTCAGGGATTTGCCAACGCCGCCTTTACCGGACACTACGGCAATCGCCTTTTTGATATTGGATTTGCTGTTGGCTTTTTCTTTCTGGATTCCGCCTCTGCTTTCGCAGTCCATGGTGCAGGAATCGCAATTGTGGGTGCATTCAGACATGATACCATGATCTCCTTTTATATAAATTGCATTTACGGGGCAAACGATATCCATCGAATATTATACCATCGAACAGGAAAAATCTCAACCCTTAGATTCTTCTTCCAACGGTCTTCTGATCACAATTTCGCCTTCGCGCATTTCCATGCGCACGCGGTTTCCGGTAACGCCGAGCTTTTTGAGCATGTCTCCCGGAAGCTGAAGCCGCCCGGCCCTGTCCATAACGACATATTCATCCTGAACCTCGGCAGCGTCGGTCATGGCGGAAATATCGTGCAGGCGGTCAAGATAGCTTTCCTTCATGATGCGCTCGCTGGAGATTTTGCCGTCCCGGATGGCAACCACTCGGTTGACCTTCTTAGCAAGCAGCTGGTCATGCGTAACGATTACAATCGTGACGCCGCTTTCGCGGTTGATCTCCCGGAGCATGTCCAGAAGATAATTGCTGGTTTTCTGATCGACGGCGCCTGTAGGCTCGTCCGCAAGCAGAAGCCGCGGATGATTGGCCAGCGCAATCGCGATCGCCACTCTCTGCTGTTCACCGCCCGAAAGCATGGAAAGCCTGGACCTTTTTCTGTGGGAAAGTCCCACCATCTCAAGCAGCGTCTCCGCGCGGTCCTTTTTCTGCTTTTCATCGGAAAAGAGCATGGGCATCATAATGTTCTGAAGCGCCGTAAGATACGGAAGCAGGTTTCTCGCATTGTTCTGCCA
>JAFQKQ010000040.1 GCA_017396845.1 Clostridia bacterium
ACCTGGGAAGAGCTCGAAGCAGTCTGCGAAGAGATCAAGGACATTGATCCCAACTCCATCCCCCTGGGCTATGACTCCGAAGCCAACTGGTTCATCACCATGTGCGAGCAGCTCAACAGTGATTACACCAGCGCTACCGAGCCGCATTTCCTGTTTGACAACGAAGAAAACTATGCGTTCATCAAGATGTTCCGCGAGTGGTATCAGAAGGGCTATCTGACCACCCAGACCCTCTACGGCGCATACACCTCCGGTCTGTTCGTATCCACCGAGGAGACCAAGAGCTACATGTCCATCGGTTCCTCCGCAGGCGCAACCCATCAGCGTCCCGCCGCGAACGCCGACGGCAGCTACCCTTTCGAGGTAGGCATCGCCACCATTCCTCAGGTTTCCCTCGACAACAAGAAGGTTATCTCCCAGGGCCCCAGCCTTTGCATCTTCGAAAAGGCCAACCCGCAGGAAGTTGTAGCCTCCTGGCTGTTCGTTAAGTTCCTCACCACCAACGTAGCATTCCAGGCTGAGTTCTCCATGGCCTCCGGCTATGTACCGGTCATTAAGTCCGTATCCGAGAACCCTGTATACGCCGACTTCCTCGCAAGCGCCGACGGCGGCAAGTTCATCTCCGCGCTGAGCGCCAAGGTTTGCCTTGAGCAGGAAGACGCATACTACACCTCTCCCGCCTTCAACGGCTCCTCTACCGCCCGTGATCAGGTTGGCGCGCTGCTTTCCAAGTGCCTGACCGCTCAGGCCGATGACGAGGATGCGATGATCGAAGAAGCGTTCGCCGATGCGGTCGCCGAGTGCGAATACGCCTATTAATTCGAATTCCCGCATATGAAGACGACAAAACTCGTCGCCCTTGCGCTTGCATTAGCGCTGGCCGTTTTGCTGTTTGCGTTTCCGGCGCTTTCGGAGGATGCGGATATCGCATCCACGGCTGCGCTGAATCTGAACAGCGAAACGGTGAAGCAATCGGTAACTGTGAAGACCTTTGTGGACGGCGATACGGTGCATTTTCATGTGCCCGAGACCGTTATGGAGGGGGGCGTTTTGAAGGCCAGATTCCTGGCTGTCAATACGCCCGAATCCACGGGTCAAATTGAAGAGTACGGAAAGGCGGCTTCCGCCTTTACAAGAGAGAAGCTTACGAACGCCGAGAGCATCATCATCGAATCCGACGACGGCAAGTGGAATCCGGATTCGACCGGCGGACGGCATCTGGTTTGGGTATGGTACAAGCCCGCGGGCGGGCGCGAATACAGAAACCTCAATATCGAGCTTCTTGAAAACGGACTCGCCGCCGCAAATTCCTCCGCCAATAACCGCTACGGCTCCGTTTGCATGCGGGCGATTGCGGATGCGAAGGAAAACAAAAGAATGATTTATTCCGGCAAAAAGGATCCCGATTTTTACTACGGCGACGCGATCGAGCTTACGATCCGCGAGCTGCGCACCAATCTTGATTCCTACGAGGGCAAGAAGGTTGCGTTCTCCGGCGTGATCACCATGAACGACAACAACAGCGTGTACGTGGAGAGCTACGACGCGGAAACCGATATGTATTCAGGCATGAGCGTGTACTACGGCTTCAGTATGAACGGCATGGGGCTTGACATACTGTCGGTTGGAAACGAGGCGCGCATTGTCGGAACGCTTCAATATTATGAAGCGGGCGGCACATGGCAGGTATCGGGACTCAGCTACCGGATGATGAAGCCGGATGATCCCGGCAACATCCAAAAGTTGTCCGAAGGGCATGCGCCCGCGTATCGGCTTACGGATGCAGAGACGTTTTTGCACGGTAAGGTTGAGGTTGAAACAGAGGACGCAATCGAGAGTTACGATTATGCGTATCTGGCGCTGGCCTCCTCCTTGCGGATGGAAAACCTGTTTGTGTCCGATGCGTGGGTGACGCGCGATCGTGAGTCTTCCTCCTACGGCGCGATTACGCTTTCGTGTGTATCTGAGAGCGGCGAAAATGTGAACGTGCGCGTTATGCCGCTTTATGACGAAAACAAACAGCTGATCGGGCCGGAGGCATATCTCAATCACACCATTGACGTTCGCGGCATCGCGGATGTTTACGACGGCGAATACCAGATCAAGGTGTTCACCGCAAGCGGAATCGATATCGACAACGAATAATAAAGGAGCTGCTTTTATGAAGAAGATTATCGCTCTTGTAACGCTGGCAGCCATGCTGCTGGCAGGTTTCGCCTTTGCAGAGGCCGATACGAGCCTGAAGGATGCAAAGAGCTACCTGTACATGATGTATAAGAATCAGCCCGTAACCACGCCCACCGATTACACCGTAGTCGGCCGCGTAATGATCGGCGCAAATGCGTATCCCATCGAGTGGACCGCTGACAGCGACACCGTTTCCTTCATCTACGGCGAAGACGGCTTCGTTACCGTAGACGTTGACGAAGAGAATCCCGAAGAGGTTATCTACAACCTGACCGCTACCATCAAGGATGCAAACGGCAACGCCGAGTCCGTATCCTTTGCGCACAGGGTTCCCGCCGCGATGATCCTGGAAGGCCTGAGCTATGAAGAAATCGTAGCCGCCGCTTATACCCTCGAAGCAGGTCTCGCCATGGAGGAGCCCCAGCGCCTGTTCGGCACGATCGTTAAGATCGACACGCCCTGGAGCCCCGATTATCAGAACATCACCGTTACCATCCAGATCGGCGATCTCGCCGAGCAGCCCATCCAGTGCTACCGCCTGAAGGGCGAAGGCGCCGAAATCCTGGCAGTAGGCGATCAGATCACCGTAGAAGGCATCATCAAGAACTACAAGGGCACCATCGAATTCGACCAGGGCTGCGTTCTCGTAGGCTACGGCGAAGTCGTAAGCCAGAAGGCCATTCTCGAAGCCGCATACGCGCTCGAAGCCGGCCTCAGCATGCCCGCGCCCACCGCGCTTGCCGGCGTGATCTCCAAGATCGACACCGTATGGAGCGATGACTATCAGAATATCACCGTTACCATCGTTTGCGACGGCATCGAGGAAATGCCCATCATGTGCTACCGCCTGAAGGGCGAAGGCGCGAAGGACCTCGCAGTTGGCGATGAAATCGGCGTTGCCGGCACCATCAAGAACTACAAGGGTACCATCGAATTCGATCAGGGCTGCGTGATCGTTCCTGCCGGCGATGTAAACGGCGTCCGCACCGTTCTCTCCGGCTACACCCTCGAAGAAGGCCTTGCCCAGACCAAGACCAGCAAGATGACCGGCGTTGTCTCCTCCATCGATTCCGCATGGAGCGAGGACTACCAGAACATCACCGTCACCATCGTGGTCGGCGGCATGAATGATTACCCCATCCAGTGCTACCGCCTGAAGGGCGAAGGCGCGAAGGATCTGGCAGTTGGCGACACCATCACCGTAGAAGGCACCCTTAAGAATTACAAGGGCACCATCGAGTATGATCAGGGTTGCGTTCTTCTGGCAGTAGATAAGTAATTTCAAAAAGCATCGTATTGCTAAGCGCCGTCTCTGAATGGGTAAAACCTCAAGAGGCGGCGCCTCTTTTGCAAGATGTCCTTTTTCAGGCTTATCGGAAACGCGTTTCATCCGAAGGAGGAAGCGCGCGGTATAATCTGCAAAAAGGAGGGGATTTATATGTCTTATCATCAATTATCGGTATATATTGCCTATCTTCTTCGCCATAAGCCGGATGAAATCGGTTTGGAAATGGATAAGCATGGCTGGGTAAACGCCTCTGAGCTCATTGAAAAAATCAATTCTCATACCGGGTATACCGTATCCCGGGGAATTCTTGACGAGATCGTTTCTTCGGATAAAAAGGGAAGGTACAAGTATTCTGCGGACGGAGAGAAGATCAAGGCGTGCCAGGGACACAGCATCGAATGGGTGGAGCCGGAGCTTGAAACCGCGGCGCCTCCCGAGTTTCTGTACCACGGCACCACGCTTGAAGCCTACATAAAAATCAATGAAAGCGGCGCGGTATCAAAAATGAGCCGTCACGCCGTCCATATGCAGGCGGAGGCGGGTAAGGCGTGGCAATCGGCAAGGCGCTGGCGGCAGAAGCCCGTGGTTCTGAAAATCGACGCAGGACGAATGGCGAAGGATGGGTATCTTTTCGGAATCTCCGATAACGAAGTATGGTGCACCGAAACCGTTCCGATTCAGTACATTGCCGAGGCAATGTATGAAGAATAAAAAAGAAGGGCGAAACGGGGGTCTTCCATAAAACAGTATTAGGCAGAAATTCAGAAAAGGCATCTGCGTGCTGGATTGGTCAATACTGAATTATGGAGGAAAACACAATGAAATCTCTGTTTGAAGAACTTGGCGGGACCTACACCCTGGGCA
>JAFQKQ010000041.1 GCA_017396845.1 Clostridia bacterium
CAGCTCTCCAGCGCACAATATCTGAAGACCGCTTTTGCGGATGATAAATTCGGGAAAATCATCACTGCGGCGACTTCTGCTATTGCAGCAGCAAATGACGGGATTCTGGCCATCAACGGAGACTTCTACGGGGCGCAGGAGCGGGGTTATGTGATCCGCAACGGAATTATTTACCGGGATACACCTTCGGATGCGGATGTTCTCTGTATTTATGCTGACGGTTCGATGGAAATCATTGATCCGGCCGAAGTATCTGCTCAGGAACTTGCTGAACGGGGAGCATGGCAGACCTTTTCCTTTGGACCGGCTTTGATCGAAAACGGCATCATAACAACCGATAGGAATCATTTTATTGAGAATCACACCAGCGCGGACAATATTCTTCCTTGGGATGAATGCGAGTCTGATTTCGGTGCGTTGCCAAAATCCAAGTGCGTGATCGGAACGCATTTCCCGAATTATCTTCATAGAGATCCGAAGCGAAACGGAGAGCTGACCGCTGCCATCGCAACCTACGTAAAGTCCTGCGCCGATGATTTTGGCTCAATGATGTCGCGCGATCTTGGATTCTATTCCACGCAAGCACTCTATAAGAGATTCGCGAAAACGGAGGAAAAGAACGGAATCTTCACGATTGACGTGAGCGCCGTTCCGACGCCGATCGGCAACCTCGGCACATTCTACGTCAGCGCAAAAGCGCCGATCGAAAATTGCACAGGCGCTGAAATTGCGCTCTACGAAACCAAGGCAACACATTATACTTACGAGCTGAAGCCCACGGCGGATATCATAACTATTTCTTGAATTTTATAAATAAAAAACGAGGCAGATCGTGAATCTGTCTCGTTTTTTTGCCTTTATTCTTCTGCCCATCCGAGCGAGCGCTCAACAGCTCTGCGCCATTTCTTCATTTGCGTTTCTCGGAAGGAGGCCTCTTTGTCCGTGATGAAAACACGCTCTATCGCACGATTTTTCTTGATTTCATCCACCGACGCAGATAAGCCGACGGCAATTCCGCAAAGATACGCCGCACCAAGTGCCGTGCTTTCCACCGATGCGGGGCGCTCAATCGGAATGCCGAGCAGATCCGCCTGGAAGGAGAGCAGGAGATTGTTTTTGCAAGCGCCGCCGTCCACCTTGAGAGAGGGAACGGAAAGCCCGGTTGCTTCTTCCATCATCGCAACAACGTCCGCCGTTTGATAGGCAAGAGATTCAAGCGTTGCGCGTATGATGTGGTTTTTCGTCGTTGCGCGGCTGATGCCGATAATGAGTCCGCGCGCATAGGGATCCCAATGCGGCGCGCCGAGTCCCGTGAATGCGGGAACAACCAAAACGCCGCCCGTGTCCTCCACCTTCGAGGCGTAGTATTCGCTGTCCTGCGCGCTGTCCAGAATCTTGAGCCCATCTCTGAGCCATTGAATGGCCGCGCCGCAGGTGAATACCGAGCCCTCAAGCGCATATTCCACCTTGCCGCCAATACCCCAGGCAATGGTAGTCAATAGTCCGTTGTCGGTGATATACGGTGTTTCGCCCGTGTTCATAAGGAGAAATCCGCCCGTACCGTATGTGTTTTTTACGTCGCCTTTTTCAAAACAGCATTGTCCGAAGAGC
>JAFQKQ010000042.1 GCA_017396845.1 Clostridia bacterium
AAATTATGAAAGCATACGCAGGCACAGGATTGGAGCCTAAAATTGAAGTAACAAACAACGCTTTCAAAATCACACTCCCCAATAGAAATGCCGCTAAGGCAACGGATAACGTGGTCAACAGACGCAAATCCAATGAAGAAAAGATTCTGGATTTGATCACTCAAAACGGTCATGTAGTACGCAGCGATGTGGATCAACTTTTGGATGTCAGCCAAACAACGGCCAGCCGTATTCTAAAACGCATGGTTGCAGACGGCCTGATCTATCTGGACGGAAGCGGCAGAAAAACAAAGTATAAGAAAAGATAGAACTCACGCCTAATGCAGATGATAAGATAAATCTGTCCTTGTATGGCGGTCAATTTGTTCACCATGCGTACTTTGCTTGTCAGTTCCATCGCCGGTTTCTCCGGCTATGCGCATGAGAAATTTGCCTGCAGTATTCGAAATGGAGATGTTTGACAGGATCCAACGCAGCGGCCGGCTCCGGCGGAGCAGATACCGCGGCGGTGATCTGCCGGCCGGGTTGACCGGAGACGTCGATTTAAAGCCGTTTTTCATCACAACGGGCTTGTCGGTCGTACGTCAGCCTCGATTTGAAAAAAATTTGGATTTTATTCGGTACAGGCGGCCACAGTGAGGGATCCGTTCGTATAAACAATCAGTATAGCCAATATTTCTAAGGAGATATTCTCATGAAGAAAACAAAGAAACTGCTCTTCGTCGTCCTGATGCTTGCCATGGTGCTGTCCGTGTTCACTGCCTGCGCAGACACCGTTGCTCAGAATTCCGAGGAAGTCCCCCAGCAGCCCCCTGCCGCCGAGTATGTTCAGGGCGATAAGATGGAGGATTTCACTGTAATCACCCATGACGGCAAAGAAGTTTCCCTTTACGATATTCTGGAGCAGAAGGATATGGTTCTGCTGAACTTCTGGGCCACCTGGTGCGGTCCCTGCGGCATGGAATTCCCTGCCATGGAGGAAGCATACCGGCAGTACAAGGACAGATTGAGATCCTGGCCATTTCCACTGACCCTTCCGATACCGCCGAGGACATCGCAGACTATGCTGGAGATATGGGTCTCACCTTCCTCATGGCGCCGGATACCATCGGCATTTCCGATCGTTTTCCCACTGCAAGTATCCCTGTCTCCGTTGTCATTGATCGGTTCGGCACGGTATGCCTGATTGAGGGCAGCGCAAAAACTGACAGCGAAACCTTTACCAGACTGTTTGATATCTTTATCGGTGATGACTACACCGAATCCATCCTTCTGCCCATAATGAATGCTGAACTGCCCAGCGTGGAGCCCGCCTCCTCCGAGGAGCTTTCCGGGGCGCTGGACAGCGATCTGATCTTTACCAACAGCACGAATCCCTACAACTGGCCCATGACTGTAGCCGAAAAGGAAGGCAGAACCGTTCTGGTATCCGAAAACTACACCTGCCCGGGCAGTGTCAGCGCGCTGAACACCACTGTGGAAGCAAAAGCCGGCGACGCCCTCGTGATCTCCTTCAAGATGGGTGCAGAGGCTCCCATGGACCGGATGACCCTGTTCGTAAACGGCGAAGCGGTGAAATATTTTGGCAGCACCCGGGACTGGGGTACCTACGCCCACACCTTCGGCCGGGACGGCGCCTATGATGTAAGAATTTGCTACAGCAAGGAAATTTACTCCCGCGACAAAAATGCTTACCTGTGGATCGACAGCATTCAGCTGCTGTCCGGCGACGAAGCTGCCGCTGCCCTGGAGCAGAATCCCCGGTACATCGTCAGTCCCGAGACCAGCATTCAGCTGCTGAACGAAGATGCCAGGCTTGTCGTCGTCTATCTTGAGGCAGACCCCGATATAATGAGTTATTACTACATTCTCGATGGCGTTTGGAATGTTAAAGCCACTTTGGACGAAACCGTTGATCCTGAGCTGACTTACTTCCGGGACAGCCAATTAAGGAATTACAGCCTCCTGGAATACCAGAAGGAAGACGGCTATTATATCGACTTTACGCCGCCGGAAAGCGAAATCTCCTTCTTCCTGGACGTTGTCATGGGCAATGACTACATCTCCCTGTCCGGTTTTGTCGACGAAGAGGCTGCTGACGAGCTGTGCGCCCTGTTTAAATACTACAGCGGTCGTACGTACTGCTGGAAGTATGCAGATGAAACCGTCGATGCTGCAGCTGTTGCCGGTGACGCGACCTACACCATCACCTATACCGACCAGAACGGCAATCCCGTCCAGGGCGTTATGTGCCAGGTCTGCGATGAATCCACCTGTCAGGTCTTTGTTTCCGGTTCCGACGGCGTTTGCACCATCACCCTGCCCGCCGGCGTCTATGAAATCCATACCCTGAAGGTTCCCGAGGGATACGAGGGCGACACCGCCACAGTTACCGAAACGCCTGTCGGCGGCGGCGAATTGAGTTTCGTGCTGACCAAGAAATAACCCGGTTCCGTCCCGGCTGATCCTGTCTGGATCAGCCGGGATTTGTTGATTCACAGTGTTGTTTTTCAGGGAAAGCCGTGCTATAATCACCCCATTAGGAGGGATTCTATGGCCAAAAAAGGATCTGTGCTGCGGTATCTGATCTCCGCGGCAACTGTCTTGCTTCTGCTTCTGCTTGCGTGGCAGTGTCTGGACGTTTATATAACCGGCAACCGTCCCGCCAATCTGGACGGCTACGGTCTGCACATTGAAAACGTCTACCGGGCGGAGGATGTGGGCCTGCGTCTGAGGAGCATCGGCATCTGGGCGATTGTGTATGTGCTGCTCCTCGCGGCCGGGGCTCTCTGGCTTTCGGACCGGAAACCGGATTTGCCCGGCATGGAGCCTGACAACCGGCTGCGGCTGATGAAAAAAAGGCTCCGCGCCCTTCCGAAGGAAGCCCAAAGTCAGGAGAACTGCCGGAAAAGGGTTCGTCTCTGTGCTTTGGCGGCAGTCCTGCTCTGCGCAGCCATGGGCCTTTCCTACCTTCTGAACCGGGAGCATTTCATGTCCTGGGATCTGGAAACGGTGATGGGAGATATGCTGATGCACACCGTGCCCTGGGTGGCTGCCGCCTTTGCTGTCCTCGTGGGAGCCGCCTTCCTCTGCAGACGCAGTATGGAGAAGGAAATTGCGCTGCTGAAGGGGCTGGCTGCCGACGCTGCACCGGAAGTCCCAAAGGAAACAGAATCCCTGCTCCCTATAATCCGTGTCTGTCTTTTCGCCGGGGCTGTTGTACTGGTCGTGCTGGGCATCCGAAACGGAGGCATGCGGGATGTGCTTGTCAAAGCCATTAATATTTGTACGGAGTGTATCGGCCTTGGATAAGATAAAAAACTGGATCAAATCCCATATTCCCACTCAGCGCAGACTTGTCCAGCTGTATGCTGCGCTGCTGTACAACGCCCATCTGAAGGGCTATATCACCGGCAATATTTACACCGGAGCCGTGAAGAATCTATGCGTTCCTGGCTTCAACTGCTACTCCTGTCCCGGTGCCGTGGGCGCCTGCCCTCTGGGCGCCCTGCAGAATGCGGTGGCCGCTTCCGGAAGCAGAGCCCCGACCTATGTGCTGGGCGTCCTGCTGCTGTACGGACTGATCTTCGGCCGTACCGTCTGCGGCTGGCTGTGTCCCGTAGGCCTGATGCAGGAACTGCTGCACAAGATCCCCACAGTGAAGATCCGGAAGAACTTCGTCACCCGGATCTTAAGCTGGCTGAAGTATGTGATTCTGGCGGTTTTTGTGATCATCATCCCATTCCTGTATTCCCCGCAGAGCTACCCTGTGCCCGCCTTCTGCAAGTACATCTGCCCGGAGGGCACCTTCGGCGGCGCCATCGGTCTGCTGGCCAACCCGGTGAACTTCGACAAATTCTCCATGCTGGGGATTCTCTTCACCCGGAAATTTGTGATCATGCTGATTATCATCGGCCTGTGCATATTCATTTACCGAGCCTTCTGCCGCTTTATCTGCCCTCTGGGCGCCATTTACGGCCTGTTTGCCAAGGTCTGCGTTCTCGGTGTGAAGGTGGAAGCGCCTAAATGCACCGACTGCGGCCGCTGTGTCCGGGAATGCCCCATGGATATCCGCCGGGCAGGCGATCATGAGTGTATTCACTGCGGAAAGTGCATCGATGTCTGTCCCACCAAGGCCATCTCCTTCAAGGCAGGCAGGATCATCCTCCGCGGACCCCAGATCGACGCCGTGCCCGAGAAGAAGCGGCGCGTGCGGAAGCTGCGCCTGGGAGCATGGGCTGCCGCACTGGTCCTTCTGGTGTTCGCCCTGTGGTTCTTCAACAAGCCCGCAGCCGCACCGGAAAAGCCGGAGCCTGCTCCCGCAGAGACTGTGGCTGTCAGCGAGACCCAGGCCGAGACCACCCCTGAAACGGAAGCTGCAGTCGAACCCGCTGTCCCCGTGGGCTTCGAGGCGGGCATGCGGGCGCCGGACTTTGCGGTGCCGCTGTACCCGGAGCTTCAGGAAACCTTCCGGCTTTCCGATCACCGGGGCAAGACCGTCGTCATCAACTTCTGGGCGACCTGGTGTACGCCCTGCTGCAATGAACTGCCCCACTTTGACGAGCTGTATCGCAAGTACCCAGAGGACATCGCCATGATCGCCATCCATTCTTCTCTGGTCACCGAGGATGTTCCCGGTTATCTGGGCAAGCTCGATTACCGGATGCCCTTTGGGTTGGATGAGTCCGGCGACGTGATCGCCGCCTTCAACGGCTCCACCATGCTTCCCCAGACCGTTGTGGTGGACGCAAACGGCATCATCACCTACAATGCTGTCGGCTCCGTCACCTACGAAAAGCTGGAAAAGCTGGCGGCAGAGGCAGCTGTGGACTGATCTTATTAGGACATAACAAAGTAGCTGCTGAACAACAGCCCCGGAACAAAACAGAGCTTTCAACCGCCGGAAAGGTGGAAGAAAGCTCTGTTTTTTGCAAAATGAAATTGCAATGAACAAAATACAACAAGCATTCAAAGATATTCCTGATACGCATTCTTTTCTGATTCTTTATGTCCCTTATCGAAACATGCGTCCATACGGCGCACAATCGCATCTTCCCTGTTCGTTTTTTTTCTGCGCCTGTATTTAATGAACGGGAGCAGGAAATTCGATAATCGTGCTCTATTTTGTAAGCGCCAGAAGCTCTGATTTTCTTTTATTGAGCTGATCGATAAACAGTTCGATGCCTGTTTCGAAATTGCGGAATTGCCAGAGCTCTGTATATTCGGGCAGAATTTCGTCAATCAGGGCGGTCAGAGCGGGTACATCGCCGGCGCTCTCCTTCGGATGAAGCTTCACCTTGCATACCTCGCTGCCAAGCGTTATGAGCTTTGCCGTCAAGCGGATTTCCCGCTTGAGCCTTTCGTCTAAGGAAATTTTTTCGATATCCTCCATTATGCGGCGCACGTAGGCGGTTACGTTGTCAAAATAGAAATCGTCGCCGCTGTCCTTAAGGTCGAACAGATGCGCATAGCGCGTCTGCGAGATGGGCAGGCTGAGCTGCTTGGCGCACATCGTGCATACATGCACGCGTTCAGGCTCGAGCAGATAATAGTTTGCCATGCGGTACATGTGCCGGGAAACCTTTGCGCCTGCGAAGAAGGCTTCGTCGACAAAGTCTTCCGCGCTTCTGATAAAATCCGCTTTGAAGGTTTCTCCGTCCTGCTTTGCGCCGGTGTTCCAGGCGTATTGTCCGGCCAGCGCGGCGGGCGTAAGGCACCAGATCCAGCTGTACGGATGGCCGACCTCGCCCCACTCGGTGAGCAGCATGCCTTCTGCGCCGTATTCTGCGGCAAGCTCGGCGCAGGTTCGGATGTTGAAGGTTGTTACATCCATGCGGCTGGTGAAGCTGCCGTGCGTATTGACGGACGGGCAGACGTAATACTTAACGCCGGCGTTTTGGTAGTCAATGCAATGCGCGGTCATTCGCTGGGATTGGATCAGTTCATAGCCCCATTCCAGCGCGATGGCGTCTTTGGGCACCATATGATAGCTCTCGGGGTAGTTGTAAATCATATCCGCCCAGAACATGACGGACTTGCCGTGCGCCTCTTCGATGTGGCTGCTTAGCTTATTGAGCCATTCCATAAACACAACGTCATTGCCTTTTTCCTTGCAATATGATTCGATCTGATATTTTCCAAGGCCGTATGCCTCGTCAAGACCGATGTTTACGTATTTGCTGGAATAATTGGGCAGAAGAGAAGCATAAAGATTGCGCATGAAATCAAAGCTTTCCGGAAGCAGGGGATTCAGCGTATTGGGCACTTCATTATCGCTTCCGAAAAGACCGAGATGCCGGAAGTGCGGTTTTTGCAGCCATTTGCGCATGTGTCCGAAGGAGTTCTGGTTGGGAACAAAGTCAATAAAGCGCTCGGCGCAGTAAGCGTCCAGCTCGCGTATATTTTCCGGCGTCAGGCAGTCAATATCCGCCGTTTCTTCGGGATAGGCGGAATATTTGAAGCAGCCGCCTTCCATGTACAATTGGAATTCGTTGTATTTGAGCGACGCAAGAAAATCAATCATGGATTTGAGGGTTTCCATCTTGGGAATTCTTCCGCAGTTGACGTCCATCATATAGCCGCGTTTCTTTAATTCCGGCGCGTCTTCGATATGCATATGCGGAAGCTGTCCCTGAAAGCGCACGATCATCTGACGCAATGAAGTGGCGGCGCGAAACAGGCCTTCTTCCGACGAATAACTTATGCGGACGCCGCTTGCATCGATCAAGATGCGGTAGGCTTCTTGCGGAAGCACCGAATCACAGGAAAGAGAAACGCCTTGCGTGCCGGCTTGCAGCGCGCGGAAAAACGCTACAAGGGAATCACCGGCGCTTTGGCGCGGCATACAGTATGTACCGTCGAAAAGCTGGAGGCGGCGCGGCTGCGGAAACAGGATCATATGTATTTCCTCCTACTGTAAAAAATAGTGCTTTGCGGAATGCTTTTGATTCAGGCATGGTTTATTTCTATTGTAATGCCTGAGAAATAAAAACACAAGATGAAGCCGAAAAAATCAGGAGAACAACTGCATTTCTGCGCAACGGATGCGCCCGGCTTTCATGCGCAGATGAGTGCGATATGATCGCCATGATATCCAAGGGCATGTTTGATGAATTTATCGTACCGGAACTGACGGCGCAGTCCCGCGGATTTTTCCCTGCAGAGCTGCGCCTTTGATCAATGGGAAGCGCTTAACAGAAAGTCCTGTGCGCGCATGGTGAGAACGCCTTCATAATTTCCTCCGGCAGATTCATCTGTGCGAAGTGCGTATTCGGGGGAATTATTGCGGATTTCGAGCAAACGAATGAATGGTTTTGCGATTTATAAAAGCAAAACTATTGATATAAGCATAATCAAACCGGCGGCAAGCAAAGAGAACTATTGATTTTTCTTTGGCTTCGGGTTATAATTTATCCGGCTTTATTGATCCGAAAAAAACAAATGCGGGGGTCGTATATGAATAAAACCAAGAATATACTGTCAATAATCTCAATCGCCCTTGCGGCTGCGGCAATACTGCTTTCTGCCTGTGTTCTGCAATTCTTATGGGAGCCGATTTGTTTCTATTATATGAACGGAAGCACAGAAGCGATCGAGGCAGGACCGATGATCCCGATCGGGAGTGCGGTACACATGGCGTGCGTGCTGATTTTTGCGCTAATGCTCCGCGTATGCTTCCGGTCGGTAAAAAACATAGCCCCTGAGATTGTGACCATTGCCGTATTGTTTGCGGCGCTTCCGGCTTTGTCGTGGGGGCTGCAGACCTTCCAGATGCTTTGGCTAGGGCAGAAAATGGGAGTCGCCGAATTAAGCGCTTTAGCGATGTCGTCAAATGTATTCAGTATCTTTGGCAAATTAACGGAAGCAAGTTCTGTAATATGCATAGTAATCTGCATTTTTAGAATTTCAGATAAGGTCAGTTTGAAAAAGATCGGGATTAACGAAGTGAATCCAGAGGAAAAAACCGTAATCGGCGATATAAATAAATAATGATTTCCGCTTAAAATAAATGGGGTGCTTAAGAATACGTATTCTTAAGCGCCCTGTTTATTGGTGATCGAAGATACAATCGGATATATCCAATCAAGGTTTTTCGATGATCATGCCGTTTGCGCGGAGGGTATCCTGAAGCTTTTTGACGGGCAGATCTTTCATGGCGACGCCGGTCTTTGCGCAAATCGCCGCGCCGGTACCGGCGGCCTGACCGGTGAGAGCCGCAGGGGGAATGACCCTTGTGATGTCCCACATGTCTGTAGTTACCGATATGATGCGCCCGGCGGCCGCCAGATTTGCGTTGTTTACGCCTGCGATTGTGCGCCACGGAAGCGCGAATACCGGACCGGGCTTGCGCCAGTCGCCCGTCAGGCCGATGCTGTCCTCAAAATCCCGGAAGACTTCCTTTTCATCCAGCGTGTACGCGCCGGATAAGCGGCGCGTCATGCGCATGCCGTCGTAAAAGGGAATGAGCGCCGGGTATGCGCCGGGATCCGATTCGTTTTTGAGCGCCTGAACATGCTTGAGGATCATTTTACGCCCGTCGATGGCGTGCTGCGTAACGTCCTCGTGCTTATCGCCCGCATAGAGGCGCGAATCCTTCGGGATTTCTGTGTAGATGGGATCGGTAAGGCCGTGGCGGACGAGCCCGTCTTTGCCCATGGAAAAATACCAGCCGGTTCGCCTGTTGGTGTTCAGGGAAACGGTTTTTTCGCCTGCCGTAAAGCATATGTCCGCGTCGCCCGATGCGTCTACAAACGCCTTTGCGGCGATGCCGATTCGCCCGGATTTGTTTTCTGCGATTACGCCGTGTATAATGCCGTTTTCTCTGTGTACGCTGCAAAAGCGCGTGTCGTACATGATAGTAACGCCGGCTTCAAGCAGAAGCTCTTCAAGGGCGATGATCATGGGCGCGGCATGATAATCGGTCAGGTAGCGCTTTGTCTTGCGCTCTTCGATATTTCCGCCCTCTTTCCAGCAGTCGGGAAGGCTGCCCGGGCCGTATTTGAGCGAAACCTTTAACAGCTCTTCGCTGATGCCGGAGATTACCTGTCTGCCGTGTCCGTCGCAAAGCGGAAGATATATCACGATCAGCCCGAGCGTCGCAAGGCCGCCCAGGCAGTATTCCTTCTCAATCAGACAGGTTTTTGCGCCCTCTCGCGCGGCTGCAAGCGCCGCCGAAACGCCGGCTACGCCGCCGCCGACAACACATACGTCGTACTCGGCTTCTACTGCAACAGTATTTACTTCGTTCCAAACATGCGCCATACGCTTACTCCTTTTTATCCGGTTTATTCTGCCTCTTCGGCAACATTCATGGAAAATGCGGGCACGGGCAGGCCCGATTGATTTTTGACGGATGCGTGCTCGGGCGCTGCGCGGATGGAGAAGGCGTAGTTCACATGCGATGCGTCCGCATTTTCCGGAATCTTGACGCGGATGATATTTTCGCCCGCAATCTCAGCTTCGGCGGGCACGCGGTTTTCATATCCGCCTACGGAAAAGCCGGGGAGGGGATTGATATCGGAAACCAGAGGATAGGCGGTTTTAAAGGTAATTTCTATCTCGTTTCCCTTTTTTACCGCGCTTACCGGCATGGGCGACGTGACGGCGAATTCATTTCCTATGCCGTATTCCCTTGAGAGCGCGAGCGCGGCCAGCCGTTTGGAAAGCGCCTTTTTCTTCGGCGAATGCGCCCAGTCCGGATGCTCGGATTCCGAGCCGAGATCCATGGATACGGTCATCGCGGCATTCGGGATGATGGAGAGCGCATCAAACTGCTTTACGCGCACAATGTCCATCCACGGGAAAAACGTAAAGCAGTTGTCCAGGTAATCGGATACCTGTACATAGTAAAACGGGAAATCGCGCATAAAGATTTTTCTTTCGTCTTCTACGAACAGCTTAAGATCCTTATCGTATGCGTCGGCAAAGCTTTTGCCGCAGCCTTCGCTTTCGCCCTGGAAATACAGCATTCCCTTAAAGCGCAGGGGAACGATCGGATGAATCAGGGAGTTGTAATAGCCCGCCGCGCAGATATTGCCGGGGCCGTAATGAAGCTTTTCGGCGAGCGACGGGGTCATGAGCTCTCTTAAGCATGCGCCGCCGGCGGCAATCATCACCATGCCGACGGGAATATCAATGCTTTCGGAAAGCTCCTTCGCAAAATAATATCCCATTGCGGAAAACTCCAAGGATGCTTCCTCATCCGGCCTTTTCCACTTCCAATCGGGGCAGATGACGTCGCAGCTCGGATATTCGCAGGTTTCCTGATGCTGATAGGGATAGAGCTGATTCTGCGCAAACAGGCGGATGGGCGCGTTTTCGTCAAAGGCAATATCCTTATCCAGTATCAGACAGGGCTTCAGCGTAAGCTCGGCGTTGGACTGGCCGCCAACAAGCCACACGTCTCCGATCAGGATATCGGAAAGCTCCGCTTTGTGTCCGCATGCATCCGAAAGTGTCATCGTCTGCGGCGTTTTTTCAATTGCATGCGCGGAAAATTCAATATGCCAGCGCCCGTCTTCGTTTACGGTGCATTCGCGTTTTTCACCCATGAATTTACCGGTAACAATCGTTCCCGGCGCGTTTGAAAAGCCCCAGATCAGAGCGGGCTCGTCCCTTTGGAGAACCATATGCGATGAAAATATACCGGCGACCTTAAAGACCGGGATCTCACGCTCGGGGCGAAGGCTTTTGGAAACATATTCGTTTGTGATGTTCGGAAGCGCAACCGATGACTCCATATTTCTTTCCTCCATATGCGTGTCTCTATCGTCATTGTACGCGTCTGTAAATCAATTGTCAATCGGTTTTATCCGCCTGTCTCGCAGGTGTTTATAAGTATTTATTATTTCATCCGCCGGAAATCCCGAGGAGCCGACGGCAGGCCCTATGAAGCACAGGGAAGGGAAAAACGATATGCGGCTTTCTATTCGTAAGCGGATGAAATCATACGGAACAGCATTCTGAAATCCTTTTCAGGCGATATCAAATATGCCTAAGCTCATTTTCATGGCTTTGAGCTACCGAACTTCCGTCGGCATGATCTGAAAGTATTCGAATCTTTAACCGATAAATTTGAAGCGGCATGAGCAGCCGACTGGGCGACGCTGCCGCGCATACGGTCGCTGCAAGGAGCGAGGGCTTGACGGATGCGGACGTTTACAGGAAAAAACGTTATGTGCGGTGATGAAATCATACTGCGAACGTGGATTTTATTGATTCGCATGCGGATTTGTGTTAGAATACAGGTATATATGAGAATGTATTTCTGGCGAGGCCTAACGGCTGACGGCGGTGCTATTGAAAGGATGGAATAGGCATGGCAAACGAAAAAACAAAGGTATTCAAAAAGGAGAAATCATCTTCCGCCAGGGCGATGCAGAATTCTGGATGTATGATATTCTCTCCGGCGGCGTAGCGATCTATGCGGAGCACGGGACAGAGGATGAAAAGCTGCTTGTGGAACTCGGTGCGGCCCGCCATTTTGGCGAATTGGGTCTGATCGAGTGCTATCCCCGCTCGGCGACGGCGGTTTCGCTTGAAAAGGATACGCAGCTGAAGATGATTACGGTTGCGGATTTCTCGGAGTATCTTAAGAATAAGCCCGCCAAGGTGCTTATAATGATGCAGTAGATGAGCGCTCGCCTCCGCGCGCTCACCAAGAAATACCTCGACGCCTGCAAGAGCATTAAAGAGGCTACCGAGGCGGAGAATGAAAAGGACGATTGCAGCGTATGGACGGCGGAGCATATTAATGCCCATGCGGAGGAGTTCTATTACTTCAATACGTATCTCTGATTTTGCGTGTCCGCATCATAAAGGGTACGAACGGGCTTTATGAATGCCCGTCTATCGTTAGGGGGCAACTCTTTCCGCCGGGGAAGGGCTGCCCTTTGAAATATCTGCTTATGAAAAGTTTTTGGCTGATTTCCATCCATATAAAGGAGAACGAGCATGAACGGTACCAACCTATTTCAGGAGAGCATTATCCGCGACATGTCCGAAGGCGTTTTGACGATCGCCTTTGACGGCGTGATCGGCTATGTAAATCCCGCTGCGGAGGAGATTCTGAACATGCGCGCAGATATGCTGGTCGGAAAACGCTTTGCGCTGTGCTTTTTTGAATATGCCGAAAACGATCGGTTTACGCAGGCGGTGCTGGACGCGGTATACGACAGAGATTCCGCCCACAGAAGCATTGTTCCTTATTTTGATGGGAATATCACGCGTCAATTGCAGGTAACGTCCTCCTTCCTTATGAACGGTTCGGAAAAGGCCGGTCTGATCGTTGTGTTCAACGATATCAGTGAATTGAGCGAACTCAGGGACGCTGTAAAGGCTATGGAGCGCATTCGCACGCTCAACAGCCGGCTCGATAAGCGCTACCGTCTCTTAAGCGAAACCTTCGGCAGATTCCTGTCCGATGATATCGTGCGCGAGCTGCTGGAAACGCCGGATGGGCTTGCGCTCGGCGGAAGAAAAAGAAAGATCACCATTATGATGAGCGATCTTCGCGGCTTTACTGCGATGAGCGAAAGGATGGAACCCGGAAAGCTGCTTTCCATGCTCAATCATTACCTTGGAGAAATGACGGAGATCATTCAGAAGCACGGAGGCACGATCATTGAATTCATCGGCGACGGCATCATGGCCATATTCGGCGCGCCCGCCTATTTTGATGATCATGCCGAGAAAGCGGTTGCGGCGGGCGTTGAAATGCAGAGCCGCATGGTTGAGGTCAATCGCTGGAATGAAGAAAACGGTTGCCCGGCGCTTGAAATGGGCATCGGCATTAATACGGGCGATGTGATTGTCGGAAACATCGGCTCTGAAAAGAGAACCAAATACGGCGTTGTCGGAAGCCAGGTGAATCTCACTGGGCGCATCGAAAGCTACACGGTGGGCGGACAGGTGCTGATTTCTCCAACCACTCGAAGCCTTATCAAAGCGCCTATGGAAATCGGAAGCGAACTGGAAGTGTCGCCCAAGGGCGTGAACGAGAAAATCGTGCTTTCGCAGGTTGTGGGACTGGGTGCGCCCTATCATGTGCATGCATCGGTTCATTCGTCCGCGCCGAACGCACTTGCAAGGCCTATAGACGTCAAGTTTTCTGTAATCGATGGAAAGCACTGCTCCGACGCCGATGCAAAAGGCGTGTTTACTGCCGTCTCGGATTCACAGGCGGTTCTTTTCACAAACAGCGCACTGCGTCCGCTTGACACATCAAAATCTCCGTCGGCGGAGATGTGTTTGCAAAAGTGCTTCGCGAATTTGAGGGCGGCTGGCTGATCCGATTTACTTCCGTATACGCCGGATTCATAAAATGGATTGCCGATCGGCAGAATATGCAGATGAGTGCAAATGATGAATAAGAATTAACAAAAAAGCTTGCGTAACGATCGAGTTTGAATGATATAATTGATGCTACATTTTAAGAAGGAGGAGTCCGGCTATGGAAAACATCGAAAAGCGCGCCAGCAATTTCATTGAAGAATTTATCGAGGAGGACCTTCGGCAGGGACGTTTTGACCATGTGAAAACACGTTTTCCGCCGGAGCCGAACGGATATCTGCATATCGGCCATGTAAAGGCGCTTTGCATTGACTTCGGCATCGCCAATAAATACGGCGGCTCCTGCAATCTCCGCTTTGACGACACCAACCCCGCCAAAGAGGATACCGTATTTGTCGATGGCATTCAGAGGGATATCGAATGGCTGGGATTCAAGTGGGACAAACTGTTCTTTGCCAGCGACTTTTTCCCGCGCCTTTATGAGATCGCCTGCGATATGATTAAAAAGGGCCTTGCCTATGTGGACGATCAGACCCCCGAAGAGATGCGCAAAAACCGCGGCACCCTCACGCAGCCGGGCGTAAACAGCCCGTACCGCGACAGAAGCGCAGAGGAAAACCTGGATCTTTTCGAACGCATGAAAAACGGCGAATTTGCCGACGGAAGCCGCGTATTGAGAGCGAAGATCGACATGGCGTCGCCCAACGTGCTCATGCGCGACCCCACCATTTACCGCATTAAGAGATGCCATCATCACCGCACGGGCGACGATTGGTGCATCTATCCGATGTATGATTTCCAGCATCCCATTCAGGACGCAATCGAGGGCGTAACGCACTCTTTGTGCTCTCTGGAATACGAAATCCATCGTCCGCTGTACGACTGGATGGTCAGCCATGCCGGATTTGAAATGCCGCCCAGACAGATTGAGTTTGCGCGCCTGAACATCACGCGCACGGTGATGAGCAAGCGCTATCTGAGAAGGCTGGTCGAAGAGGGCTATGTAGCCGGATGGGACGATCCCCGCATGCCCACGCTCGTCGGCATGAGAAGGCGCGGCTATCCCGTAGAAGCCATTCACGATTTCCTCGCCCGCGTAGGCGTAGCCAAGGCCGATTCCACGGTCGACGGCGCATTGCTTGAAGCCTGCGTGCGCGACGCGCTGGGCGCATCCGCACCCCGCGCAATGGCGGTTCTGAATCCCATCAAGGTCACTCTTTCCAATTGGGAAGAGGGCAAAATTGAAAAAATCACCCTTGAAAATCATCCGGATCATCCGGAAATGGGCGAAAGAGAAGTATCGTTCGGCCGCAGGCTGTATATCGAAAGCGAAGACTTCATGCTGGATCCCCCGAAGAAGTTCTTCCGCCTTGCGCCGGGCCGCGAAGTGCGCTTAAAGGGCGCGTATATCATCAAGTGCGAAGAAGCCAAGCTTGATGAAAACGGAAACGTAATCGAACTGATCTGCACCGTCGATCACGACAGCAAGTCCGGAAGCGAAGGCGCAAACCGCAAGGTGAAGGGCACGCTGCACTGGGTGAGCGAAGCAGACGCTGTCGACGCAGAGGTTCGCCTGTACGAGCCGATCATGATGGATGAGGACGCGGTGGAAGAGGAAAGCGCCGACGAAGAAAACGACGCGGCGGAGAACGCGCCCAAGGATTTCATCGACCGCTTGAATTCCGATTCCATCAAGGTGCTCACCGGCTGCAAGGTGGAGCCCATCATTGCCGAAAGCGATATCGGAAGCCGCTTCCAGTTCTTAAGAATGGGCTACTTTGCCAAGGATCCCGATTCGAAGGACGGAAAGGTCGTATTCAACCGCGTGGTTCCGCTCAAGGACAGCTGGGCCAAGGCGGCGAAAAACGGATAATATTCACCGTACAAAGCGCCCGAAGCGTAAAGTTACGCGCACGGGCGCTTTGTTTTATCATGCTCGTTTCCGGAGTGCCATATACTTTTAGCCTGACTGATTTTTAATCTTGTCATAGGAAAAGAAAAGTGCTATAATAAAATCAGGAGAATATATGGAGGTAAACAAACATGAAAAAGAATATGGTTCGTATCTTTGCCGCGATACTCGCCATGGTTATGGCGCTGTGCTTCGGCGGCATGGCGGAGGATGCGGTTTTGGCAGGTCAGAAGCTCAAGCTGAACGCCGTTATTGAAGGCTTGGAAGAAGCATTTGATATTGATATTGACCTGACGACGGACGGAGAATCCATCGCGCAAATCAAAGTCGATTCAAAGGCGCTGGATATCAACGAATTTTTCCTGCAGATCGCTATGGACGCTCTGGTAGTCGGCGATGCAGAGAACGAGTATGAGCAGTTCAATTACGACGAAATCATTCGCTTTTTGCAGGCGCTGGAACTTGCAAACAATTTCGGCGTAGAATTCCGGAAGGGTCTCGACCTCTACGATTACATGAACAGCGAAGACTATGTAAACGATATGCAGATCATAGAGGAAATCGCATCCGTTGAAATCAACCGCCTTTCTCAGCTGGCGGTAGAGAAAGGCCTTCTCGTGATCAGCGAGACCGGCGAGATTACCATTCAGTCCGATATTTCTCAGGCGATTGGCCTTGTCAGCGATTATCTGAAGGCATTCTCCGCGGAGACCGAATCCATCCGCAGACTGTGCGGCATGAAGGTTTTCGAAGTTATCGAGTTTGATATGATGAGCTATCTTGACAGAGTGCCCGGAAAGCTCGTATCCATTGCCAATGAAATTACGAAGGCCGATTTGGGCGGCGCAGCCGGAAGCGTATATTTCCATACGACTGCGGAAGGCGAGATCAAGGCGGATATTAACTTCTCCATGGAAGGCGAAACGATCGCCCTGAGCGCAAACGGCAAGGACGAAATGGTTATCACCCTTTCCTATGCGGCCATGGATGAAGAGATTCTGAATGCGTCTGTTGTGCTCGGCGAAAAGATGACGCTTGCCCTCAAAGTTTCTGCCGAAGGCGAAAATGCCGAAGTGAAGGCCGAAATCAGCGAAAATGCAATCAGCGCCTCAATTCAGGCGGAAGGCGGCGATATACAGTTTGCCCTCGACATGCTGAATGAGACCATGAAGCTTTACTACGATGTACAGAGCGAATACGACGGAAATACCGTTTCCGTCGAGTATGCGAACGGCTCCTTTACCGCCAGTGCTACCGAATCTATGTTCGGCGAAACGATCGGCACCTACAGCGCAAGCTGCACGCCGGAGGGCATCATCGTAAAAGGCGAATGGGAGGACTTCCTTTCCGATAAGTATCTTCTGAATGCCGCTGTCACCCCCGTCGAGACCGGCTGGACCGCGATCATCGATTACACCACCACCGATATCTACGGAACCAATTACAAAGTAAACGCAGAGTACATCGAAGAAACCGGAAAGCTCGCGGGTGCTGCTTCCGTTATCAGCAACTTTGACAACACCGAAATGCCGATCGAATTCGTATACGAAAACGGCGAAGGCCATATCACCTTTGCGCAGAACGGCTTGGCGTATGATCTCTATTTCGTTGTGAAAGTGACCGAAACCGAGACGGAAGCCGGCGCGGTTATTGATCTCGGCGTCAACCTTGCCGAGGAAGCGAATCCTGATGTGGTAATTCCCGCGCTTACATATCACTATGAAGCCTTCATGAACAATGAAGGAGAAATGAACTTCAAGATGGACTATCTGTTCCTTGAAGATATAATCAGAGACGAAAACGGCAATCTGGTGTATACGCAGGAGATCCATGAGTCCTTCGACGGAAGCAAGCTGATTTACGATGCAGTGATTGGCGATGATCAGATCTCCTTTACCGCCATCTTAACCGAAACCGAGAATGAGTTTACTGTAACCCTCGACGGCGCGGTGAACGGCGAAGCCTTTACTGCGGTACTGGGCGCTGAGATTCTGGAAGAGACGGAGACCGGATTGAAGCTTCGCGGATATGCGGAAGCGAAGGCCGGCAGCAATGTAATCACAGCGGAATGCCCGATCACAATCACCGCCGTTTCCGATGAGAACGGACAGAAACTCGCAGTAGCGGCTGAACTGACCGCTTCCGAAAACGGAGCAGCGATGAAGCCCATCACTGTAAATATCTCCATCGAACTGGCTGAAAACGTTGAAATCGTACCCGCCTCCGGAAAGATACTGACGGCGGAGGATATCTACAACGCGATCAACGAGGCTTTCGAAGATCATATGAACAGTGAATACTCCAACTACTATGGGGACGGATTTGCGCTGGATGACGCGTCCGCAGCGTAACGAATAAAAGCGGGAAAATACGTTTCCCTTATAAAAAAGCGGCGCATGCAGTAAAATACATGCGTCGCTTTTTTATGGCTGCTTTTGCGGCTGTTTTTTTTGAAATGCGTTATTTTCCCCATTCCTTTTTCAGCATCGGCATGAATATGCCGCCCTGAACGGAGCGGGCGATAAAGTGGCAGTATGCGCCGGTCTTGGTCTCATACCAGTCACTGAAGGGCACGCGCGTGGGCGTTTCCTTAAGATACTTTACCAGGGGCTTGGAGAAGGCTTCAATGTCCTCTTTGCTGTCCGCCATGGACGCCGCCCACAGGATCCAGTCGCTCTTGGTATAGCCGCGCCTGGAATCGAGCGGAACGCCATATTCGTTCTGCTCTTCTTTGTATCTCTGTATTTCCGCTTTATAGAATTCCTCGTCAAACAGGCCGAAGGAGAACAGTTGATCCCAGATCGCATTGTATTTGAGGCTCCAGCCCTTGCCGTCCAGCGTCAGCGCGGTTCCGTTGTCCGTGCGGGCGCGGCTGTATACGTTTTTCGCCATCTTTTCAGCGGCGTTTTTGTAGTACACGGCTTCTTCGCTGTTTCCAAGTTCGCCCATAATCCAGCCGTACGCGGCAAGGCCGGAGACCGCCTTAAAGGCGAGGTTTACATTGTGCGCAAGATGTCCGGCAAAGTCGTCCGTGCAGAGCTGTTCGCCCGGATCTTCGCCGTATTCTTCCAGATATCTCACCCATTTTTTAAGCGTAGGCAGATACTCCTTAATCAGCGCCTTTTCGCCGTCCGCTTTCATTGCCGCAGCCAGCATCAGTATCATATTTCCGCATTCCTCAACCGGCATCTGATAGCGGTTGTCGTAGAGATTCTCTTCGCCGTCATATACGAAAAGGGGCGGATATACGTCGCCGTTTCCGATGGGATCCACAGCTTCGGGAACCCATGCGGAAGCCTTTGCAGAGCCCCTGCGCCCGCGAAGGCCGTACACCTGACCGGTGGCCATGGGATAGCGGCCTACGTCGTGAGGCGCGAAATCGTCCTTCCAGATGGGCAAGGACGCGAATTTCAGGATCGGACGGCACATGCCGCGCACGAGCTCGGGCGCATAGATCAGATACAGCGGCATGGAGGGATAGCTTACGTCCACGGTTCCGATGCAGCCGTTGGAGTCGTTTTCCTTGGAGAGGAATATCGGGTTTCCTTCGCGGTCCGCAATCAGCTTGTGCGCGCAGATGGTATGGCGGTAGGATGCGTTTGCAAGGCGCGCATAGGCTTCGTTTCCGCATGCAAGCGCCTTCTGATAAAGGCTTTCATCGAGCGCATCCAGACGCGCCATGATTTCGTCTCTTCTGTCGTGCATTTCGTGTATGGCCTGCACGATGGTTTTTCCGTTTCTTGCATACCAAGCGCGGGCGGTGTACTCGAAATACTGTATGGAGGCTACATCGTCATAAGCCAGCATGAAGCGGATGGTCTCTTTATTTTCGGATACGGCTTTGCTGTCGCGAAGCACGAGCCCCCAATGGCCTTCGACGCGCTCAAAGGATGCGTTCTTATCCGCTGCAATGTATGCGTAGCCCCAATCGATCGTGATATGATCGCCCGAGTGACACAGAAGCGACTGGTGCTTTTTGCCCATCCAGGCAAGGGAAAGGCTTCCGCTCTTATATGCGTTTCCGATCATCGGCTGAAGGGCGGGGCCGTCTTTTACGATATCGTCATGCCAGATAAGGCAGGCGTCTGCTTTGTGCGTTTTTCCGTCGCCTGAGGCGAAGGCGATATCCACATAGGTTACAGGTGTTGATAGTATGTCAAAATCGTCGAGCAGAAGCGGTGCGCGGAAGGATACCGAAATCTTTACGCCGTTTGCCTCAAAGCCGTACTGTGTTTTGGTTGCGGTAACGGTGCGCCTGGTCAGAGAAGCCTTTGCCGAATCCGGATGTCTTCCGATGAGCGCGAAATTTACGCCGTCAATCTGCGCCGTCAGTGTGATGCGCTTGCGTTCGCCCGCCCAGTGCATTGTATCGCTGTCTGCGGGATGATCGGTATTCGACCAAACGGAAAGATAGGGGTCGGTGGAAATCAAAGGATATGCGGGAAGAAAGCTTTCAAAATTCATGGGAATTCCTCCTTTATCTGGAGCATTTTGCAAAGTCAGTATACCATATATTGATTATTGCCTGCAATAGATGTTATTGCGTTTTTTCACTGCTATCAGATATTGCCTTGCATGGTGGAGATGAAAAACACGCAGGATAGAAGCGGAGGTGAGGAAAATGAATCAGAATGCAGAGCTTTTCAGATCCGTTCAGGGCGCAGCGCAGATGGGGATTGAGTCCATCGAGCTGCTGCTTGATAAAACGGAGCATGAGGGCATACGCACAGAAATGCTTCATCAGCTCTCGGAATACAAGAAGAGCGAACAGAAGGCGCTGGAGGGCCTGAAAGAGGCGGGAGAGAAGCCCAAAATGAGAAACCCGCTTACGCGCGCCGGCACATGGATGGGCATACAGATGGATACGCTCGTAGATCAGAGTCCGTCGCATCTGGCGGATATGCTGATCCAGGGCTCTACGATGGGCGTAATCGAGTTGACCCGCGCCCGCGCGGCATGCCCGGATGCGGGAGAGAAGGCGCATAAGCTGGCTTCGGATTTTCTGCAGAATGAAGATCAGGCGATTGACAGACTGAAAAATTTCCTGTAATATATTGCGCGCCGGGCATAGTTTCCCATCCCGTTGAATACGATTTTCCGTATGGAGGGATGAAGATGAAGGAAATGCCGCCCGGCGTTCAAAAGCCGCATACGCTTATGGTCGACAATCGAATGCATACGGTGGTTACCGGCGTTGAGAAGGTGGAGCTGTTTAACGGCGAAATGATTTCGGCCTTCACAAGCTTCGGGTCGATTTCCCTTCAGGGACAGGGGCTGCATGTGGAAAGCCTGGATCTTGCGGAAGGAAGGCTGATCGTTACCGGGAAAATCGAACGCGTGGAATACGACGAAAGTGCCCGGAAGGCCAAGGGCGTTATCGCCCGCATATTCAAATAGCCTATGCTGTATTATACCGTCGGCCAGATCGATACGTTTCTTGCGATGTTTTTGTCAGGGCTCGCGCTTGGCGCGTGGACGGATATCGCCTTTCGTCTGTCCGCGCTTTTAAAGCCCGGCAGAATTCTTACGTTTTTTCTGGACGCAGTATGCGTAGCCGGATTGTTCTTTATACTGCTTTTTGCGCTGTTTCGTTCGTCGCGTCTGGAGCTTCGGCTGTTTTCGCTGCTCTCTTCCTTTGGCGCAATGGCATTGTATCTGCTGATTGTTCCGCCGGTTATAGATGCGCAAGTGAATTTTATCAAAAAAATAGCATGTCGATTGTATGGATTTCATAATCTTAAGAAAATATTTCAATTTCTTTGCAGGTGAGGCAGGAAAAAAGCGACTTTGGTCGAATCTTAAAGGTACATATTCGAGAGGGTGAGTCATATGCCGCGTAAATCCAACAAAATTTCTGTCCGCCCGCGCTTCTGGCTGATATTGATGATGCTGATATTGGTGCTTTCGATGCCGCTGTATATAAAGCTTCACAATCAGCAGAAAAAGCTGAACGATGCATATGCAGAGCAGGTTGCTTACAGGGATCAACTCAAAGAACAGGTGCTCGATCTTCAGAAGGATATTTCTTATCTGAAAAGCGAGGAGGGCATTGAACGCTATGCCCGCGCTGCGGGTATGGTAATGCCGGGCGAGATACAGTTTGTAGCAGGCGGTGCGAATAAATAAAACCCATTAATAGTATGAGCCGCTCCGAAGGGAAAATACCCTTGGAGCGGCTCTGTTTTTTTGCGTGTCAGTGTTATTCTTCCATGTTCTCAAGATTGATCTGATCGGCGTTTTTAAATTCGTCGCTCTTTCTCTCGCGCTTGTATTCCTCGGTGAAGGTCTTCATATCCTTATTGAGGTCGCGCTTATTAAGCTCTTCCTTTACGGCGTCTTTGATTTCGCTTTCGGACATGGTTTCAACGTTCTTTCCCCTGCTGACCATGGCGCTGAGCGCTTTTCCGTAGGCGATGGCCGCGATCATCACGGTGGCATAGCCTACGCCGCCCATTACGATTGTGGAGGCCGCGCTTCCGAGTACGGGGATGAAGGAGAGTACGGTGGAAGCGATTACGCTGCCGACGAAGGTGATTACGTTGGAGGCGATGTTGGCGATGACGGCGGAGGCGATGGACTTTACTACGTTTCCGCTAAGAGAAATGCCGAGCGCCTTGTTCATGCGGACGTACATCGAATATACGACAGCGGTCTGACACACAACGCAAGCGGTTGCGCCTGCGCCGGGAACGGCGGCCGCCAGAGAAACTGCGGTAGAAGCGATCGCGTGCTGGCGTACGATTCGGGCGACGTTATCATCAAACATATCCTGGATGGTGGAATTGGACATTCTATCGATACCCATAAGAGCGATTGTAGCCTGAATTGACATTGTGTTTCCCTCCGTTTTTTTGTTTTTTGCTTTATGGGTACATTATATACAGGCCGATCCCTTCGGATTGAAATGCGTTTCCGAAGGCGATGAATGCTAAATTACACAAAAACGGACGCCGCGGAAAACTTGTTTCTGCAGCGTCCGTATAGTGCTGTATGCGCGTATCCGAATCAGGAGAACTTCTTTGCCAGACGCTCGCAGGCTACGATTGCAGCGGCGCCGACGGAGAAGGCGATGACCGGGGCGATATACGACCAGCCGGGGAAGATGGCAAATACCGAGCCCACGACGAAACCGAGGATGGCGGAGTAGGTTTCGCGGGAGAAGCGGTTCAAAAGGAACTTGATCAGCTTTGCGCAGAACACCATGCCCAGCAGCATGCCGATTCCGAAGGGAATGAGCTGCGCGATATTGAATGTGTGAAGCGCCGCCATGATTTGTCCGTAGCAGCCGAGCATGACCATGACGAGCGAACCGGAAATGCCGGGGATGATCATGGTTGCGCAGGCAATCGCGCCGTAGATGATCATTTTTACAGATACGATGATCCAGCTGCCGGTCGCCGCGATTTCTTCGCCTTCTACCTTTTCAACGGTAGACATCCAGATCATGAGGGCGAGAATTACGGCGAAAATCAGCACGCATACGATATCCTTTGTAAGATTTCGCTTGCCGGAAAGGCTTCCCGCCGCTTTCTTTGCGATCATCGGAACCGAGAAAGCGATGACGCCGATAAAGAAGGTCTGCATAATCGCTTCGTTATTGGTGAGCATTACGTCCATCAGGCTTCCGAACAGGAATACCGCAATGCCCATACCCGCAAGAATCGGGAGGAAGAACTTCCATTCCGTCTTGATGCGGCTTCTGAAGTCGGTAATGATGAGTATGATTCTTTCGTATACGCCGAACACAACCATGGCGGTTCCGCCGCTTACGCCGGGAATGATGTTGGCAAGGCCGAATACCATGCCCACCATTACGCGGTACAGAATCTGGAAAAGGCTCATTTCGTTTTTAGTGGTTTTACTAGCCATGAATCGGAGTGCTCCCTTCCTGGGTTTTAGTCGATTTTCTCAAACAGCATTGTTTCGCTGTCGGAATCATATTCGTAGCTGTCAAAACCGCGAAGGCCGCATTCGATTTCGCCGTCCTGATTGTCGTACGGATCGTAGCGCTCGAATTTCTTTTCGGGATTCAAGCGCGTGAAGTAGCGGTCGTTTGCGATCATGCGGAACGGATCGAGGTTTCCGAAATAGAAATCCCACTTTTCCTTGTTGCCGCTTCTGTAGGCGCTTCCGCCGAAGGAGGGATCCGCGAACAGCCAGCCGAATTCTTCGGTATAGAACTGCGCCCAGTCGTGATTTCCGGTGCTCTTGGGATCGGTGGTCAGGCCGCTCTGCCAGCGGGCGGGAATGCCCAGTATGCGAAGGAGCGTGATCAGCAGTATTGCCTGAATGCCGCAGTCGCCCTTGTGGTTCAGCGCCGGATATTCCGCGTGGCGCTCGACCAGAATGTAGGAGCGCATGAAGGAATAGCGCACGTTCATCGTTACGTAATCGTATACCTTGCGGGCGAGCTTCAGCTTATCGGTTTCATCCCCCGCGATTTCCTTTGCCAGCTTTTTCAGATACGGCGTGAAGGCGATGTGGGGAAGAAGCTCGCTCAGGTCGTCCTCGGTGGGCGCGGGTACGTTTTCGTATGCGATAAACGGTTTATCTTCGAAGGGGCGCACGTATTTTACGCGGTTTTCGAATGTGAAAGTGACGGAGAAGGCTTCGTTCTTTTCAAGCGTGCGCTTGTAGGAAACGGTTCTGTGGTGTTCGTTCGCCGGGGTGATAAAGCCGTCTGCGTCGGCTTCGATGATGATTTTATCCTCCGCCTGCTGAGCGCTCTTTGCGGGAATGGGCAGGTGGCACAGATAGGTTTCTCCGGGAATGAACTTATCGTCGTCGATTTTCAGGGTCTTTTTGATTTTATAGCGGTAAGCGAGCTCGCCCTTTTCGCGCATCTCGTTCAGCGCGTCCTTCAGGCGCAGGTTTTCTTCCTTCTCGTCGTCTTCATATTGACGATCCCAAAGGTTCTGATCCATGCGCACGAGCGTACCGGCAAAGGAGCGGACATAGCGCTTTTCGCCGTCGATATAGTAGAAATCCATGCAGCCGTCAAGCTCCATTTTATCGAATTCCTCTTCCGTAAAATCGCGTACGCGCGCTTTCATGATCTCAAGCGCCTGCTGGCGGTTATAGGGGAAGCGCTTGGGAAGCATTTCGATCAGATGACGCTCGACCAGAAGGCGTTCTCTCATCATAGAAGAGATGTTTTCTTTATTCAGGCGATGGTTGATGAGCTGAAGGGCGCCCTTCAAATCGCCGCTGAGCTTGGTTTTTAAAATATCCTCCGGAAGATCGTACATCAGGCTTTCAAGAGGCAGTCGCATAGTGTTATCCCCTTTCGTTGTAATCGGAAATGGCTTTATAGAATGCATGTATGTTTTCCCACGGCGTTTTCGGCGGTATATCGCAGCCGGAGGAGATTACGAAATTCGGGTGCTTTTCGCACGCGTCCTGCATAAGACGGGTGGTTTCCGTATAAATGCTGTCGGGCGTTCCGTTCAGGAACTGTCCGGCGGGATCGATGTTTCCCATAATGACGACGTCCTTGGGCGCGATTTCCAGAAGCTTTCTGATATCGGTGGAATTGCCTACGTGATAGGCGGCCGCGCCGATTTTGAGTATGTCGTCAAACTGCTTAAACACATTGTCGCCGCAGTTGTGATAGATCAGAATGAAGTCGTCCGTCTGCACGGCGGAAACGATTCTGCGTATGTAATCGCAGCTGAATTCGCCTGCGAGCCTCGGCGATAAAAGTCCGCCCAGGGGCTCGGCCATCACTACGCCGTCTGCGCCGGCGTCTTTGTAGGCATTGATATAGGAAATCAGGAACTCGGTGGTCTTTTCAAGCGCTGCGTGAACAAAATCGGGGTCGTCGTAGCAGTTAACCAGCGCCTCCGATACGTCCATCAGCCTTCCGGCCAGAGAGAACGGACCGATTACGCCGGCAAATACGGGCCGGTCGGTGATCAGGGATTTCGCCTTCTGAATGGCTTTGATATATCTGCCCGTGCGTCCCGCGCCGATTGCGGGAACCGCAAGAGAAGCCGCCTCCTCCTCCGAGGATATGATCGCACCGGTTACGGTAGGCACTTCGTCGTCCGAAATATGTACGGCGGAACCGAATGCCTCCGCCTCAACGGACAAATCCATCATCGACACGGAAGCAAGGCTGTCTGTCAAATCGGCGATTCTTTTCATGCCCTCCGCCTGTTTATCGGGGGACTCGATCAGCTCGCGGACGGTAATGTTCATCAGTGAAATCGAAGGAAACGAGAGAACCGGCATGCCGCGCCTGGGCGTTCGTCCGATCAGGGATTGTACCCATTGATTCATGTGCATTTTTACTCCTCCGTCTGCATAATTTCACGTCTATACTATACTACATTTTCCGTAAAAGTGAAAGCGGATTTTCAAATCAAATCAAAAATTCATAAGCGGGATTACAATGCAGGCTTGTCTGCATTGTCGGCTTTTTCGATATGGGCGGACCTGTTTGCGTAGCAGTATGCGCAGCTGTTTGTACAGGTTCCGTAGCGTCCGATATCGACGGAGGATATGCAAAGGCATCGGTTCCTTTGGTTTTTGTCGCGTTCTGCGGAAATGGTTTTATGAAGCGCCCTTGAAATATCGTCTGCGTCCAGGCAGCCTTTAACCAAAAGGCCGTCCTTTGAGAAATCTTCCGCCTCCGCGCATGCGGAGAGGGTGATGCCGAATGCTCGTCCGATATCGGAAAGCACTTTTGCAAGCGCGTGCATGTCTTTCTGATCCGGCGGGTATAGCCCCGCTGTTTCCATGCGCTTTTTGAGATTCGGATAAACGTCCAGAAAGCTTATCACGCATCTTTCGCATGCGCCGGATACCGCCCTTGCGATCCGATAAAACTTTTCCGCATGCGCTTCAAACCCGATTTCGGGCGTGTATGCGATGGGGTCATAGCGCCATATCACGCGGGAGGGGCCGATAAGCTCGGAAAAACGAAGCAGCGTTTCGATGCGCTCGCCGAGCGGCGGAAGATGCGGTTCAACCGATTTGGGCATATCGTTTATGGTGTATTCCAGCATATACGGGTACGCCGAAAGAAACTCTTTATAGGGAAGAAGCGGAGAGGGATTCTTGCTCCACAGTATTAGCGCGTCCATATCCCCGGGAAGAAGGCTTACGCGGCGAACCATCCGGGCATTGTACGGATTTGATACCTCGCAGAAGCCCTCTGTAAGCCGCTTGATCAGCCACTCGGGATAGCAGCAGGGTATGTCTGTTCTGCGGCTTGCGGAAATTATCCGGCTTATCCCCATAAGGTGAGTTCCTTTCCGTGATCCTTCAGCCACTTTTTCCATATTTCGTAATCCGGCATCCGCGCCTTCACCAGCGCCCAGAAGCGGTCGGAATGGTTGAAGTGCACAAGGTGGCAGATTTCGTGTATGACAACATAGGTAAGCGCTTCTTTGGGCGCGAGGATCAGCTTCCAGTTGAAATTCAGATTGTTTTTCGATGAGCATGAGCCCCAGCGGGTTTTCTGTTCGCGGATCGTAATCCGTCCGTAGGGCTTCGCGATTGTGGGCGCATAGATATCAAGCGCTTCTCTGATGCGCTTAAGCGCCCGCTCGCACAGCCACTTTTTCACCTGCGCCTCGATTTGTGCGTCTTCCTCCGAGCGCGTTTTTATGATGAGCGTACCGCCTGTAAGCATGATTTCGTTTTTTACGCTTTTTTGAATCATTACATTCACGCGCCGCCCCTCCAGAGGGATGGAGCTGATTTCAGAAAACGCCTGTTTTTTTGTGAGTTCATCCTGCCTTTGATGCACCTCGTCGATCCACTTGAGTCTTTCGATTACGAGCGCATCCATTTCTCGAAGGCGCGCGCTTTTGGGCGCGTACACGCGTATTTTTCTGTTTGGAAGCGCCTGAATCAGCACGTCCGTCCGGTTTGGCGTTGCAATCAGCGTATATTCCACCGTGCGCCCGCCCGTTTTCACCTGACGCTTCATGGCCGAAGAGATTCCTCCATTTCGTCCTCGATCAGATGGGTGAACGCCTTCTGGTTTTTAAGAATCACCTGAAGACCCTTGCTTATGCAAAGGTCGCTTTCCTTCGCCAGCTTTGCCGGAATTCCCAGCGCGTTTTCAAGGTGCATGGCAAGGCCGAAAATCTGCGCGCCGCCGCCTGCAAGCGTAAGCCCGCTCTTCATAAGATCCGCTGCGATTTCGGGGGGCAGGAAAAGGAGCATTCTTTCAAGCATCTCCGCAAGCGCCTGAACGATTTCAAACACATAAGGGTATACGGCCTTTGCGGGAATCTCGCGCATGCGCGGCATGAAGCATTCGTAATCGAACACCGGCTTGAGCGTTTTTACATCATCGCTCATACCGGAGATCGCGCCGAGCTCATGCCGGATTTCCTTTGTTGTATGAGGCCCCACGGCATAGCCGTATTGAGCGCGGAGGGAGGACTGTATGCGCTCATCCGCCCTCTGCATTCCGAAGGGCAGGCAGTCGCTTGCGATCAAACGTCCTGCGGAAATGATGGATGCGGAAATCTTTTCCGCGCCCACGTCCACGATCATCTTTGCTTCGCTTTCCAGTATTTCAAGCCCTGCGCCGATGGCACAGGCAAAATCGGACCGTATGAGACCTACGACCGGAATTCCCGCGTCGATGATGCGCCGTTCAAGCTCATCCCTTCTGTCCTCGCGCATGGCGGAGGACACGCTGATCAGCACGCCCGGGTGCGAAAGCCGGCGCTTGTCGGGCGAATCGGTTAACGTATAAATGCGCTTTGCAAGCAGCCTCGTATCCTGTACGACGCCGCCGCTGACGAGCTTTTTAACGACAACGCCCTCCGGTTCTCTTCCGTATATCGCGCGTGCCTTCTCGCCCCAGGCGAACACGCCGCGCTTCTGATCGGAAGCCGCCAGCGCCGCCTCGCGGATGATTTCATTCTGCGTTCGGGTCACAAGGCGAATCTCTTCGCTGCCTGCGTCGATTGCGTATTCCCACTGCATCCTCTTTTTGTACCTCCAATGCGCGCATTCGGTATTTTTCCCGCGTGGCCATGCCGCCGCGGATGTGCCTTTCCAGACGGTGTTTATCCAATATTTCGCCGACCTCTGCATACAGCGATGGGCTGATTTCGCGAAGTCTTACCCGCATGTCCTTGTGTATGGTGGTTTTGCTTACGCCCATATGCGAAGCGCATGCGCGTACGGTAGCGCCTGTTGACAGTATGAACCTTGCGGCTTCTTCGCTCCTTTTTATTACGTCTTCTCTCAAAAAAACATCGCCTCCGGCTACCCTGTTTTTCAAGGCTATGCCGGAGGGGCGCCCATTCATTCGGCGGATGATGCTTATGCGTAAAAGGGCGTGCGGCCCAAAGTGAAAGAAGCTTTCTCAAGGGCCGGAATATAATACTATTTTACGATTTCATGGATGGCGTTTCTCACGGCGCCCTTGCCGCTGTTAAGCGCCTTGAAGGCTGCGATTACGCGGCCGGCAAGACCGGCTTTTACCAGGCTTACGCCGTAAATGCTTTCGTCGTCGAGGATCGGCAGCAGGATATCTTCAACGCCTTCGTTGTTTCCGAAGACGAGACCCTGAATGCGCGCCTTCATTTCGTCAAGGCGCGGATCGGGCGAAATCGCCATTTCGTTTCCTTCGTCGTCTATGCCCATCAGATAGCGGATCCAGCCGGCTTCGACCAGTACGATGCCTTCGAGAACGGAGGTATCCATGCCGCGCGCGATGTATTCCTTGATGGTTTCTCCGAAGCGGATGGACAGCTTCTGAGAGGTGTCGGTCGCGATGCGCTGGGGCGTATCGGGCAGGAAGCAGTTGGGCAGGCGGTCGTTCAGCACTTCGCCCAGGAAGGTTTCGGGCTTCATGATGCCGGGATCGGTAACTACGGGGAGACCCTCTTTATAGCCGATTCTGTAAACCAGCTTTTTCAGATCCTCGTCGTTCATTTCCTGCCAGATGGTTTTGAAGTTCAGAAGGCAGCCGAAGATGGCGAGGCAGGTGTGCAGGGGATTTAAGCAGGTGGTTACCTTCATGCGCTCTACGCGCTCTACGGTTTCGCGGCTTGCGTAGTATACGCCCGCCTGATCAAGCGCAAGCTTTCCGTTCGGGAAATCATCCTCGATGACCAGATATTCCTTTTCCTCTGCGTTTACAAATGCGGAGGTATAGGTGTTTTTCGCGGTGATAATCAGATCGGCGTCTTCAAAGCCGTCGTCCTTCAAAAGCTGCATTACGTTTCCGTCCGGGCGGGGAGTGATCTTGTCGATCATCGTCCAGGGGAAGGATACTTTGTCGTTGAGGTATGCCATAAAGCCCGCGTCTGCATATCCGTTTTCAATCCACTTGCCTGCGACCATCTTTACTACGTTTTCAAGCTTTTCGCCGTTGTGGGAGCAGTTGTCCATACTGACGAGCGCGATGGGCTGCGCGTTTTTGAGGTAGCGCTTATACATAAGCTTCGTAAGATAGCCCATCAGTCCCTTTGCGTCCTCGGGCTTTCCCTCCGCGTCGCGTGCGGCGAAGGCAGGGGCATAGCCCTTTTCGGTGATGGTGAAGGAAGCCATCATGAGGGACGGATTTTCAAAGATTTCAACGGCGCGTGCATCGTCGTCGATGGTGAGGGATTCTACGATGGAAGCGAGCACTTCCTTTTTCACGCTGCCGGAGGAGATGAGCGTTACGTTTACGGAGAGGTTGTCAAAGGGGCGGTAGGCCTTTTCTATGATTTCCTTGTCGAAGCCTTCGAAAACGATGATGCCGGTATCCGCTTTTCCGTCATTGAGAAGGCGCTGCTGAACGCCGCCAAGGAAGGCGCGGAAGATGTTGCCTGCGCCGAAATGAATCCACTGAGGATTCTTTTTCGTGTTTTCGGATACCTTCTCTATGTCAAATGCATTCAGGGCGTAGCCCTTATCAAGCCATACCTGCCGATCGGCCAGCGCTTTTCTGTTGAGCTTCATATTCCCATACCTCCCTATAATATCATATTCCTATCATACCACTTTTTACGCGTTTTCACAATCGTTCATTTCTACTTTTAACAGCCTTTCAGAAAGAAGGATTTCGCAAGGGCTCTATCGAAATACTTTTGTAACACTTATGATCTGCGGAGGATGAACGCATGCCCTGGACGGAAGATCAGCAGCGCGCAATCGAGGCGCGGGGGAAAAATCTCCTGGTAGCGGCGGCGGCAGGCTCGGGAAAAACGAGCGTGCTGGTCGAGCGTGTTATGCGCCTGGTGGACGAGGGCGTGAATATCGATGAAATACTGGTAGTTACCTTTACAAGGGCGGCCAGCTCCGATATGCGCGAAAAGCTCACGCGCCGGTTTATGGAGCGGGCGAATGCGGGCGACCAACGGGCGAGGGAGCAGATGGAGCGGATTGAAGGCGCCGCCATATCGACGCTGCATTCCTTTTGTATAGATGTACTCAGAGCCAATTTTGAAACCGCGGGCGTTGATCCGATGTTTCGGATATTGGATGACGCGGAGTTTGGACAGCTGACCGACCGCGCGATGGACGAAGCGCTGGAGGAAGCGTATGTAAACGGCGGGGAGGATATCGAGGCGCTCGATTTTGCCAGAGGGCCGAAGAAGGTGCGGGAGCTTGTCATGGGCATGCATGCATTTCTCATGGAAAGGCCCGATCCGGATGCATGGTTTCAAAACGCGCTCAGCCTGATCGGCGGAGACGGCGAAATATGGAAAAAAACGCTTGCGGATGCGGCGAAAATCCATATCAAAGAGGCGTATGCGCTGAATGATTATGGCATACAGCGCGCATTAACCCCGCTGGGGCCGCTTCACTATGCCGACGCCATGCGCGAAGACGCGGAAGTGATGCGCGCGCTTTTTTCTCTTTCTTATGACGAGCTCTCGGAAGCGGTGCCGGGCTTTAAGCAGATTACGCCGAAAAGGGTATCCCGGAAGAAGGATGACGAAAATCAGGCGGATATCCAGGCGCTGACGGACGAAGTGATCGGCATCAGAAAAAATGCCAAAAGCGCAATGGAAAAGGCGGCAAAGCTTTTGTCCTTAAATTCCGAAGAATCAATGGAGGACATAAGACGCGATAAAAGACTGATTGAAATCATATTTACAATTGCAAAGGATATGGAGAAACGCCTTCAGACGATGAAGGATGAAAAAACGGCGCTCACATTTTCGGATCTGGAACACAAGGCGCTCAAGGCCTTAAGCGATTCGGGCGTAGCCAAGGGCGTAAAAAGCAAGTATAAATATATATTTATCGACGAATACCAGGACACCTCCGATGTTCAGGAGGCGATCATATCCAAAATTGCCGGGGACAGAAACCTTTTCATGGTGGGCGATGTAAAGCAGTCCATATACCGTTTCCGCGAAGCGGAGCCCAGGCTGTTTCTGGAAAAATTCGAGGAATACAAGCTCGGCGGAGATAATGAACGGGTGGTGCTCAAAAAGAATTTCCGTTCGCGCCCAAGCATATTGGAATTTGTGAATTTCATATTCTCCCGTGTCATGCACGGAGACGCCAGTGAGATTGTGTACGACGACGATCAGAAGCTCTATCCGGGCGCGGAATTTGAAGGCGAGGATCCGGTCGTCGAACTGCACATCATAGACAAAAAGGGCGAATGCGGGGAAATGGAGGAGACGGAGGGAGCGGAAGCAGCGGAGGAAGAGGAGGAGCTGACCGACGCGTACCGCGAGGGTATATTGATCGCCGGGCGGATTAAGCGCCTGATGAAGGAGGATCCTTCCATACGCTTAAGAGACATATGCATACTCACGCGCGTACGTGTAAATTCGCTGATGTTTTTGGCGGCGGCGCTTGCGGACGAGGGAATTGACGCATATGCGGACGCGTCCGAAAGCTATTTCGACGCGCTGGAAGTAAAGCATCTTATGTCCGCGCTCAGATTGATTGTGAACCGTCGGCGCGACGTCGATCTGATCTCCGTCATGCGTTCGCCCATGTTTTCCTTTACGACCAAGGAGCTTGCGCTGATACGCGCGACGACGAATACCGCCTCGTTTTATGATGCGCTGAGCGAGCTTGCAGAATCGAATCCGAAGATCTACGGCTTCTTGAATGCGCTGGATACATGGCGCACGCTTTCAAGGAGCATGCCCATATCGTCGCTGATCAGAAGGATTGCAGCCGATACGGGCTTTTACGCATCTGTCGGCGCGCTTGCGGGCGGGCGGCAGAGGCAGGCGAACATTGATCAATTGTGCAACAGGGCGGTTTCTTACGAAGCCTCGGTCGGCGGTTCGCTTTCTCAGTTTCTGGAGTACGCGCTTCTCATGCGCGCGAAGGGCGACGGCGACGGAGCGCACATACTGAGCGAGAACGACGACGTTGTGCGCCTGATGACGGCGCATAAGAGCAAGGGACTGGAGTTTCCGATCGTGTTTGCATCCCTTCTTGGGCGCAGGTTCCATGTTTCCCGCGCGGAGGATCAGCTTTTGGCAAACAGGGATCTGGGCGCGGCGCTTCTGCATGCGGACGATGCGCTGGAAACCCTGCGCGATACCATTTCCCGCCGCGCGATTGCGGTAAAAACGCATACGGAGGATCGGGCAGAGGAACTCAGAATACTCTATGTTACGCTCACGCGCGCAAAGAGCCGCTTGATACTGACGGGAACCGTATCCGATGTATCCAAAAGCATGGTAAAGTGGAGCATCGCAGGCGCAAACCCCGATATATATTCAAGCGCATTGGATATTGCCGCCGCCGCTGCGCTCGGATGTCCGGGCAGCGAAGCGTTGGGCGGAAAACCGATGATGAATGCACCGACGGTGAAAACCTTTGTGCATGCCGGAAAATCAATTGTCCGCGGTTCTCATGACGATACCGCCGCTTCCCAAAGGGCAAATGAGATACTGAAAGGCGCAATTGACGGAGAGTGCTATGACAGCAGGATGGATCAGGCGCTTTTGTGGGTGTATCCCAACCGCGATAATGTGTATGCGCCCGTCAAGCTCACGGCTTCCGGTCTCGCAAGAGAAGCCGTCGGCGCATTTGAGATTCCCGATATCAATCAGAGACCCGCGTTTTTAAGCGAAAACGGCCTTACCCCGATGGAACGGGGAAGCGCGATTCACGCATACTTACGCGCGCTTGATTATGATGACGTCAGAAAGACGGAGGAAGAGAAGCTGTTAAGCGAACTTTTCAGGCAGAGAGACAAAATGCTTCTGGACGGAAAGCTTTTAAAGGCCGAAGCGAATGCCGTCCGGCTGACTGCCGTACAGGCGTTTCTGCTTTCACCCATCGGAAAGAGAATCCTTGCCTCCGACGCAGTTCACAGAGAATGGCGCTTCAATCTTCGAATGAAGGCGGAGGACGCCATGCCGGGCGAAGCACGGAAAGCAGAGGTAATCGTTCAGGGGAGCATAGATCTGTGCTTTATGGAAAAGGGAGAATGGGTGCTCGTCGATTACAAGACTGACCGAAGCGCGGATCAGGAGGAATTAAAGGCGAGGTATTTGCCCCAGCTGAGGCTGTATAAGGCGGCGCTTGAAAGGATTACGGGAATAAGGGTGAAAGAGACCGTGATTCAGCTGGTGGCGCAGGGAGATTCTATCAAGCTGGATGTGTAGCACCATAAAAATTTTTTGCCCGGCGCGGTTGGATATTGATTTTCTGCGCCGGGCGTTGTAATATTCAGATAACAGTAAAATGCAACGCCGGATGGAGGAGTATTAAAATGAAGCAGCTGAAGGTTCTCTTTGTGGCCGTCGGCGGACACGGCGGTACGAACGCCAGAGAAGTATTGGAACACGGAAAAGAACACAACATGATAATCGAAGGCGTTGTGGATCCGTTTATCGAAAAAGCGGCGCTTCGCGATAGGATTTATGAGGAAAATATACCCGTTTACAATACAGTTTCGGAGTTTTACAAGGAGCATTCGGCAGATCTTGCCATTATTTCAACGCCTATTCATATGCATGCGGACATGAGCATCGAGTGTATGGAAAACGGAAGCGACGTTTTGTGCGAAAAGCCCGTTGCGCCCACGCTTCAGGAAGCCGGGCGCATGCTGGAGGCGGAAAAACGCACGGGCAGGCGGCTTTCCATAGGCTATCAGCTTTCCTTTGCGGGCGCGACTTTGAAGCTTAAGGACGACATACAATCCGGCCTTTTCGGGAAGCCCGTATCCATGTACGCCGCGCTCTGGTGGCCCAGAAGCAGCGCCTACTATGCGCGTCCCTGGGCGGCGAAAAAGTATATGGACGGCAAATATGTGCTGGATTCCATCGCGATGAACGCCTGTGCGCACTACCTTCACAACATGCTTTTCCTGCTTGGAGACAGCCGTCACGAAGCCGCGAAGCCGGATTCCATGGACGCTTTACTCTGCCGCGGAAACGATATCGAGATGTACGACACGGCATTTATGCGCGTAAGGGCGAAGGGAATTGATCTGAAATTCGCCGCGACGCACGTTTCAAAGGTCAATAAAGGGCCTGTGTGCCGCTATATATTCGAAAAAGCGGTTGTTGAAATGAGCCATCTGAACAACGACGGCCTTGCAATTACGGCGCATTTTACCGACGGCACGGAAAAGAAATACGAGTCCACCAATATGGATACGCCCCGGAAGATTTGGCATGCCGCTGAGATGCTCAGAGGCGAAACGGGTCCTGTTTGCACGGCGGAAACGTCGATGAGCCATTTGATCTGTATAAACGCGGCAAGCGAGTTTGTACCCGTAAAGGTGCTGGATAAAGCCGTCCGCGATGGCGATTTTATGGTGATGCCGGGTATTGACCGAGTGATGGAGGAAGCGTTTGAAAAGGATGTAATGCCTTGGGAGCTTTCGGATGAGTTCGGAAGTCCTGTACATGTTGATCTGACTGATTACCGCGCCTTTGGCGGCGTATACGATGAAAAGCAATAAAGATATGTACGGAGGAAATAAAATGACAAACGGCAAGAGGCGGTGTCTTGCGCTTACGCTGATGGCGGGAATGATGTTTTTATCGTCGATTTTTTCCCTGCAGGGTATTTTGCTGACCAGCATCATTTCCCATTATTCGCTTACGGATTCCGCGCAGGGGCTTGCAAGCTCGGCGGCGTCCTTCGGCGGCGTAATCGCTCTTTTCAGTTCCATATTTTTGATCGGAAAGCTTCCGAAGCTCACTTTGATTCGGATTGCGTTTTTCGTCTGCTTTGCGTTTCTTGCGCTTTTGAGCGTGCTTCCGCATTTTGCGTTGTTTATCGCGCTTTGGCTGATGCTCGGAATCGGCATGGGATATGTGGATATGCTCCTGTCCTCCTGCATGGCGGATCTGTATAAGGGCCGTCAGGCGACCAAAATGATGTGTCTGCTTCACATGCTCTACGGCGTGTCTTCCATGATCTGTCCCGTAATATTCTCGCGTCTCATGAATAATGGCCTACGGTGGAACCATGTATATCTGATTGTATCCGCCGCAGGGCTTGCGCTTTTGCTGTTTTCAATTTTTGCCGTGCGCTTTGCCTACGGCTCGCATCTCAAGGAAACGGCCATGGAAAACAGAATGTCCTTTCGGGATATGTTTTCCGTTGTAAAAAAGGGCGCGCTTCCCGGGCTGATCATTGCGATGCTGTGCCACGGTTTTTTTCTGGGCGGCTTGAACACTTGGATCACCCGCTATATTTCCGTGAATCTTTCAAGCGGTATCGGCGATATGGCGCTTTCGTTCCTGTTCACGGGCGTAATGATTTCAAGGCTTGTGATGCCGTTTTCAAAGCTTGACCCGAAAAAGTATGTAAGAATTGCGGGCTTTCTGGCGGGCACATCGGTGCTTTTGGCGCTTCCGTTCCATTCCGGCGTCGTGATGAGCATAGCCGTGTTCTTCTGCGGCGTGATGTTCGGCGCGATGATACCGTGTATGCTGGATATCGGCTGCGCGTCCACGCCTGAGAGCACGATGCTCGCCACCACGCTCATGATGCTGGCCTTGTACCTTTCGCAGGCAATCGTGTCGCCGATTATCGGCGCGATTGAGTCCGCCGCCGGTCTTGACTTTGGAATCGTGCTGCTGGCGGTTTTTATGCTGCTTACAAGCGTGTGCCTCATAAAAACGAGAATGAACGGCGATAAAACGAAATCAATGTAATTGTTGATATAAGGAGGAGAATATGAGAATCGAAATGTTGAGAGAACTGCTTTTGCCGCTTCTGGGTACGACGCTTGGCGCGGCGTGCGTGTTTTTCGTAAGAAAATCGCTTCCCAGAGGCGTACAGCGGTCGTTTACAGGATTTGCTGCAGGCGTCATGGTGGCGGCCAGCGTATGGAGCCTGCTGATTCCGTCGATGGAATACGCGTCGGGCATGGAAAACTTTTCGTTCCTCCCCGCCGCAGTCGGATTTGCCGTCGGCATGCTGTTTTTAATGATGCTCGATCGGTTGATCCCGCACCTTCATATGAACACCGACGAGCCGGAGGGCAGGAAATCAAACCTCAAAAAATCGTCCATGATGGCGCTGGCTGTGGCGCTTCATAACCTTCCCGAAGGCATGGCGGTAGGCGTAGTTTTGGCGGGTATGATCGGCGAAGGCGGAGCCGTTTCCGCGCATGCGGCGCTCGCGCTTTCTTTGGGTATCGCCATTCAGAATTTTCCGGAGGGCGCGATTATTTCCGTGCCGCTCAAGCAGGAGGGCGTGAAAAAGGGAAAAGCCTTCTTTCTGGGCTTTTTGTCGGGCGCAGTCGAACCAATTGCGGCGCTCATTACCCTCCTCATCGCCGGCGCAGTCGCAAGCGCGCTTCCGTACGTTCTGGGCTTCGCCGCAGGCGCGATGCTGTACGTGGTTGTCGAAGAGCTGATCCCCGAAATGAGCGAAGGCGAACACTCCCACATCGGAACCGTTGCCTTCTCCGTGGGCTTTTTAGTCATGATGGCGCTGGACGTGATGCTCGGGTAAAGCGTCCTTCGGGTATCCGTGTCAGGTTATTACGGTGTCGATGGCCCCGGCAGGAGATCTCAAATAAAAGATTAATAATGAGGGGAGGCAGCACATGCGTAAAACCAAAATCATATGTACCATCGGTCCGGCTTGCGAGAGAGAGGATATTCTCACCAGGATGTGTATAGAGGGAATGAATGTCGCCAGACTGAATTTTTCTCACGGCACGCACGAAGAACACAAAAAAAGGCTCGACCTCATTAAGAAAATACGGGAACAATTGGATCTTCCCATTGCGATTATGCTGGATACCAAGGGCCCTGAATACCGGATCGGCGTTTTTGAGAACAAAAAGGTTACGCTGAATGAGGGCGATGTTTTTACCTTTACTACCGACGATATCGTTGGAGATGAAACGAAGGTATCCGTAAACTACAAGAATCTCACGAATGAATTGACCGTGGGAGATGTTGTTACGGTCAATAACGGACTCGTGATTTTTACTGTGGAAAGCATTGAAGGCGCCAACGCGGTATGCCGCGTTAAGGTAGGCGGAGATCTGTCGGATAAAAAGAGCATGCATTTTCCCAACAAGGTCTTAAAGCACGCGTTCCTCAGCGAGCAGGACAAGGCGGATATTCTTTTCGGAATTGAAAACGATATTGATTTTGTCGCCGCATCCTTTGTTTCGTCCGGGAACGATGTCGCCGAGCTGCGCGCGTTTTTAGACGGCAACGGCGGAGAGCAAATCGATATCATTGCCAAGATTGAAAACCGAAACGGCGTAGATAATATCGATGAAATCTGCGGAATTGCGGACGGTATCATGGTGGCGCGCGGCGATTTGGGCGTGGAGATCCCCTTTGTCGAGGTGCCTTCCATCCAAAAATATCTGATTGAGAAATGCCGTATGCTGGGCAAGCGGGTCATCACCGCCACAGAGATGCTGGAGTCGATGATCTATAATCCCAGACCCACGCGCGCGGAGATTTCTGACGTTGCGAACGCCGTATACGACGGAGCTTCCGCCATCATGCTCTCCGGAGAAACTGCCGCGGGCAAATATCCCGTGGAGGCGGTAAAGAATATGGCGGAAATCGCGCACTTTACCGAGCAGCGCATCGATTATAAGCGCTGGTTTGCCACTACGGAATATCAGATTAAAACCAATCTGGACGCCATATCTCACGCAACCTGCGCGATGGCTATCGACGTCAAAGCGAGGTGCATCGTAGTAAACTCCATCTCGGGCAAAACGGTTCGCATGGTCAGCCGCTTCCGCTGCCCCGCAGATATTGTTGGCATTACCACGGATAAACGCGCCTGGCGTCAGTTAAACCTCAGCTGGGGCGTTACGCCGGTGATGAGCGAGGAATACAATTCGCTGGATATAGTTTTCTATCAAGCGCTCAACCACGCAAAGCGCATCTTCTCGCTGCAGAAGGACGACAACGTAGTGCTTACCGGCGGCCTCATAAACGGCCGTTCCGGAAATACCAATACGATAAAGGTTGAATGCGTGAGATAGTGTAAATGTGGAAGCATCCGAACAGGAATGCATAGGAAAACAGGAAACGGCGCAGTCCGGTTGGCTGCGCCGTTTCCTGTTGTTCGGGCTGTCCTTAACCGCTTTGGGAAAATGCCTGACGGTTTGCGGGCAGTCTTTCTTATTTCGCCATTTCGATGGCGCGGGTTTCTCTGATTACGTTTACTTTGATCTGTCCGGGGTATTCCATTTCGCTCTCGATGCGCTTTACGATTTCCTTGGCGAGGATCAGGGTGCCCGCGTCGTTTACGTCTTCGGGGCGAACCATGATACGGACCTCGCGGCCGGACTGGATGGCGTAGGACTTGTCTACGCCTTCGAAGGAGTTGGCGATTTCTTCGAGCTTCTGGAGGCGCTTGATGTAGTTCTCCAGGGACTCGCGCCTTGCGCCGGGGCGCGCGGCGGAGATGGCGTCGGCGGCCTGTACAAGGACGGCTTCAACGCTCTGGGGTTCTACGTCGTTGTGGTGCGCCATAATGCAGTTGATCACTGCGTCAGACTCGTGGTACTTCTTGGCAAGCTCTGCGCCGATGGTTACGTGCGTGCCCTCAACCTCGTGGTCGATGGCTTTGCCGATATCGTGCAGAAGACCTGCGCGCTTGGCCAGCTGTACGTCGGCTCCGAGCTCAGAGGCCATGATGCCGGCGAGGTGGGAAACCTCGATGGAGTGCTTGAGCACGTTCTGGCCGTAGCTGGTGCGGTACTTCATGCGGCCGAGCAGGCGAACCAGCTCGTGGTGCAGCGAATGCTGATTGGTGTCGAATACTGCGGACTCTCCGGCCTCGCGGATCTGGTTGTCCACCTCGCGGTGGGCTTTATCTACCATTTCCTCAATGCGGGCGGGATGAATGCGGCCGTCCATGATCAGCTTTTCAAGGGCGATTCTCGCGACCTCGCGGCGAACCGGGTCGAAACCGGAAATGATTACGGCTTCGGGCGTGTCGTCGATGATCAGATCTACGCCGGTAGCGGTTTCAAGTGTTCGAATGTTTCTGCCTTCGCGGCCGATGATGCGGCCCTTCATATCGTCGTTGGGAAGGGCGACTACGGAAACGGTGGTTTCCGCCACGTGATCGGCGGCGCACTTCTGAATGGCGAGAGAGATAATGTTGCGGGCCTTCTTGTCGGCTTCTTCCTTGGCGCGGGATTCGATATCGCGTACCATGACGGCTGCGTCGTGGAAGGCGTCTTTTTGTATGCGGTTCATCAGGATCTGGCGGGCTTCCTCCATGGTCATGTTGGAAATCCGCTCCAATTCGCCCTGCTGACGATCGTGCAGCTGCTGGGCTTCCGCCTCCAGGCGTTCGGCTTCCTTATACTTTTCGTTCAGCGATTCTTCGCGAGCTTCCAGGTTGTCATATTTCTTGTCGAGCGCTTCTTCGCGCTGATTTACCCTTCGCTCCAGTCGCGTAACTTCTGCGCGGCGGTCGCGTACCTCTTTGTCTAAGTCGGATTTGAGGCTGATGATTTCTTCCTTTGCGGAAAGGATGGCTTCCTTCTTTTTATCCTCGGCTTTGCGCGTTGCGTCGTCCAGAAGATTCTGTGCGAATTCCTCCGTGCGTCCGATTTTGCGCTCCATGATATTTTTGCGATAAAGGAAACCGCCGAGTCCACCGGCTGCCAACGCAATCAGTACGACGATAATCGTAATGATTGTATTTTCCAATGTGTCAATTCCTCCTTTTCAATCAATTTTCCGGAATCGGCTTTGCCGTTTTTTCCATGATGCAATTTGCCTAAGTATAGACAGATTAACAGAACAATTTTACCCTCTTTTCGTCGTAATGTCAATAAATGAAAGGTGCTGCGCGACAACTTAATATTAAGTGACGGTTTCATCCTTCTTTTTCAGAGTAAATATGCCTGAAATTTGCAAAATTGGAATATAATCATTCAAATATTTACCTTGATGCATGCAGTTTCCGTTTTAAATAGTTATAAAAGATTAATGGCTTCGGGAAGGCGAATGCCGTGTTCTTTTTCCAGATGTATGATTGCGCGGCAGGCGTTATAGTCGTATGCTGTATGCTCCATCACGCGGAAGCATGCGCTCATGACGTCTGTAAGATCCTGCAATTGATCCTTGTCTGCCATATAGGAAACGGCAAACAAGCGCAGAACCAGATATGTCGCTGTGAGCGCAGCGCTTTCGTCTATAAAATTGTCGCGTATGTCGGAATAGGGGAAATCCGTAAAAAAGATGTGGTTGACCAGTATGTTTTCAAAAAGCGTGTTCCAGTCAGGAAACAGCGCTTCAAAATGCGCTTTAGCCGAATAAAAACGTTCGCAGGCGGATTTAAGTGTGCTTTCATCGGGCTTGCTTCCGTTCGGGATCGGAAGCGAAAGATTTTTACAGCTCGATTCGAAAAACGGAGCAAAGCCTTCGGAGGAATCCATCAGGATTCCGCTTACGCCGAGCGCGAAATTAAACGCCGCATCTTTGTCCGCCGGGGACGCTGAGTCCCATGCGCCGAGATATGCCTCAGAATCGCGGGCTTTGTGTTCGTCCATGTCGATCAGCGCCCTTGAAAGCGCGTTGATTCTTTCCGGTACGGAAAGGGCGCGGTCCTGAAGCAGCTGAACGGAAAAGAGGCGGACGAGCTTGTATACTTCCCTGGTTACATCCTGTCTGGTCGGCGGCATTTCCGCGCTTTCGGGGGATAAGCGCAGGGGAACGAACTTCAAAGGCTCTTTGCGGGCAAAAAGAAGCTCGATTACTCTTTCGCAGCTTCCGCTCATCGCGCCTTCCGGCATATATGTATTTCGAAACGCGCGGGGATACAGGCGGCATACGCTCGGAAGAGCGCTTTCGCCCAAATGCGACTGAAGGGAGCAAAGTCCGTCCTTTGCCTGAAGGGGACAAGAGAAATCCCACCCCGGACCGAGGCGCGCATAGCGCGCCTCGGAGGGGTGGTCTACTATGTGAAGCGAGGAATCAAGCTTGCGGCGCATATCCTTTGTGCATTCTGCGCCCAGCAGGCGGAAGTATTCCTTCATGCTGACGGTAATGCCCCAGCCCTGACAGCAGCTGTTTCTGCACTCTCCGCATTTGCAGGAAAACTCGGTAAAATAATCCGGAACCAGATATTCGATTTTTTCCATATATTCTGCAAGGTCGGTTTTTCCGATCCCTTTCTGTGCACAGCGAAAAATAGGGATTGCCTTATTCTTTGATTTTTTATACTCTGATTTCTTCGAGCGGGGAATTCTCCTCGTTATCGTATTCTTTGATGGCCTCGCGCGCGCATTCGTTTACGAACCAATGGGTCTGCTCCGGCGCGCAGCCGACAAATTTGCTTACGTCCAGAATCTCATTAAGCGTTTCTCTGGTAAGGTGGAAGGCGGGGTCGCCGAGAAGCTTATCAAGCAGGTCGTTTTCGCGGCCTTCGAGCTTGATGCGCTTTGCGGTTTCCACGCTGTAGACGCGGATTTTCTCGTGAAGCTCCTGGCGGTCGCCGCCCAGCTCTACCGCGCGCATGAGTATGTTCTCGGTAGCCATAAAGGGCATTTCCTCGTCCAGATGCTTTTTCATGACGCCCGGATAGATGCGTCCGCGCTCGATGAGATTTTTACAGAGCATGAGTATCGCGTCTGTGGCTAAAAACGCCTCGGGAATGGCGATTCTGCGGTTTGCTGAGTCGTCCAGCGTGCGCTCGAGCCACTGCGTAGAGGCGGTGATCGCCGGGTTCAGGGAAGCGGTCTCAATGTAGCGGGCGAGGGAGCATACGCGCTCGCTTCTCATGGGATTGCGCTTGTACGCCATGGCGGAGGAGCCTACCTGATCCTCCTCGAAGGGCTCGTCGAATTCCTTCATATGCGAAAGCAAACGAAGATCGGTAGCCATTTTGGAGGCGGACTGCGCGATGCCCGAGAGCACGTTCAGTACGAAGGAATCCACCTTGCGCGAATAGGTCTGACCGGACACCGGGATGGCTGCGGAGAAGCCCATTTTGCGGGCGATGGCGTTTTCAAGGCTTCGGACCTTTTCGTCGTCGCCGTTTAAAAGCATTTTAAAGCTTGCGCAGGTGCCGGTAGTGCCCTTGCAGCCGAGGGGACGCAGGGCATTAAGCTCGAAGGAAAGCCTTTCAAGATCCATCATGAAATCCTGCAGCCACAGACAGGCGCGCTTTCCGACGGTTGTGGGCTGCGCCGCCTGATAATGCGTGTAGGCGAGGGTGGGAACGGAGGCATGCTTTTCGGCAAAGCAGGCAAGCTCCTTAATCACGCTTACAAGCAGGGTACGGATCTGAAGAAGCGCGTCGCGCATCTGAACGACGTCGGTATTGTCGCATACATAGCAGCTCGTCGCGCCCAAATGCAGTATGGGACCCGCCTTCGGGCATTGATCGGCAAAGGCGCGAAGGTGCGCCATTACATCGTGGCGCAGACGCTTTTCATATGCGGCCGCCTCGTCGTAATGAATTTCGCCAATATGCGCGCGGATCTCGTCAAGCTGCTCGTCGGTGATGGAAAGACCCATTTCCTGTTCGGCTTCGGCAAGATACAGCCACATTTTATGCCACATCGTAAACTTATAATCGGGCGAAAAAATCCTCTGCATGGTTTTGGAGGCGTAGCGTTCGCACAGCGGGGATTCATAGCGCTCTCTCACGGGTATCATCCTTTCCGTATTCTATGCGCTTTTGCGGGTATTGAAGCGCCGGCGCGTGTGTTCGGTACAAATTCCTTCTGATTATATTTTTTTCTTTCGAATATGTCAATCGGGTGCGTTTTACCATCGTGTTGATTTTTATACCGCTTAACGCGGACTTGACAAATACGGGCGGATGCTTGATAATAGAAGGGGGAGTTTCAAAAGTGCCTTCAATAAGGCGATGATATTGAAAAATCGGTACGATTTGCTGAATACGCTTTACAGGCGGGAAAAAACGCGTTATTATGATATGCGGACCTGAGCTGCAAAGGAGAGAATTTATATGTATACGGAGAATGATTTTTTATCTGTCAAGAAGAATTTCAGGGTGAGGCTCGCGCTTTTGATGCTGCTGAGCCTGGTGCTTTTTGCTGCAATGATCGTTATGAACAAGCTGCGCATTCAGGCAGCGTCTATGGCGATTGCGGGCGTAGGCTTTGCGGTCGTGTATTTCCTGTGGTCTTTTAAGGTTTCGCCGTGGTATAAATACAACAGATATCTTCGCGATATGAAGGACGGCAGAACGCGTACAGCCGAATGCGACTTTGTGTGTTTTTCCGATGAAACCCGCATGCACGACGGCGTAGAGGTATATGAGCTGATTGTGAAGGTTGGCGAAGAGGAAGAGGATGAGCGGCTGTATTACTGGGATATTGATAAAGACAAGCCGGTCTTAAAGGAAGGCGACCGCCTGGAAGTGGAATCTTACGGAAATTTTGTTGTGAATTTTAAGGCGCTGTGATGCATTCTATTATGTAGGAAACGGAGGCGGACGGATGGCGGGACATGTGCTGGTTTGCGTAACGGGTCAGAAGACCTGCGAAAAACTGATTGTCGAGGGCGCGCGCATTGCCAAAGAGAACGAAGCGCTTTTATCCGTATTGCACGTGGTGAAGCCCGGCGCGTCGCTTCTGGGCAGCGCTACGGAGGGCGAGGCGTTGGAATATCTGTTTCGGATTGCCACGCAGCACGATGCCGATATGGCGATGATACGCTCTGACGATATTGCAGGAACCATCGCGGGGCAGGTGGAAAAGCTTGGTGCAGACGTTTTGGTGCTTGGAAGAAGCAGGAATCAAAAGGAAAAGAGCGTAACTCAGCTTATGACGCAAAGGCTGCCGAACGTCTCCGTTCAGTTGGTGTATTCCTGATAGATATTACCTTCGCCGAAAATCAAAATCCTTTGAACCGCATTAGGGGAATGCGCGTCAAAGAGATAACGATACACAAAAGGGGAATGAAACATGAAAAGATATATATCGGCGCTTATGGCTCTTGTCCTGCTTATGACCTGCATGCTTCCTTCGATTGCGGAATCCTCCGGCAGAAGGCGCGGCGAGGTTCAGATTGTCGATTCGCCCATGGAAGAAGAAATTGACGAGGCGTTTGACGAGGGTCTTGACGGCGGAGACGACGGAACCGGCGTGGTATATGATCCGATGGAAGAGATACTGTATGAGGAAGAGTTGGTCACGGATGCGTTTGATAAGCTCGACGGCATGAAAAACATACTGCTTCTGGGCGTTGACGCGAGAGACAAGGGCTTTTCCGGGCGCACGGACACCATGATACTGCTCACTGTCGATATCGACGGTAATGTCATCAAGATGACGTCGTTCCTGCGCGATTTGTATGTGGAGATCCCGGGATACAAAAATAACCGTCTGAACGCGGCGTATGTATTCGGCGGGTTTGAGCTTCTCAAAAAGACGTTTGAAAGGAATTTCGGCGTAAGCCCCGACGCATATGTTATTGTAAACTTAAGCGGCTTAACCGAAATCATCGATGAGCTCGGCGGCGTGTATGTGGATGTGGATCCCAAGAGGGTGGATCGCGTGAATGCGGTCATCTATTGGTACAATAAGCAGGTGCTCGGGCTTAACAATCTGCGGGATGGATATCTGACGGAGGGCGGATATCAGCTGTTAAACGGCAAGCAGGCGGAAGCGTGGGCGAGATACCGCTACAGCGAAAGCGATATGCAGCGCGCTGCGAGGCAGAGACAGCTGATCATGATCATATTTGAAAAGATCAAGGAAATGAATCTTGCGGAATTGGTTGCCTTTGCCATGCATAATATTGATAAGGTAAAGACGAACCTCAGCATTATGGAAATCATCGAGCTTGCGCCGGCGGTTCTTGCGCTGGGTTCTGCGGAGATCAGGGAAATGAGAATTCCCGTAGACGGCACCTATAACAGCCAGACGGTATCCGGCATGGCTGTTCTGGTTCCCAACCGCCAGAAGAATGCGCAGCTGCTTTCTGAGTTCCTGGCGGCGGAATAAATGACCGAATGAGAAACGGGTGAAGATATGCGCGCGCTTTTATGGATTTTGATGACGATCGGAGCCATAGAAGCGTGCGTATTTTTATTTGTGTGCGTATCTGCCGTGAAAAAGCGCAGCGTGCGCCCGTGCGATGCGATTATCGTTCCCGGCTGCCGGGTGCTTGAAAACGGTCAGCCGTCCACGGCGCTTCTTTACCGCCTTCAGGCGGCGTATGACGCATGGCAAAGGGGAATCGCGCCTTCTGTCATCGTATGCGGCGCGAGGGGATCGGACGAGCCGATGCCGGAGGGCGAAGCGATGAAAAAGTGGCTTGTTCAAAAAGGCGTTCCGGGGAAAAGGGTGTTTGCGGATGTTCGTTCGCGCAACACAATTGAAAACATGAAATACGCCGCGCAGATTATGAAAGAAAACGGATTCCGGACGGCGGCGGTGGCGACCAGCGATTACCATCTTGCAAGAACGCTGTTTCTTGCAAGGAAAAGGGGTATAGAGGCTTCCGGAATTCCCGTGCCGGGCGGCAGACGCGTATGTACCAGGCTTACGGGGCGCGTTCGGGAGACAATCAGCCTTACGCTGCTGTTCTTCAGAATGATTTTCCGCCCGTCTTTGTTTCAATAAAGGAATTTTGCTGATGCATGAAGAATTATGAATCACACCTTTTAAGGAGGCGAATCAAATGAAATTTACCTTTGCGCACAACAACATAAACGTAGTGAACCTCGATAAATCGCTTGCGTTCTATCGGGAAGCGCTCTCCCTCACCGAGGCAAGGCGCATTGAAAACGAGAATTTCACCATCGTGTATCTCACGGACGGCGAGAGCAAGCATCTTTTGGAGCTTACATGGCTGAAGGACTGGCCGAAGGACGCTTATGATCTGGGCGACAACGAATTCCATCTGGCGTTTGTCGTAGACGACTACGAAGCCGCCCACAAAAAGCATGAGGAAATGGGCTGCATCTGCTTTGAGAATCCCGCAATGGGCATTTACTTTATAAACGATCCCGACGATTACTGGATTGAAGTTCTTCCGGCGAAGAGATAGGCGGCGAACGGACAATAAGCGCCCTGCGCGCGGCAAAAAGGCGGTACCCGGATTTGCGACCGGGCGCCGCTTTTTTTCGGCTATTGTACGCAAGCGCGAACAGATTTCAGCAGACTTCCCGGGGAATTGTCGGCAATTTTGCATATTTACAGAATTATACGTCCAAAAATACATGGAATTTGGAAACGGGGCAGTATACAGTTGCCAATATATAGGTTTTATATCGATAAAAATGCGGGAAAATGAATATTTTAACATATGAAACATGCAAAATTGGCTTGACATTGGAGCCAAACAGTCGTATTATTTATACCATCCTTTGTGGGAATTATCCCGCATTGCAATTTAAAGGAGGGTTCCATATTATGAAGAAGCTGCTTTGCATGCTCCTGGCCGTACTGATGGTTCTCGCGATGGCTGCTTTCGCCGTTGCCGAAGACGCCCCGGCTTACAAGATCGCTTTCCTGACCGGCACCACCTCTCAGGGCGAAGAAGAGTACTATGCTGCCACCTCTCTGAAAGAGAAGTACGGCGACAAGGTTCTCCACGACACCTATCCGGACAACTTCTCTTCCGAAGTTGAGACCACCATCTCCAAGCTCATCGCTTTCGCGAACGATCCCGCTGTAAAGGCGATCGTATTCGTACAGGGCGTTCAGGGCGCAACCGCTGCTTACACCCAGATCCTTGAGAGCCTGGGCCGCGATGACATCCTTCTCGTATGCGGCGTTCCCGCCGAGGATCCCGCTGACATCTCCGCTGCTGCTGACATCGTTCTCGCCGTTGACGAGATCGGCTGCGGCTACCAGGTAGCCGACAAGTCCGCTGAGTGGGAGTGCGACGTTATCGTTCACTACTCCTTCGCCCGTCACCTCTCCTACGAGACCATCGTAGCCAAGAGAGACGCCATGAAGATGACCGCTGAGACCTACGGCATCGAGTTCGTAGAGCGCGACTGCCCCGATCCCACCGGTGATGCAGGCGTATCCGGCGCTCAGGCTTACATCCTCGAAGACATCCCGAAGGTCATGAAGGAGTATGCCGGCAAGAAGGTTTGCTTCTACTGCACCAATTGCGGCATGCAGGTAGCTCTGCAGCAGGCCATCATCAATGAGCCCGATGCATACTACGCACTGCCCTGCTGCCCCTCCCCCTATCACGGCTATCAGGAGGCGTTCGGCCTGACCGCTACCTATGGCGATATCGAAGGAGCGATCACCAACCTCGCCAACTTCCTCAATGAGAAGAACGCCGCTGGCCGCTTCTCTTCCTGGTCCATCCCGGTAAATATGTCCATGATCAACGCTTCCTTCGAGTATGCTTGCGCATGGGCTGAGGGCAAGCTCGAGAGCAAGGTTGACGAAGCGTTCCTCACCGAGTGCTTTGCCAAGGCTGCCGGCTCCGAAGTAACTCTGGGCAAGTACATCGACGCTGCTGGCGTTGAGTATGCCAACTACTACCTGATCTGCTTCGACGCGATCGACTTCGCAGATTACGTAGGATAAGATTCTCAAAACGCATTATGCCGGGTACCGCTTATGCGGTACCCGGTAATCATGAAAACCAGCTTTCGAAACGGACGGCGCCGGCCGTCAGAATAAGCAGCGTCTCTGGAGGGCGTAATGCCTGAAAGGGATTTTCTTTCAATTATGGGGTTCGTTTTGAACGTCCGAAATTGTCCGTTGGGCCGATAAAGTCGGCGAAAAGAACGGAGAAAACACGTGTTGGGGGGCTACCCAGTTGGCTGAATATGTACTGGAAATGAACGGCATCACCAAGGAATACGGTCAGAATGCCGTGCTTAAGGATGTAACGCTTCGCGTTCGCCCCGGTGAAATTCACGCGCTGTTGGGCGAAAACGGCGCGGGAAAATCCACGCTTATGAATATACTCTTCGGCATGCCCGTCATCCACTCTACCGGCGGCTTCAAGGGCCAGGTGGTTATGGACGGCGCAAATGTAAAAATTACCTCGCCCATGGACGCCATGAGCAAGGGTATCGGTATGGTGCATCAGGAATTCATGCTGATTCCCGGTTTCTCCATCACCGAAAACATCAAGCTGAACCGTGAAATTTCCAAATCCTGGCTGGCGAGCAAAATGCTTGGCAGGGAGATGGAGGTTCTGGATCAGAACAAAATGGCCGCGGACGCCAAAAAGGCGCTTTCCTCCGTCAGCATTGGCATAGATGAATACTCGCTGGTGGGCGGACTGCCCGTCGGCTATATGCAGTTTATCGAAATCGCCCGTGAAATCGACAAGGCGAATATGAAAGTAATGGTGTTTGACGAGCCGACTGCTGTTCTTACCGAGAGCGAGGCGCAGCAGCTGATCGGCGTTATGAAGAGCATCGCCGAGAGCGGAATAGCCATTATCTTTATTACGCACCGACTCGACGAGGTTATGCAGGCTGCCGACAGAATTACTATTTTAAGAGACGGCAAGCTTGTTACCTCGGTTGACAAATCGCAGACCACCGCAGAAAAGCTCGCGGCGCTGATGATCGGCAGAGGCGAAGAGGGTATGATGCGCGTAAAGGCGCGTGAGAATGAAATTTCCGATGAAATCGCACTCAAGGTTCGCAACCTTTGGGTAGATATGCCCGGTGAAGCCGTTCGCGGCATTAACCTGGATGTACGAAAGGGCGAGATTATCGGTATCGGCGGTTTGGCCGGACAGGGCAAGATCGGCCTTCCCAACGGCGTTATGGGTCTGTATCCCGCCGTGGGCGAAGCGGAGCTTTTCGGACAACCCATCAAGCTCAACGATCCCGCGTCCGCGCTTCGCGCCGGTATGGCGATGGTTTCCGAGGATCGCCGCGGCGTAGGTCTTCTGCTCGATCAGTCGATTGAGGAAAATATCGTGTTCAACGCAATGCAGGTTCACGGCGATTATCTGAACGGTTTCTTAAGGCTCAAAAACGGGCGCGCCATCAGAAAATATGCCGAGAAGATGATCAAAGAGCTCGATATCCGCTGTACGTCGCCGCTGCAGCCGACCGGAACGCTCTCCGGCGGCAATCAGCAGAAGGTGTGCGTTGCGCGTGCGCTTGCGCTGAATCCGAAGTTTATGTTCGTATCCGAGCCCACGCGCGGCATTGATATCGGCGCTAAGCAGCTGGTGCTGGATACGCTGGTGAAGCTGAACCGAGAACAGGGCATTACGATCGTTATGGTTTCTTCCGAGCTTCAGGAGCTCAGAAGCGTTTGCGACAGAATTGCCATCGTTGTTGAAGGAAAAGTTTCCTGCATACTCAAGCCCGACAGCTCCGACGCGAGCTTCGGACTGGCAATGTCGGGATCCAAGTTGAGCGGAGGTGAGCAGGCATGAGCAGAAAACAGAAGAAACCGGGAATGAAAAAGCGTATTTTCTGCGCTGTGGTGTTTGCTTTGTCCGCTGCTCTGATTCTCACATCTGTGCTGGGATTTACGCTGCGCACAACCAAGGGAACGCTTGGAAATTTGAATGAAATGCGCATCAACGCCGTTCTGCACGCGGCTTCTGACGGCCTTGTCGAGAGCATTGCCGCCGATGCAAAGGGCGCTAAGCTTAAGGAACTCAGAAAGCTTCCCAACTTCCGCCAGATGGGTATGAACGAAGTGGAAGGCCAGTGCCAGGAAGCGGAGGACGCCGCGCGTGCGGAAGCTGAGAGCAAGTACAGCGGCATCATGGACGGCGATACGACGAAGGTCATAGAAAAAATCGCGCCCCTCAACAGCGCGCTGGAAGCATATGCGGCGAAGGAAGAAGCCGAGCAGAAGGTATATGCGGAAATTTCCGTAAAGCTGTATGAGTCCGTTGCCGATTGGACCGACTTTGCAGGTGAGAACGACGACCAGGTTCTTTCCGAAAAGATTATATCCATCGTACCCGAGGTCAAAGAGGCCGAACATCTGCTTGCCGGCATCATAAAGGACGTTCGAAACATTGCTTCTGAAGAAAAAGAGAACGATGACGAACAGATGCTGAACCAGCTGATGGCGGCTGTCAAGGGCGCTCTGATCAATTATGAAGAGCTTCGCGCACTTGACGATGATCAGCTGTGGGGCGAAATGGTCAATAATGTTCCCGAGCTCGCCGAGCAGGAGGCGCTTAAGGATACTCTGATCACAGAAACCCGCACCTATGTGGAAAACGGAGCCAACGGCGTTGCCGAAGAAACCGAGGAAGCGGTAGAGGAAATCAGCGTGGAGCGCGAAGTAAATTATGAGTACTTTGTCGCATCCTCCGAGCTTGACGCCCTCGATGATCAGGCGAAAGCCGCTTACAACGAACTGTTTGATGAACTGTGCGTTTTGATTCCCGATCTCAGCGGCCTTGATAAGAAGATGAAGAATTCCATCCAGGCCACCATTGAGAACGTGGTATATTCCGAGAATTTGAATTTCTCGGAACGCTACGGCATTTACACGGATCAGAAGGCGGATTCGATTCTGCAAGGCAGCAGCAAGACCACGATGTGGCTTGCGGCATACGCCACCCAGATACTGATTGCGGGCATTGCGCTTTTGCTGTTTGCACTTGTAAATATCTTCTGGCGCCAGCTCACGAAGCGCTTCGGCGTTCCGCGCACAATCATCACGCTGTTCTTCATTTATCTGTGCCTTGCAGCGGAGCTTTACAACATCTATGTTCCGCTCATGCTTTCCAACGTGCTCGTTCGCGTTGGTATGTACGGCGTGCTGGCGCTGGCGATGCTTCCGGGCATCCAGTGTGGCATCGGCCTTAATATGGGCATGACGCTTGGCTGCATTGCAGGTCTTCTTTCAACCGTTATCGCGCTGCAGTATGATATGACCGGCTTTACTGCGCTGTTCTTCTCCTGCATACTGGGCGCGCTGATCGCCATTCCGCTGGGCTGGGCATATTCCCTGCTTCTTAACCGCATGAAGGGCAACGAAATGACGATTTCGACGTATGTCGGATTCTCCTTTGTATCCCTCATGTGCATCGGCTGGATGCTGATCCCCTTCACCAATCCCAAGATCATCTGGCTGCTCTCCGGACGAGGACTTCGCGTAACGCACTCGCTTCTGGGAAGCTTTGCACACATACTGGATGAGTTCCTGGCATTCGAGATCTTCGGAATTGAGATTCCCACCGGACTTCTGCTGTTCTTCCTGGCTTGCTGCCTGATTATGTGGCTGTTCTCCCGCTCCAAGGTGGGTATCGCAATGACTGCGGCCGGTTCAAATCCGCGCTTTGCAGAAGCCAGCGGCATCAACGTAAACCGCATGCGCACGCTGGGCACGGTGCTCTCCACGATCATCGCGGCGGTCGGTATCGTAATCTACTCGCAGGCATTCGGCTATGCGCAGCTGTATACGGCTCCCCGTCAGATGGGCTTTATCGCAGCCTCTATCATACTGATCGGCGGCGCGACGGTTTCCAGAGCGAAGGTAAGCCATGTTATCGTCGGCGTATTCCTGTTCGAAGGCGTGCTTGCGCTGGGCCAGCAGATCGCAAACGCGGCGGTAGCCGGCGGCGGTCTGTCCGAGGTTATGCGCATCATGATTTCCAACGGCATTATCCTGTACGCGCTTACGCAGTCTGGAGGTGGATCGCGTGAATAAGCTGAAGAAAGAAAACAGCTTCTCGATTTCTGAGCATCTGAAGAAATATGCGGTTACGTACATGTTCATCGCGATGAGCGTATTCTTCATCGTCGTTTCCGGCCTCGATATGAACTATGTTGCCAGCCAGCTTCTTCTGCGACTGAACCGCAACGCGTTCATCGTGCTCGCACTGATCATCCCGATCATCGCAGGCATGGGAATCAACTTCGCCATCACCATCGGTGCAATGGCGGCGCAGATCGGTCTTCTGCTTACCATCAACTGGAAAGTAACGGGCGTTCCCGGCATCCTGCTGGCGGCCGCCATCACCCTCCCTCTTGCCAGTTTCTTCGGCTTCATCATCGGAAAGCTGCTCAATAAGATGAAGGGTCAGGAGACCATCGGCTCGATGATTCTGGGCTACTTTGCAAACGGTGCATATCAGCTTCTGTTCCTGTTTATCTTCGGAAACATCATCCCGCTTAACGACAACGTGACCATCGTCGGCGCAACCGGCGTTCAGAACACGCTGAACCTGACGGGCGATGTCGGGCTGTACATGGCGGTGGACGGAATCTGGCATCTGTCTTTTGAAATCACGCTGTATATTATACTGGCGCTGATCGCAGTGTATATGCTGGTTCGTTATTTCATAAAGAAGGGCTCCACCATCAAGCTTGCATGCGGCATTCTCGCGCTTGCGGTTGTCGGCGGCGTATTCCAGATTCCTGTCATCAACGACGTATTCACCGGCAGATATTCCGGCGGACGCGAAATCAATATTCCGGTAATCACCTGGGCGGTTGTGGGTATTCTGTGCCTGTTCAACGCGTTCATTATGAAAACGCGCCTCGGACAGAAATTCCGCGCCGTTGGTCAGAACCGCGTGGTAGCCAATGCCGCCGGTATCGATGTAAACCGCACGCGCATCATCGCCATCATGATTTCGACGGTGCTCGCCGGCTGGGGCCAGATTATGTTCATGCAGTCAGACGGTATCGGTACCTTCCAGACCTATGCCGCGCATGAGCAGGTAGGTCTCTACGCGGGCGCTGCAATCCTCGTCGGCGGCGCGTCCATCGACCGCGCTACCAACTTCCAGGCGCTGATCGGTACGTTCCTGTTCCACTCCCTGTTCATCACCGCGCAGAGCGCCGCATCGAATCTCTTCGGCGATTCGGCGGTCGGCGAATACTTCCGCGCGTTCCTCTCCTACGGCGTTATCGCTGTCGCCCTCGTGATCTACGCATGGCGCGGCGCGCAGCAGAGCAAGCGCGGCGGGCTGAATCTTGAAGCCATCCGCGGCGAAAAAGCGATGAAAAAGCTTTGATCTATGTAAAAGCATTCCGGCTGTATTATGCGGCCGGAATGCTTTTTATATGCTTATGACTGTATTCGAATATATTACGCGGATGATATAGCGAAATAATAGAAATGATATTGTAAATTTGGCTTGATATTATTATAATAATGATATATATACGAATATATTTGTCAGCGAAAGCGGGGATTGAAGTGAAAAAGCGGTGGATCGCATTTGTACTGGCGTTTATGATGGCAATTCTCAGTGTGCCTGCAGGCGCCGGTGAGGCGATAAGATCGAAAGAGGAAGTCCTACAGGAAATGGCGGAACTTTTATTATATGCGGATGATCCGGAGATGTATGAAAGAGCGGATCAGCTCAATAAATCGTCGCATTTTCCGCAAGAGTGGAAATTTGCGTTCTTCTGCTATACCCAGATGTGGTACGGAATTCATGGCGGAAACTTTAAACTTACAACGCAGATGTACAGCGAATTGCTGAAACTGAATGAGCAGGAAGAGTTTCGCGCGCTTCTTGAGAAATATCATTTGATCGATATTGACAGTATTAAGGCATACGCGGATGCAAAATACTTTGAAATAAGCGGAGATGCATACACCGCGGCTGTGAGGCTGGAAGATGTATATAAAAGACAGTATGAGGCTGCCGGAGTCTATATGCAGATGGAAGAATATGAGAGCGCGCATGTAATCTACCGCATGCTTTCAAGAATTAATTATTCAAACAGCGAATATTTGGCAGCGCAAAGTGCGCAGAAGGCAGAGGAAAAGGCCAACGCTACGCCTACTCCTACAGCTGCGCCAACTCCTACAGCTACGCCGATCCCTACGCCTACGCTTCCTGTTCTGAAAGATATTTACGATATTACGTATGTTCAGGTAATTTCGCAGAAGACATATCTCTATGAACAGCCTGTTGTCGATCTGCGGAACTGTACGGAAGCGAAGAAAGGCGATGTTTTCCGCCTGGTAGCCAAAGGCGGAGACTGGATGAAACTATATAATGAGACAAGCGGTATGGTTGGTTTTGCGCTTGCCGATGATTTTATCGGCTATGTAAAGCCGACGGCAACGCCTACGCCGACTCCGAAACCTACGCCGACTCCCAAGCCCACCCCAACGCCGACTCCGAAACCTACGCCGACCCCGAAGCCTACGCCGACTCCAAAGCCTACGCCCACGCCTACGCCCAAGGCGCCGTCCGTATATCAGTACAATATAAAGTACGATTGGAATATTTCCGCTTCGAGTGAGCGCGAGAATAACCGTCCTTCCGCTCTGGCTTCCAGCATGATTGACGGCAATACCGATACATCATGGGACAGCAAATCAGAGCCGTATGCTTCCTTCAAACTTTGGACAAAGAACGGGAAGAAGTATATGGTAGAAGGCTTCATGATTTTGAACGGCAAGCCCTACATCGATCCCAAAGCGGAATGGGAATACTATTACAAGAATTGCCGCGTACGCACGGTCGATGTATACGCAGACGGAAAATTTGTACAAACCTGCGCCCTTTACGATACAGGCGATTGGCAGTATCTCTACTTCTACAAGCCGGTTGCCGCATCCGAATTCTATTTCGATATCACGGATGTATATTGGGGAGAAAAATATAGGGACGTATGTATTACCGAATTAGAGCTCTTCTAACGCACGGGAATACAGCAGCATAACGCAATACGGCGCTCGGATTCGAAAATGTACATTCGGATTCGAGCGTTTTTATCAGGTAATCAAACTTAGCAAAATCAACACAAATTCATAAAACCGAGCGGCCTTATGATATGCTATAATGTAGACATATTCCGAAAGGGGGATGCGCGTATGCGAAAAGGCAGGAAAGCGATGGTTTTGCCGTTTGTTTCGTGCGCATTTCTTCCCGCAGGCACAGCCTGCGCACATATCCGGGTGCGTGCATAAGCGCGCTTTCACCGCCTCTTTGTAATGTAAGGGGGCGGCGGTTTTTTTCGGAGGGGACTACCAAATCAAAAATATACGGAGGCAGTTATGGCAAGAAGCATGATCGCAATTCTGGATCTGGGAAGCACCGAAAACGCAGCCATCGCGCGTGAAATCCGCGCGCTGGGCATGTACAGCGAAATCTTTGCCCACGATATCGAGCCCGAAGCGCTCAAAAATCTCCCGGGCGTATGCGGCGTTATCGTAAACGGCGGCGAAAACAACGTGGTTGACGGCGAAAAGATCGACGTAAATCCCGGCATCTATAGCATCGGCCTCCCTGTGCTGACCGCATGCCATCAGGGCGCGCACGCAAATGATTACGATGTATGGCCCGAGAACCGCGAGAAGGCGCTGGATGCGTTTATTGAAAAGACCGCTTCTCCCCGCGACTGGACCATCGAAAACTTTATTGAAGAGGAAGTTGCGCTTTTAAGAAAGCAGATCGGGAACAAAAAGGTGCTCCTCGCGCTGTCCGGCGGCGTGGACTCCTCCGTTGTAGCCGCCATGCTGATTAAGGCTGTCGGTGATCAGCTGACCTGCGTTCATGTAAACCACGGCCTGCTTCGTAAAGGCGAGCCCGAGCAGGTGGTAAACGTGTTCGGAAAAGAACTGGGCGCAAATTTAGTCTATGTGGATGCAGTAGACCGCTTCCTGGATAAGCTTGCGGGCGTTGCCGATCCGGAGCAGAAGCGCAAGATCATCGGCGCAGAGTTCATCCGCGTGTTCGAAGAAGAAGCCAGAAAGCTGGAAGGCATCGCATTCCTGGGTCAGGGCACCATCTATCCTGATATCATCGAGTCCGGCACCAAAACCGCCAAGATGGTCAAATCCCACCACAACGTGGGCGGCCTTCCCGAAGATCTTCAGTTTGAACTGGTTGAGCCCCTTAAAATGCTGTTCAAGGACGAAGTCCGCGCCTGCGGCGAAGCCCTCGGCCTGCCCCACGATATGGTCTATCGCCAGCCCTTCCCCGGCCCCGGCCTCGGCGTAAGATGCCTGGGCGCGATCACCCGCGACCGCCTGGAAGCCGTGCGAGAGAGCGACGCCATCCTGCGCGAAGAATTCGCTAAAAACGGTCTGCAGGGAAAAGTCTGGCAGTACTTCACCGCCATTCCCGACCTTAAGAGCGTAGGCGTACGCAATCACGCCCGCGCCGATGAATGGGCCGTCATCATCCGCGCCGTAAACACCGTAGACGCCATGACCGCCACCGTAGAAGAACTGGACTGGAACCTCATTCATACCCTTACCAAGCGTATTACAAATGAAGTCAAGGGCGTAAACAGAGTATTGATCGACGTAACACCGAAACCTACCGGAACGATTGAGTGGGAATGACCCACGGAATCCGAAAAAGCCTTGATATATAAGGGTTTTTCGCCTCTCCAAAGTCGTCCCGCGGACAAATTGAGGACACTAGCTTTTTTGCTAGAATAATATCAAGATGTCTCATCGCTCTCAAAT
>JAFQKQ010000043.1 GCA_017396845.1 Clostridia bacterium
AATGCCGCCCGTCAGCGCAAGCGCCGCCGGGTACGCTCGGCGATTTTACAAATCGCTGTCGCTAGTCGGCTTTCAGCCGACCTACGGGAGGGTGCTTAAGCGTGAGCGGCTGAGGGATTTGGTTCGCGCTTGGATAAATTAGAGGCAAATATGATAAACCGATTGCAAATAATTACGCTTCCGACTTTGAGCTTGATATCGGTATCCCATCCGTCTACTGTTCGCGCGCTCCCGCACCCTTCCTGCCGGAAGGGCGGCAGGAGGCTTGTCAGCCGATGGATTTGCATTTTTACGTTTTTCTGTTTTGCAAACGCCCCTTCCGGTCTGGTTCGAAGACCGGGAGGGGCGTTTGTCTGCGACGCATTCGCCGCTTCTATATCTGCTTTATTGAAACTACTCGGGGTTCAAAGCCGTCGGCCGTCAGGCGAATTTTGGTTTCTCCTGTTTCTTCGCCGCTTCTTACAAGGAGCATCAGATGGCCGTTGAACATCGGAATATGAAGCGCATCAAAGGGGAGAAGGGAGAAGGCGTCGCCGTTGTCTGTCAGTATTTTTACGGGCTTTCCGGTTACGGCAATATCAACCGTCGGATTTTCGAGCACGTATCTTCTTCCGTGCTTATCCTCTAACAGAAGGTCTATGAACATTACGTCTTCGCCGCCGGTTTTCAGTGTTTCCTTGTCCTGAACGATTCTGAGGACATCGGGATTGTGATCGGAATAGAGTATATCCTCTTTCACCATCAGTCCGCCCCGATAGCCCTCGGCGCGAAGCACGCCCGGTGCATAGGGAAGGTAGAAATGGATCATGCCGTCCGGGAAATCCTTCAGATACCCTACGCGCACGGTCTGACTGTTCTGATATAGCTTTACCATATCGCAGTTAGTCATTACGGCTACGTGGAATACCTTTTCGAACTGATGATACTTCCAGTGGGAGCGCATCTGCGGGAAGCCCCAAAGGCCTCTTGCGCCGTCCCACGGCTCGGATTCGTCGTACACGCACACCTTCAGAACCGGTTCGTTTTTGAATTGCGACGCTACGTACCAGGCGCGATTTTTCCAGTCTGCGGTGGAGTCCAGCGGGTTTCCCGTCCAGCCACGCTGCGGCCACATGCTGCTTTCGCCGAGATAATCAACGCCCGCCCAAAGAATCGCGCCTGCAACCCAGTCGTATTTTTTCACGATCGCGTAGGGAGATTCGAGCTTGATCTGGGTGTGGTTCATATATTTTTCGTCGAGCAGGTAATACGTGCGCACCTCTGTACCGATGATCGGCTTTCGCATGCCCGCTTCGCGGAGCTTTTCATAGAAATGCTCCATATAATTGCAGGATACCACATCTACAATGGAGGCGTATTTCATTACTGCGTCGATTCTCTTTCCGAGCGGCGTCATATCGTTATAATCGTGAAGCACAAAGCTGATCAGCGCGCAGGTAACGCTTCTTGTGGGATCAAGCGCATGCACTTTATCGGTGAGCGCTTTAAGGCACTTGAAATAATCCTCGCTGTACTGACCCGATACTTCGTTTCCAACGCTCCAGAGTATGACCGATGGGTGGTTGGCGCTTCTTCTTACCATGGTTTCGGCGTCCTTCAAATGCCACTCATCGTACAGACGGTCATAATACATGCCGCTTCCCCGCCATTTGTCGTACAGTTCGTCGATTACTAGGAAGCCCATCTCGTCGAGCAGGTCGTACATTTCCTCCGCCATCGGGTTGTGAGAGGCGCGGATGGTATTCACGCCCATCTTTTTCAGTGATGTAAGCCGCCTTCTGAATACCTCAATCGGTACGGCAGCGCCTGAGATCATTCCGTCGTGGTGCAGGTTTGCGCCCCAGAGCTTCGTTTTTTCGCCGTTTAACAGGAAACCGTCTTCATGATCGAAAACGGCGCTTCGTATGCCGAAGCGGACGGAATGCCTGTCGTCGCCCAGAGAGAGCTCGCAGGTATACAGTTTCGGGAAATCGGGCGACCAGAGCAAAGGATTAAGCAGGGAAAAGGCATGCTTCGAAACATTTTCTGCGGGGATTTCAAAGGTGTGAACGGACTGATGAGATGGATCAAAGATTTCGCCCGCGACCGTTTTGCCTTCGTAAGATCCTTCCAGTTCAATTGCAATGCTGATTTCGGCGCTTTCGCAGCGGATGCCGTTTACATCCGGTACGTCGCCTGACGGGCCGCTGATTACGGGGACGGAAGTGATTCGAATGCCGTCGTGAACGATGCGCGTATCGCTTCCGATGAGCAGCCATACCTTTCTGTATATGCCTGCGCCGGAATACCAGCGGTCGCCGCCGGCAATCTGCTCGTTATTGAGATTCAGATTGTCGACGATAACGGCTAAAAGATTTTCTTCGCTGAATTTTATATGATCGGTAAGATCCAGCAAAAACGGAACGTAGCCGTAAGGCCGTCCGCCAATAAAAACGCCGTTTATGTATACGCTTGAAAAGCGCTGAACGCCGTCAAACAATACGCGCACGCTTTTCCCTTTCAGGTCTTCGGGGCATGAAAAACGAAGGCGGTATACACCCATCTGCTCGCGGGGATAAAAGCCCTGCGAACCGCCGCCGGGCGCATCCGGACGGCGCTCGTTTTCTATCTGCCAGTCGTGCGGAATCGAAAGCGATCGAAAGGCCGCGTCATCATACTCCGGCAATACCGCGTTTCGGTCTTCCGTCAGAGCGAATTTCCAACCCTTTAAAAGGGGAATCCGGTTTATTTCCACGTCCGTTTCCTTCTTTCACGTATTATTCGGGCTTATTCTTGTTCCAAAGCCCGTACTGCGCTTCGTTCTGAAGCGCGGACAGCATAAGCTCGCGGGCATTGGGGATGGTTTTGGTGATATGATTGAGAAGCTCCTTCATATCCTCCCTGCGCGTATACCCGTTTGCGGGGCAGGGCGATTTCACGATGGGCAGATTCAGCGTTTTCACCATGTGAATCACGTGCTTTTCGGGAAGATACGCCATCGGGCGAATCTGCGTGATATCGCTTCTGGAGAGATAGGTGCGCGGGTGGAAGGTATGAATGCGGCCTTCATAGAGCATGGACAGAAGCAGCGTTTCCAAAGCGTCGTCTCTGTGGTGACCAAGCGCCAGCTTGTTTGCGCCGAGCTCCTTGCAAAGATCGATCAGTGCGCCCCGCCGCATTTTTGCACATAATGAGCAGGGGTTCTTTTCCTTGCGCTCTTCGAATATGATCTTCGAAATTTCCGTTTTCTTGATCGTGTATTCTACCTCAAGTTTCTCGCACAGCTCGATCACGGGATTGAGATCAAACGGCTCCATGCCCATATGAAGCGTTGCGGCTACCAGTTTGTATTTGTTGGGGCAGAATTTCCGGTACAGCGCCATGGCGTATAAAAGCAGCATGCTGTCCTTTCCGCCGGACACGCCTACCATGACTGTGTCCCCAGGACTGATGAGCCCGAAATCCTTATCGGCGCGGCGGATGCAGCCTAAAACTTCCTTCATGCGCGTTAATTCGTCCTTTCGTCAGTGAATGATTACGGAGGAGAAGAAGAACAGTATCATCAAAGAGCAAGCATCGACGATTGTCGTAATCAGCGGCGCAGCCATCAGCGCAGGGTCAAGCCTCAGCTTCTTTGCCAGCACCGGCAGCGTACAGCCGATGGATTTGGATAATACCACCGTTGCGATCATAGCGAGAGACACCGTGAGCGCTACAAGACAGCTTCTTGAGAATATGAGGGTCTGTATGACAAAGCTGATTACGGCGAGAACTACGCTTACAATGGTTGCTACGCGGAATTCTTTCCAAAGGATTCCCGGTGCGTCGGACGGCGCGATTTCGCCTACGGCGAGACCGCGGATGGCGAGGGTGGAGGCCTGAGAACCGCAGTTACCGCCGGTGCCCATGAGCATGGGGATGCAGGCGGTCAGCGCAAGACCCAAATCGGGTATGGCAGTCAGAACCGTTTCAAAGTGGAGAATAATAAGGCCGGTAAAGATACCGCTGATCATCATGAACATGAGCCAGGGGAGTCTGTTTTTGGCAAGCGTCCATACGCTCGTCTTCATGTATTCGTCTTCGCTCGGCAAAAGGGCGTTCATCTTTTCGATGTCCTCGGTTGCCTCTTCTTCGATAACGTCGATGATATCGTCTGATGTTACGATGCCGACCAGACGCCCTTCTTTGTCGACCACGGGAACGCTCAACAGGTCGTACTTGCGAACGAGATCGGCGACGGCCTCCTGATCGTCGTGCGTGTTTGCGCAAATGAAGTTCGGATTCATGAGGTTTTCGATTTTTACATCGTCGTCTGCCAGAATCAGCTTTCTGAGCGGTACCGTTCCCAAAAGCTTTCTTTGCGCGTCCAATACGTACAGTGTGTAGATCGTTTCCTTGTCAACGCCCGTGCGCTTTAATTCCTTAAGCGCGTCATGCACCGTGATCCCCATGTGAAAATCGCAGTACTCGATCGTCATAATGGAACCGGCGCTGTATTCGGGATAGCTTAGGAAGCGATTGATAATTTTTCTTGAATTCTCGTCTACGTTCGCCAGCACGCGTTTTACGAGGCCCGCCGGAAGCTCTTCCAGAAAATCTACTGCGTCATCGATAAACATATCGCTGATCAGGCTTCCGATTTCGCTGTCGCCGATGGATTCGATCAGCTTCTGCCGCTGCGTATCGTCCATATAGCTGAATACGTCAGCGGATATGTCCTTGGGGAGAATTCGGAACACCTTGAGCATTTTATCGGTTTCAAGCGTGGATAAAAACTCTGCGATGTCCACAACATTCAGCATCATCAGCGCGCCTCGCAGCTCGTTGTGGCGATTGGCGCTTAAAAGGGAATTGAGTCTTTCAATTATCAACTGCCATTCCAATGGGTTCACCGCCCTTCATAATAATAAGCACATACCGAACCAGACACAAATGCTTTTGAATGCCTGTGCCTTGTTAGACGGTGTAAATGCGTGCTGTATGAAGGCGCGTCTATTGATATGCGCGATGGGCGCCACGAAAAGCGCGTGCGCATGATCGAGGCACGCCGTCATTTGACAGACATCTGCCGCCGTCTTCCATGACTCCCACCTCCTGAAGAGAATTTGTGTATAATACTGAGAATTATACATCTCAAGAATACGCTTTTTTGATTTTTGAGTCAATTAAATTTATGTCGGAACAATGAAGTTCAATTGTAGCTTCCATGAAGAATTTTCTGTTTCGGAAATCCTTTTTTCCGAATGTCAAACTTTTTCGCTGATTTTATGGTAAAACGGCAGTTCCATTTTCGGGAAAAACAAGCTATAATGGGATGAAAGAAAATAATTATCATGATACATTTTGAAATGAAAATAAATTACATAATCATATTGAAATGACAAAGGAGAAGAAAATGGCGGACGGACGGTATACGATTTACGACATTGCAAACGCGGCGGGCGTTTCGATTGCAACGGTTTCAAGAGTGCTGCGCGGGGAAAACACGGTGACGGAAAAGACGCGCAAAAAAGTGGAGGATGTGATCCTGCGCTTTAACTATCAGCCCAGCGCCATCGCGCGGGGATTGACCCTTAAGCACTCAAAAACCTTCGGCATAGTGCTTCCGAGGGTGGATAATCCGCATTATGCACTGTTTTTTAAGGGCGCGTATGACGAGGCGATGAAGGCGGGGTATTCGATGCTCCTGTTTCCGTGGGAAGCGATGCAGGATTCCCATGAAAGCCTTGCTTCGGTTGTCGCTGAGCGAAGGCTGGACGGCGTGATATATCTTATGGAATACGCGGGCGAAGAGGATATGAATAAGCAGATCGAGGTGCTGGAGGCCGTAAAAAAGTATATGCCCGTAACGCTGATCGGCACCACGCAGCTGAAGGGGCGCTATCCTTCGGTTACGATTGATCTTAGCGAATGCGTAAAAATGGCGGTTGAGCATCTTGCCTCTCTCGGGCACGAAAGAATCGCATTGATCGGCGGTTTTTCCGAAAAGGACGCCGTTTCATCCAGAGACGCAGGCTACCGCGAAGCGCTTTCCTATGCGCGCCTTCCCTATATAAGCTCCTACCGCGCATTTGGGCGCTGCACAGCGGAGGAAGGCGAAATGCGCATGAACGAAATGCTGGATTCGCTGATCGAATCCCAGTGGCCTACAGCCGTCATCGCGGCGAATGATATTGTGGCGCTGGGGGTAATTCATTCGGTTCAGGCGCACGGACGGCGGGTTCCCGAGGACGTTTCCGTGATCGGCTGCGACGACCTGTTTTTTGATTCCTACATGCAGCCCGCGCTTTCGTCCATTCATACGAATCAGGATTATATCGGAAGGCGCGCGGTTCAAATGCTGCTTGACGAAAGCATTCGAACGGATGAAAAGGTTGCCTGCACGCTTGTGATCAGAAACAGCAGCGCCCCGAAGAAATGAAAATGAAACCGCTGCCATTTTGTGTTGCAATTTTCGTTATTTTCATATACAATATTGATACTATATGAAATATGATCATACGGAGGCTGATACTGATGGCGAAAACTATCGGCGGATTTACGCTTCCCGGCGAAAAGGGATATGAAGCGCTTACAATGCGCCTTGCGGGCGAATGGGGCGCGGACTGCATTCGCGACAGCGACGGAACGCAGCTTTCCGACGAAATACTTAAATCCGGAATACCGATTTATTCCACCATCTGCATGGTCAGATCGATCACCGCTTGGGCGAAAAGCAATATGGATAAGCTTCAGAGAAATTTCCTGATGAGCGCTCCCGTACTTGCGGAAACGAAAGAGATTGTTATATCGCCTCTGGACGGGTATTTCCGGGAACAGTTTATCATTGCGCCGTGGGATGATCCGAAGGAATTCTGGCAGGTGTTTGACAGAACCGAAGGAAACGAGCATGCCGACTGGTCGTATGACGGGGAAAAGGAGCTTGTAACCGTTCATCATGCGAAGAAAGGCCATATTTATACGGTCAATTTCCTCGCCACGCGCATCTGGGAAGAAATCTCCATGTACAATCACATCACAAACGACTGGGGCGATAAGGAGCATCTAATGGCGGTTGAGCCGAGATATCCCGAAACGCAGGAGGCGCTTCTCTCGTTTCTGGATGAGTGGCTCAGGGAGCATAAGCATACGCGCGTCGTTCGCTTTACGTCGATGTTCTATAATTTCTGCTGGATCTGGAGCGACAGCAAACGCAACCGGGACGTATTCAGCGACTGGGGCAGCTACGATTTTTCCGTAAATCCCGTGTCCTTGAGAGCCTTTGAAGCGGAATACGGATACAGGCCGACGTCCGAGGACTTTATAAACGCGGGCAGACATAATCCCGTTCATAATCCGCCCAGCCGCGTGCTTCGCGACTGGATGGAGTTTACCGGAAAATTCGTTCGGGAATTCGGCAAAAAGTGCGTAGACCTTGTGCATAAGCACGGAAAGCTTGCCTATGTATTTTACGATGATACATGGGTCGGCATCGAGCCGTGGAGCGGGCATTTCGGCGAATTCAGCTTTGACGGATTGATCAAATGCGTGTTTAACGCCTTCGAAGCGCGCCTGTGCGCGGGAGTAAGCGAAGTAAAAACGCATGAGCTGAGGCTCCATCCGTATCTTTTCCCGACGGGGCTCACGGGCGAACCCACCTTTGCGCCCGGCGGTCATCCCGAAAAGGATGCAAGAAGGTATTGGGCTTGTGTAAGGCGTGCGCTTCTGAGGGTGAAAATTGATCGAATCGGCCTTGGCGGATACCTGTCGCTTACGGAGCCGTTTTTGGATTTTCAGAAGGAAGTACGGGATATTGCAGATGAATTCAGAATGCTGAAGAGCCTGCACGATGAAGGCGGTGTGTGGTCGAGCGGCATCCGTGTGGCGGTGCTTCATTCCTGGGGCAGCCTTCGCACGTGGAATTGCTCGGGACATATGCATGAGCATCCGGAGCTTTATCTGAATCATCTGTACGAAGCGATGGCGGGACTTCCAGTGGAGGTTCGTGCGATTTCATTTGATGAAGTGATTGAAAACGGCGTTCCCGAGGATGTGGACGTAATCATTAATGCCGGACGCGCGTACGATGCGTGGAGCGGCGGAGATATATGGAATAACCCGAAACTCGTTGAAAACATACAGAAGTTCGTTATGGCCGGCGGCGGCCTGATTGGCGTAGGCGAGCCCGGCGCTGCGAGGGGCGGTATGAACGAATTCAAGCTTGCGCCCATTCTCGGCGTTGACAGGGAAACGGGCGCAACCATCTGCCGCGGCAAGCTTTCCTTTGAGACTGAAGCAGGACACTTCATCATGAAGGACGTGAAGCATGCCGTAAAAGCGTTCCATAACCATGTTTCCGGCGTATACCCGGCGTTGGAATCTTCAAAGATATTGATGGCAAAGGGAAAGGATGTGCGTCTTGCTGTAAATGAGTTCGGAAAGGGAAGAGGCGTATACCTCTCCGGCTTTACCTACGGCACGACTGAGGCGAGGCTTTTATACCGCGCGATTCTGTGGGCGGCTTCCAGAGAGGATCTGGACGGCGTATACATGACCGATAACCCTGTATGCGAATGCGCGTATTACTCGGGCAGCGACAAACTGATTATCATCAACAATTCCGCCCGGGCTGCGTTTGCGAAAGTGCGTATAAAGGATCGGCAGGTTCGCGTTCGTGTTGAGGCGGAGGGAAGCGTGATTATCTGAAAGGGGAATGAAAATATGGACTTTTTGGAGCTTGTGAAAAATTCGAGGAGTTACCGCTCGTTTGACGGGAACAGACCCGTTTTGCGGGAGGAGCTTGTAAAAATGGTCGAATGCGCAAGGTTTGCGCCGAGCGCCGTAAACAGGCAGGCGCTGAAATTCTTCCTGTCGGCGGATGAAAAAACCAATTCCGTCATTCAGCCGTATACAAAGTGGGCGGGAAAGATCAAGCACATGCAGCTTCCGCCCGCAGGTCATATGCCTACGGCGTTTGTCGTCATACTTGCGGATACCGGCATTGCGCCCGCGTCTTCCGTGAAGACGGACGTAGGCATCGCGGCGCAGACGATTCTTCTGGCGGCTGCGCATATGGGTCTTGGCGGCTGCATGATCGCGGCGTTTGATCCTGCGGTTCATCAGGCGCTGAAGCTCCCTTCGAATTTGGAGGTTTCCCTTGTGATCGCGCTTGGAAAGCCGGATGAGGAGATTGTGCTTGAGGATGCAAAGGGAAATATCGATTATTACAGGGATGAAGACAATGTGCATCACGTTCCCAAGCGCACGCTCGGCGAATTGATTGTTTGAGCGGATAAGTGTAATAGATTAGCAATACTTGTGTAATGCCGATTGGTTGAATTTCCCGGCCGAATATGGTAAAATTGGTTTTCGGTTAGGAGGTAAAAATCATGACGCCCATCAGCTTGTTCTACGGAATTGTGATATATATGTACACGGATCGTTCCCGCGCGCTGAAAGTGCCCCATATTCATGCGGTTTTTAAGGATGAAGAGGTAATCATATCGTTGGCAGGCGAAATTCTGGACGGCCACCTCAGGCCCCAGAAGCTGAAGCTGGTCGAAGCGTGGATGTGCATTCACGAGGACGACCTCGCTGCAAACTGGAATGTGCTGATCAACGGTAGCGAAGTATTCCGAATCGATCCCCTTCGCTGATAAAAGATAAGAGAAGGAACGGCGTATACCGCCGTTCTTTTTGTATGCCAAAATTTATTTCGAAATATTATTTCATATCTTTGTAATATTTATTGACAAAATGAAACATTTACGGTATAATCTGGGTGTTAATCAGAATTGAGGAGGAGTGTCCAATGCCAATTAATGTAGCGTTCATCATCGGTTTGATTCTGGCGCTCATTTCTACCGTAGCCGCATATATCTTCTTTTTGCCGGAAGCGCGCAAAAAGAATCTGAACAAGGTGCTTGTAATTCTGCATGACATACTGAACTTAAAGGATCTGTATCTTGAAAAGATTTTCAAGGCGCTGTACGTGTTTGCGACGCTGTTTACGATTTCCGCGGGCTTCTTTATGCTCTTCTCGGGCATTAAAGCTTTCGGCGAGTTCCACAGCTTCTTCTGGTACGGCGTAGCCATGATGTTCGTGGGCCCGATCCTGATCAGAATTCTGTTCGAGATTTCTATGCTTTCCATTATGCGCACCAAAAATGTCATCGAGATCAACAAAAAGCTCAAAGCGCCCGTACAGCGCCGTACGCGCCCGCAGGAGAGACCTTCTCAGCCTCAGCGCAGAGCCTACGATGCATACGAGGATTCCTATCAGAGTCAGTACAAAGATCCCTATCAGTAAAAGTGAATAATCATGGGGGGCGGCGGTATTTTACCGCCGCCTGCCTTTTTGTGTAAATGGAAAGGAATGACGCCTGTTTTTCAGATAATGTGCGTATGCCTTCATGCTCCAAACAGGGAGGCGGCGGAAAGGAAAAATCCCTCAGGCGCTCACGCTTAAGCTCACTGACGGGCGGAATAAATGGGGCGCAAAGAGTCTCTTAGATTTTGTCCGGGCGGTTAAGCGTATGCGCCGATGCGCAGCGGGAATTGCGATAGTTGCTGAATTACAAATTTCTTGCCGCCCTTCTGCAAAGAAGGGCGGGGGACCGCGTGAGAAGCGGAGAGATGGGGCGTCTTAGGCATGCAGACGGTGCGTATTTGACTTGGACGGCCAATGAAGACGCTGCACACGGACATGCCGAAGCGCAGAGCAAAGCGGCTTGAAACGTCGGCGCCAAATCAGCGCGGAAAAAACCGGGCGGTGCAGATTTTGCTGCGCCGCCCGGATTCATTTAGTTTTCAACCACGACAGATGCGTATCTTGCGATCAGGTGCGGACAGTAGCCGGCGTCGTAGAAGAGTCGACCGGCAACGTCTGCGTATACTTCGTATTTTGCGCCGATGTTCAGTGAGCCGATATCCGACTGGTTTTCCAGTATAATCAGCTGTGTTTCACCGGTTCCTACATCCATGACGGAATACTGCTTGTCGTTTTCGTAGTACACATCGACGATTTTGCCCTTGCAGAGGAATACGCGGCCATGCCACTGCTCGTAGATCAGGCGCAGCTGCGCGTAATCCATCTTCCAGGCGTTGCGCGAGTATTCGGCCTTGGAGGGGATGTAGTTTACGGTGAAGGAGATTTCGGAGTCCTTCTTTCCCGCCATGGTTGCGCGGAATTTGACGAGATTTTCACCGTAGGAGGAGAAACGCGCTTTAAAGGAGAAATCGCCGGTCTGCTGGTTTACGGAGAGACTGTCGGGGTCGTGGAGAGAATCGACTTCAATCCATGCGCCGGGATCGGTCTTTCCGGAGATGGTCATATAGCTCAAATTGCTCTTGAAGCTTACTGAGGTTGCAAGTTCCAGGTTGATTTCCATCACGTCGCGGAAGAATACGAGGTCGCGCCTGGCTTCTTTGTGCTGATCGGTTCTTACGATAATGGAAATATTATTTTCGCCGATGGGATATATGTTGATGACCAGCGACAGATTTCCGCTTCTGTCTACCTTGTCGGAAACGTCTTCACCATTGATGATGACCTGGCTTCCGTGAACCACCTTTAAGTTAATGGAGGTCAGCGACGTAATCACATTCACGTAATCGACAGAAGGCGTATTGATGGTGATCGGCGCTTCCGGCACGGGGATGCTCATGGAGAACGCGGGCAGCTTCAGCTTTTCGCGGGAGGAGGTGATCAGCACGGGAGAAAGCGTAATCATGGCGCTGTCGATATCCGAGGGATCGTTTTCAAACCAGATGTAATCGGGGAACTCCACGCGTGCGACGCCGCCGACAAACATATAGCTTTCTTGAAGCTCTTCGATATAGATCATATCGCCGTCGGTTCCGAAAAAGGAAATGGCGTGTCCGGTCATGCCGTTATCGAGCGTAATGGTCTGAGTGGTGTGGTTTACATATGTTTCTTCAATACGCTTGGCTTCTCTTGAATAGTGAATGCGAACGCCGATGAATGTGAAAATGCAGATGGTGATGAGAAGGCCTACAAGAAACATAAACGATCGGAGTAACAGGCGCGATATCGGCAGGGGCTCGGTGTAGCGGGTTTTATCGGTAGCGATCAGGGGAAGGCCGCAGCGCGGGCACACATCCATGTGCTCCCGGATCGTTTGGCGGCATTTCGGGCATTTCACGAAGAACATCCTCCGAATTTCATAATTTCACTTATATATTGTATCACCTTTTTATCGTTCCGTCAAAGGGCGGATGGGCAGAAAAGCGAAAAGTATTCCCGATTATGAAGGAAAATGAAAAAAGCGTGAAAATTCTTTTTTGGCTATGCGTGGAGAGAAAAATATGCTATAATAGAAGATGAGAGTACTATGATTAACGAATTGTGGGGGTATAGACAATATGGCAATGGATAATTTCAGAGAAGAAATCGTGATCAAGCGCCACAATGGATTTGCAAATCTCACTTATTATCTGGCGTGGGCGATGCTTATCATGTTCGGCGTAATCGGTATTTTTATCATTCAGATGGTTATCAATACCATCGGAAGAGGCGCCTTCCCCTGGCAGATGCTGATTATCGGCGTTATAATGGCGGGTCTTGCGGTGCTGATCTGGATTAAAAAGGATACACTTCGCGTGGAATACGAATATACGTTTACAAACGGCGTACTGGATATATCGATGGTGCTTAACAACAGCAAGAGAAGATATCTTACGGAGCTGAATCTCAAGACCGTTGAGAGCTGTGGAAAAGTTACTCATCCGTCCTTCAACCGCTATGTAAACGATAAAAATATCAAAAAGCACAATTGGTTCCTCAACCGCGACAACGATCTTGTATATTTCTTCTTCACCAAAAATGCCGTTCGTCACCTTGTAATCATCGAACCCAGTGAGGAAATGATGAAGCTCATCAACAATCCCCGCTATCTGGGCTTTGGCGTGTGGCAGAACTGACAGAACGAAAAAGATGAATATATGGGAATGCCTTTTGCCGGATTTCGGGCAAAGGGCGTTCCGCTTTTCATGTTAAGGAAGGCGAGAGGCGATTATGCAGGCCTATTTGGACAACAGCGCGACTACGCGCGTGGCGGACGGCGTCATTCAGGAAATGACCCGCGCGATGTCTCAGATGTATTATAATCCGTCCGCAATGTACCGCGAGGCGCTTTATGCGGAAAAGGAAATGAACGAATGCCGCGATTTGATCCTTAAAAGCATTCATGCAAAGGATGCGCGCGTGATATTTACTTCCGGCGGTACAGAGAGCAACAATCTGGCGCTTTTGGGCGCTGCGGGCGCGATGCATCCTCCCATCCGCGTGCTGGTTTCTTCCGGCGAACATCCGAGCGTTATGGAAGCGGCGGGCAGCCTTGTGAAGGCGGGCGCGGAAGTGGAATATATTCCGCTTACAAATGCGGGAGAGATCGATTACGGCGCGCTGGAGGCAATGCTCGAAAGGGACGTTAATCTGATCAGCGTGATGCATGTAAATAATGAAACGGGCGCGATCAACGATATAGCGCGCATTTCCGGCATGGTTCGGGGAAAATGCCCCGGCGCGAGAATCCATGTGGACGGCGTTCAGGGCTTTTTACGGGAAAAGATCGATTTTTCTCTGATCGATATGTATACGCTTTCCGCGCACAAGATTCATGGGCCCAAGGGTGTGGGCGCGTTGGCGGTAAGAAAGGGTGTGCGCCTGATTCCTTTGCATATCGGCGGAGGGCAGGAAGACAATCTTCGAAGCGGAACCGAGAACACGCCCGGAATCGCGGGGCTTAAGCGCGCGGTTCTGGAAATGGACGCCATGACCGATATATGCGAAAGGCTTCATGAAAAGAAACGGCGCCTGTATGACGCGATTGTCAGCCGGATTCCGGGAGCTGTCGTAAACGGGCCTGAAATCGAAAGAGGAGCATGTCACATACTCAATATGTCCTTTCCGGGCGTCAGAGGCGAAGTGATGCTGCATGCGCTGGAGGAAGAGGGCGTAATGGTTTCAACGGGCAGCGCCTGTTCCTCCAAAAAGCGCAGGATCAGCCCGGTATTAACGGCGATGGGCGTGCCTTCGAAAATTGCGGAGTGCGCTGTGAGATTCAGCCTTTCCCCGTATACGGCGAATGAGGAAATCGATTACGCCGCCGAAAAAATCAAGATGAAATACGAGATACTGAAACGGTTTCAAAGGAGATAGATTCTTTATGCGCAGGGTATTGCTTGCACGCTTTGGCGAAGTGCATCTCAAGGGACAGAACCGCCCCTTTTTCTTAAGAACGCTGGTTGACAATGTGAGAAAAGCCGTTGAAGGCATCGGCGGACACGTATGGATGGCGGAATCGCGCATATATGTGTCGGGCGCGGAGGATATGGACGATTGCCTCGAACGCGTAAGAAAGGTGTTCGGCATTTATTCCGTGAGCCCGGCGGTCGAAATGGAAAAGGATCTCGAAAAAATCTACGCCCAGGCAATCGAAATGATGAAGGGCGTTACAGGCACATTTAAAGTGATGTGCAAAAGAAGCGACAAAAAGTTCCCGCTGAATTCTCAGGAACTGGCGAGCAAGGCCGGCGAGAGAATTCTGGATGCGTATCCCCATCTGAAGGTGGATGTTCATAAGCCTCAGACCGAAATGTGGATCGAAATCCGCGACCATGCGTATCTGTGCAATACGGAGACCATGGCGGTGGGCGGCCTTCCCATGGGCACGGCAGGACGCGCCATGCTTCTGCTCTCCGGCGGCATTGACAGTCCCGTTGCCGGCTATCAGATCATGCGAAGGGGCGTAAACATCCAGGCGATTCACTTTGCCAGCCCGCCCTATACCTCAGAGCGTGCACGGGAAAAGGTTTTATCGCTTGCAAAGACGATCGGTCTTTATGAAAACGGCATCCGCGTACATGTGGTGCCCTTTACCGATATCCAGATGAAGATTCATGAAAAGTGCGAAGAGGGCCTCGGCACCGTCATCATGCGCAGATTCATGATGCGCATTGCCGACAGAATCGCCCGCGACAACGATTGTCAGGCGCTGATCACCGGAGAATCGATCGGTCAGGTTGCGTCTCAGACGATGGAAGCGCTTGCCTGCACGGACGTCGTTGCGACTGTGCCGGTATTCCGTCCGCTGATCGGCATGGACAAGCTGGAAATCATTCGAATTGCCGAAAAAATCGACACCTACGAAACATCCATCCTCCCGTATGAGGACTGCTGCACCGTGTTCACGCCCCGCCATCCCGTAACCAAGCCCAAAATTGACAAGGTGGAAAAGGAAGAAAAATGGCTGGACGCAGAGGCGCTGATCGAAGAAGCGGTTCGGAATACGGAAATCCTTCACATAAAGGAATGATGCCGCTTGACGCTTTCTGAATTCATAAGGGATTTAAAAGGCGATCCCGCGTTCATGGAGAATGTCACCTGCTGGCGCGAACTTCCGCCCAGAGACGCCAGATACGCGCCCTTTCCCGACGGACTGGACGCGCGTATTACCTCTGCGCTCAATTCCCGGGGGATTACGCAGCTCTATTCGCACCAGCGAAAGGCGCTTGATTACGCATGCGCCGGGCGCGATTTTGTCGTTGTAACGCCTACGGCGTCCGGAAAAACGCTTTGCTACAATCTTCCGGTTCTCAGGGAAATCCTGAAAGACGACGCGGCGCGGGCTTTGTATCTTTTCCCCACAAAGGCGCTTTCCAGCGATCAAACGAGCGAACTGTACCAGCTGATCGAGGCGATGAAATGCGAAATCAAGGCGTACACCTATGACGGCGATACGCCTGCTTCTGCCAGAACCGCCATCAGACAGGCTGGACATGTGGTGGTCACCAATCCGGATATGCTGCATCAGGGAATCCTTCCGCACCACACCAAGTGGGTAAAGCTGTTTGAAAACCTGAAATATGTGGTTGTGGACGAGATTCACGCCTACCGGGGCGTGTTCGGCTCAAACCTTGCAAACGTAATTCGAAGGCTCAGGCGCATCTGCGCGTTTTACGGCGCAAATCCCACCTTCATCTGCTGCTCCGCTACCATTGAAAACCCGAAGGAGCTTGCCGAAAGCATGGTGGGAAAGGAAATGGCGCTGCTGGACGACAACGGCGCGCCGGCGGGCAGAAAGCATGTGGTATTTTATAATCCGCCGGTCGTCAACCGCCAGCTGGGCATCCGCGCGGGCAGCCTTCCCGCGACGCGCGATATTGCCGCAAGGCTTGTGAGAAACGGCATTCAGTCGATTGTGTTCGGGCGTTCGCGCCTGGCAGTAGAGGTGCTTTTGCGCTACTCCAAGGATCTCGTGAGAGACGCGCTGGGCAACTCCGCGCGCGTTCGCGGCTACAGAGGCGGCTATCTGCCTACGCTCCGCCGCGAAATCGAGCGCGAGCTTCGCGCGGGACATGTGGACATGGTCGTGTCCACGAATGCGCTGGAGCTCGGTATTGACATCGGACAGTTGGACGCATGCGTGATGTGCGGCTATCCCGGCACCATTGCAAGCACATGGCAGCAGGCGGGACGCGCGGGCAGAAGAAACAGCGAAGCGCTGATGATTCTTGTCGCAAGCTCAAACCCGCTGGATCAGTATATCATCTCACATTCCGAGTATTTCTTCGGTCAGCCGCCGGAGAGAGCCTATATTAATCCCGACAACCTGTACATCCTCTTGAACCACTTGAAATGCGCCGCCTATGAGCTTCCGTTTGTGGAAGGGGAAACGTTCGGAGGCGTAGAGGATACGGAGGAACTTTTAAACTATCTCGCATCTCAGGATATTCTTCGCCTGGTGTCCGGCAAATGGTACTGGATGGCGGAGGAATTCCCGCAGGCGGGCATTAACTTAAGAAGCGCGTCGGATCAGAATTTCCTGATCATCGATATCACCGATCCCAAGAAGCACAAGGTGGTCGGCGAGATGGACAGGTTTACCGTTCCGATGCTCCTTCACAAATACGCCATCTATATGCACGAGGGCAGGCAGTATCAGGTGGAGGATCTGGACTTCGACGATAAGAAGGCGTACATCCGTGAGGTGGACGTGGGCTATTATACCGACGCGGATCTCACCACAAGCCTTAAGGTGCTGGATGAATTTGAGGACGCGCCCGTCGGCGCCATGACGAAGCACCGCGGAGAGGTAATGGTGTCTTCCATTGTCACACTGTTTAAAAAGATTCGCTTTGATACCCATGAAAACCTCGGCTGGGGGCCGGTCACGCTTCCGGAGCTTGAAATGCACACCTCCGCCTGCTGGTGGACGCTTCCCGAGGGCATGGACGAAAAATACGGAAAGGACGAAATGAAGACCGCCATGGTCGCGCTTTCGTACCTTCTCAGGCATATCGCGCCCATGCACCTGATGTGCGCGCCCACGGATATCAGCGTCGTATACCACGTGAAGGATCCCTTCAGCGACCGGGCGACATTGTACCTGTACGATCATATCCCCGGCGGCATCGGCCTTTCCGACAGGGTGTACGAAATGAATCATGAGCTTTTTAAAGAAGCCCTCAGAATGCTTTCCGCATGCCCCTGCCAAAATGGCTGCCCCAGCTGCACGGGCGCAAATGCCCAGGGCGGAAAGCGCGCGCTGATATCGATTCTGAAAGAGCTTACAGATGATAAAGCGCTTGGCTGATATTGAACGGATTCGGACGACGGGCAAGACGGACCGGAATGCCTATTTGGATACCTGCTGTGTTTCTCGGCGGCTGATGTGAAACAGCATGCCGCTTTTACACACCAATGTCATAAAGCGAAGCAATGCGGAAGCGGAATAAACCCAGGCAGCGAGCGCATTCAAAAGAGGGGAAGCATCCATGCCCCAACACCGTCTTTCATTCGGAAAAGGAATTTCCAATCCTTTTTCTGAACACAGGCCGGCAAATGGAATTCCTCATACCCTCTGTCAGATGGGGAAATGGCTGAAGAAATAGAAGAGCGATCCGCCAACCGGGTCGGAATCTGCCGTTCAATGCAAAACCTTAGAGCCTTTGACGATAGCTTCGGTATAGATATTATTGATCGGATCGTACATAGCAATGAGATGCGGAAGATGATACCCATTTCATTCATTCTTTGAAGGGAAAACGGGAATCCGAATCATCGGGATTCGTCGGGGGAGCCGGATCAGAGCCGCCAATGGCAGGAAGCCGAAGCCCGCGATCGGTGTTTTCCGATTCGAATTCTTCTGCAAAACGCCCGAACAGCGCTTCCGAAGCGATCGGGACAGAAATCGCTTTTTCAAAGCCCGGCTTTGATTTCCGTGAAAAATCTTTTCCGGGACATTTGGTTGTCAAGTGCTATATAAAAAATCTCTCTGCAACGTTTCTCGTTCGCAGAGAGATTTCTTTTATTGGCCTAATGACATTGCCGAATCAAAGCGGCTGTTTTTGCGTTTTCGCATTGATTGTTTTTGTCTTTACTGTTTTTTCTTAAAAATCGAGAATGTTGGGCGGTTGTAGGTGAAGCCTTCGCCGCCAACTTCGTGTGCTTCGCTGATTACGATGAAGGCATTGGGGTCTTCTGAGAGAATGATGTGCTTAAGGCGCGGGATTTCGCGGTTGCTGATTACGCAGTAGAGCATGGTGACTTCCTTTCCGGAGTACATGCCGGTTCCGGTAAAGCAGGTTACGCCGCGCTCCATTTCTGTCATAATGCGCGCTGCGATTTCAGTGCTCTTTTTCGTGATTACGTTAAACGCGCGGGCGCTTTTTGAGCCTTCCAGCAGAAAGTCCATCACCTTGGTGCTTACGAATATAGTAACCAGCGCGTAGAGGCCTTCCTCGGGGGAAAAGGCGATGGCGGCCATGATGATGACGATCATGTCAAGGATAAACAGCACCCATGCGACGGTTAAGCGAGGGATCTTTCTTTGAATCATCTTGGCGGCGAGATCGGTTCCGCCGGTCGTGGCTTCCGCTATCAGCACAAGGCCGAGACCTGCGCCCAGTATGATTCCGCCGAAGATGGCGGAGAGCATCGAATTCTGCGTGATTGTGGGAAGGGGAATCAGATCGATAAACAAAGAGAGCAGCACCGTAGATATGAGCGTCCGCACGATGAAGCCGCGTCCCTCCTGCCGCCAGCCGAGCAAAAACAGAGGCGCGTTCAATACGAGCGACACTGCGCCGATCGGAAATCCAACGAGATAGTGGATGATGGTCGCGACACCCGAAACGCCGCCGGGAGCAATCTTGGCGGGCACCAGGAACATATTATAGGAAACGGTCATCAATAAAACGCCGATTGTGATCAGCGTAATGTTTTTGATCCATTCGCGCATGCCGGATCTCTCCTGTCTAACACATTTTACTGTTCAAAAGGCACAGAAGGCAGAGGCGTCTGCCTCTGCTTCTGTGAATATGGCAAAACTCGTTGTTATTCTTCGCTCTTTACGATCGCAATATCCAGAGCGTCCAGCTGATCCTGCTTTACATCCGAAGGAGTTGCCATCATGAGGCAGGCGGCGTTGGAGGCCTTGGGGAAGGCGATAACGTCGCGCAGGGAATCGCTGCCGGTTAAGATCATGGTCAGGCGGTCGATGCCGAATGCGAAGCCGCCGTGCGGAGGCGTTCCGTATTTGAAGGCGTCCAGCAGGAAGCCGAAGCGCAGCTGTGCATCTTCCTTCGAAATGCCGATCAGATCAAACATCTGCGCCTGAATATCGGAGGAATGGATGCGGATGGAGCCGGAGCCCATCTCGATGCCGTTCATAACGAGGTCGTAGGCCTTTGCACGGACAGCGCCGGGATCGGAAGAGATCTTGTCCTGATCCTCGTCCATCCAGCTGGTGAAGGGATGGTGCATGGCGACGAAGCGGTTTTCCTCCTCATCGTACTCGAGCAGCGGGAATTCGGTGACCCAGAAAAGATTGTACTTGTTAGGATCGATCAGCCCCGTGCGCTTTGCAATTTCGCATCTGAGCGCGCCCAAAGACTGGAGAACGACGTTCTTTTTGTCGGATGCAAAGAATACGATGTCGCCGTTTTCGGCTTCGAAGACCTTCCTGGCATTCTCCGCAAATTCCGGGGTCAGGAACTTGTTGAAGGAGGACTTATAAGTGCCGTCCTTGTTGAATACCAGATAGGGGAGTCCCTTGGCGCGGTAGCTCTTTACGAACTCGCCGTAGGAATCCAGCTCTTTGCGGGTGAGGGTGGAAAGGTTCTTTGCGCAGATGCCGCGAACCTCGCCGCCTTCATTTACGCAGTTTTCAAACAGCGGGAAGCCGCAGTTCTTCGCGTAATCGGTGAAGTTCTTGATCTTCATTTCAAAGCGGGTATCGGGCTTGTCGCTTCCGTAGTTTTCCATGGCGTCGCGCCAGGTCATGCGGGGGAGGGGTAGCTGGATGTTGATGCCCTTTACGGCCTCAAATACGCGGGCGAAGGCGCCTTCTACTACGGTCTGTACGTCCTCGGGCTCTACAAAGCTCATTTCAAGGTCGAGCTGGGTGAACTCGGGCTGACGGTCGGCGCGGCTGTCCTCGTCGCGGAAGCAGCGGGCAACCTGATAATACCTGTCAAAGCCCGCCAGCATCAGAAGCTGCTTGTAGATCTGGGGCGACTGGGGCAGCGCATAGAAATTGCCCTTGTGAAGGCGGGAGGGCACGAGGAAGTCGCGCGCGCCTTCGGGGGTGGACTTGGTGAGAACCGGGGTTTCCACTTCGGTAAAGGATTGCTCCGTCATATAAGTGCGGATGGTGGAGATGATCTTGGAGCGCAGGCGAAGATTGTTCTGAAGCTTGGGTCTTCTAAGGTCCAGATAGCGGTACTTTAAGCGGATCAGCTCGTTTTCCTCCGCCTTGTCATCGATATAGATGGGCGGGGTTTCGCTCTTGTTGAGGATGGCGGCTTCCGTTACGAATACTTCGATTTCGCCGGTTTTAAGCTCTTTATTGACGGCGGCTGCGTCGCGCATGCGTACTTCGCCAACGCAGGTAACAACATATTCCCCGCGGAGGGAACGGCCGATTTCAAATACGTCCTTTCCGCAAACGCTCTCCTCAAATACCAGCTGTACAATGCCCTCGCGGTCGCGAAGCCATACGAATACCACGCCGCCTACGTCGCGGGTTCTCTGTACCCAACCGGAAAGATGCACGCTTTCGCCGGTATTTGCCTTCGTGAGCGCGCCGCAGTATGCGTTTCTCTTGTAATTCATAATCAATACACTCCTTGCTTGATGGAAGATACCGCTTCACTCAGCAGAACTTCCTTTTCTTCATGCGTTTCCATATTGCGAATCTTTACGATGCCGCGTTCGAGCTCGTCGCCCGCAAGCACTGCCACCACGCGCGCACCGAGCTTGTCTGCATACTTGAACTGCGCTTTCATGCTGCGCGCGCAGTGATCCAGGTCGCTCTTTACGCCGAACAAGCGAAGATCTCTGACCAGCTTTTCGCCCACCAGACGCGCTTCCAGTCCCATCGTTACCACGAACGCGTCCACGAGATTCGGAGTCTGCGCAGCGATTCCCAGCATGTCCTGAACCATCAGTATGCGCTCAACGCCCATGCCGAAGCCGATGCCGGCCATTTCGGGGCCGCCAAGCTGTGCGACAAGACCATCATAGCGGCCGCCGCCGCATACGGTGAGTTCGCCGCCGTCGGGCGTTTTGGTGATGATTTCAAATACGGTCTTTGTATAGTAGTCAAGGCCGCGCACGATGCCCTTGTCCACTTCATAATTGATATTGAATACGGAAAGGTACTTTTTCAGAAGCTCAAAGTGCTCTGCGCACTCTTCGCACAGCATATCGAGCATTGCGGGCGCGCCCTGAACGAGCGATTTGCACTTTGCTTCCTTGCAGTCGAGAATACGCATGGGATTTCTTGTAAAGCGTCCCTTGCAGGTTTCGCACATGCCTTCGAGCTTCGGCTCCAAAAATGCCTTCAGCGCTTCATTATACTTGCTTCTGCACTCGGGGCAGCCGATGGAATTGATGTGCAGCGTAAGCCCGTGCACGCCGTTTCCCTCTAAAACGTCCATCGCGAGGCGGATGATTTCCGCGTCCACGCTTGCGTCCTTTGCGCCGAACACTTCAACGCCCAGCTGATGATGCTCGCGAAGTCTTCCGCTCTGCGGTTTTTCATAGCGGAATACCGGGCAGGATACGTAATACATCTTCTGCGGAAGCGGCTCCGCGTACAGATGCGCCTCGATCATCGCGCGGACGGCGCCGGCGGTTCCCTCGGGCTTTAATGTAATCGAGCGGTTGCCTTTATCGGTAAAGGTGTACATTTCCTTTTGTACCACGTCCGTAGTGTCTCCGACGCCGCGCTGAAAAAGCTCCGTATGCTCAAACACGGGCGTTCTGATCTCCCTGTATCCGGCTGTTGCGCATATGCGGCGCATAGTATCCTCAATTTTGTGCCAGCGATGGCTGTCCTTCGGCAGCATGTCCTGTGTGCCCTTAGGCGCCTGCGTAAGCATGAGGTTCCATCTCCCTTCGTTGTTTGCCTGCGATAGAAAAAAGCCCTTCGACCCCATAATGTAGGGGCGAAAGGCTGTTTCGCGTTGCCACCCTGCTTGACCGAATACAGTGTTTCGGTCATCTCTCCTCATGTATCGCCTGAGAAAGCGCCGCGGTTTCCCGCGCGTGACTCACGGGCCGTCCTTCACAAAGAAGTCTTCCGCAGGCGCTTTCACCATATGCGCCCATCTCTTTAGCGGGTCTTCCGTGCTACTTCTCCCGATCGCAGCCGATATGAAGCCTATTTATGCAAGGATTATATAGGCCGAATCGAGATTTGTCAAGCATATTTACTGAATTTCAATCTTTCTCAGCTGCCGGGACTCCGGAGTTTTCTTGGGCAGCGTGAGCTTCAGTATGCCGTTTACATATTCGGCCTTGATTTCATCTTCGCGGATGTTCTCCACAGAGAAACTGCGCTCTACCTTTCCGTAACGGCGTTCGCTGATGAGGTACTGCTTGTTTTCGTCCTTCTTTTCCTGATTCCACTCGGCGCGGATGGTGAGCACGCCGTCGTCAAGATCGATTTCCACATTGTCTCTTTCAACGCCGGGGAGCTCTGCCTCCATTAGGTAGCTGTCGCCCAGATCCTTCACATCGACACGGAAGGATGCGGGTACGGGCGAGGAGAAGAAGGGGCGCATAAAATCGTCGAACAGGCGGCTCTGGGTGAGAAACGGGGAACGGGTGCGGTAGGTGATCATATTGGACATGGATTTTTCCTCCTTTATTTGCATCTGTCAATTTTGTATGTTTTCTTTGATTCATGGTTCCCTGGAACGATTTGAATTATACATCAATGGTCAAAGAAAGTCAAGGTCAAAGAAAGACAAATAACAAATGATTAACATACAAGGTGGGATATGCGGCAAGAAGTGCTTGCGAAAAGCGAAAAAGGGGGGTATGATGGTATAATGACGAAATACGGAGACTTGCGGAGGCAGTATGACAAAGAGGCTGTATTACGAAGATTCATATGTACGGACGTTTGAGGCAGAGGTAATCGAATGCACGGAAAAGGCAGACGGCGTTTTTCTGATCCGGCTTGATGAAAGCGCGTTCTATCCCACGAGCGGCGGGCAGCCCTATGATACGGGAACGCTCGGCGGCGGACAGATATTGAACGTGTATGCTGACGAGGCGGGCGAGGTGTGGCACGAAGCCGATAAGAAGCTGACGGCGGGCGATAGAGTGAAGTGCGAAATCGACTGGGCGCGCAGATTTGACCATATGCAGCAGCATGCGGGCGAGCATATGCTGGCAGGCGCGGTGCACAGGCTTCTTAAAGGCGTTACCATAGGGCTTCACCTTGGGAAGGATGATTCTTCCATTGATGTTTCGCTTCCCGGCGGAAGAACCAATATCACTGAGGCGGAAATCAGGATGCTTGAGGACGATGTAAACCGCCATATCCAGGCGGACGTTCCGATCAAGTGCTATTTTCCGGACGAAGAAACGCTCTTGCGCCTTCCGCTTCGAAAGCCGCCTACGGTTACCGAGAACGTTAGAATTGTTCAGATCGGAGACGATGAATACTGCGCCTGCGGCGGAACGCATCCTTCCTCTGCCGGACAGGTAGGGCTTGTAAAGATCATAGACGCGCGCCCCAGCCGAGGCAAAATGCGGCTTACCTTTCTTTGCGGCATGCGGGCGTTTCGGGATTACAGAAACCGGTTTGACGAGCTGGAAAGAGCGGCCCAATCGCTTTCGACCGGCTGGGAGAATCTGCATGCGTCCGTAGAGGCGCTGAACGCGCGGATGAAGGACGCGGAATACCATCTTCGTCAGGAGAAAAAAGCAGCGGCGCTTAAAACGCTTTCCTCCGTTTATGAAAACGCCGCGCGCCTGGGCTCCGTCCGCGCCGGACAGCACGTGTTTGATGGGCTCGGCATGGAAGGCCTCAGAGAGGCGGCATCGGAATTCATTAAGGAAAACGGGAGAATCGCGCTGTTTGCCGACCGTACGGACAGTGGCGTACTGCTGCTGTTTGCAAGAAGCGCGGATGTGGATATACATATCGGCAAAGTGCTTACGGATGCTGCGAAGGCGTTTGGCGGCAAGGGCGGAGGCAAGAGTGATTTTGCGCAGGGCGCTGCGCAGTCGGCGGATGCGCTGGCGTTTGCCTTAACTCAAATTCAAACAGTATTTGACAAAATATGATTACCGAAACCTTTTTTCGGCGTTATACTGATAGAAATATGTTACTGAAAGGAGAGCGAATGAGAGTTGAATCCCATTAAAAAGCTTTTCAGTGTGAAATCATTCATTCCCTCCGACGGCGGAAGGGGAGAATTGCCTTCCAGTCGCGCGGCATACGGAAATCTGGCGCGAATCGCGCTTCCCAGCGTATGTGAGATGGTGCTGATCTCCTTAATCGGCTCCATCGACACCATGATGGTTGGTTCCATCGGAACCGAAGCGATTGCGGCGGTAGGTCTGGTAAGTCAGCCGCGAATGCTGATGCTGTGCATGTTCTTTGCGCTCAATATCGGCGTTACAGCCATCGTCGCAAGGCGAAAGGGTCAGGGCGACAGGGCGGACGCAAACCGCACGCTCAGAACGTCCCTGGAAATCATATTCCTGCTCAGCGTTTTGATAACGGCAATCGGCCTTACCTTCTCGCGTCCGCTGATGCGCCTTGCAGGCGCGAAAGCCGATACGATTGATGGCGCGAATACATACTTCAGAATCATTACCATGGTCATTCCCTTTAACGCCCTGTCGATGGCGATGTGCGCGGCGCAGAGGGGAATCGGCAACACGAAGATTACGATGTATGTGAATGTGGTTTCAAACGTAGTAAACGTAATCCTCAATTACCTGCTCATAAACGGCGTATGCGTGGACGGCAATTGGATTATCCCGCGTCTGGAGGTAAAGGGCGCGGCGATTGCAACGGCGGTCGGCATGGTGGTCGGCTTTGTGCTTGCGGCTTATTCGATCTTCGGCCGGCATAAAAAGGAAGGCTTCCTCCATCTGCGCATCAGGGACGACTGGAGACCGAGTATACCTTCGGCGAAGGCGGTTCTGAAGGTCGGCGGAAATTCGATGCTCGAGCAGATTGCGCTTCGAATCGGCTTTTTCCTGTACGCACGTCTGGTGGCGGATCTGGGCACGCAGGCGTATGCTTCGCACATCGTATGCATGCAGTTTCTGAATCTTTCCTTCACCTTTGCAGACGGTATTGGCGTGGCAAGTACGTCTCTGGTCGGACAGATGCTCGGAAAGGAACGCCCGGATCTTTCGCACATTTACGGAAAAATCGCGCAGCGAATGGCGATGGTTGTGGCGCTTGTATTGGCTTCGGCCATTGCGATACTGCGCTATCCGCTGGTGAGCCTGTTTACGGACGATCAGACCGTTATGCGTCTCTCCGCCAATGTAATGCTGATTGTAGCGCTTTTCCAGCCGCTTCAGATGCAGTCCGTCATTACTTCCGGCGCATTGAGAGGCGCGGGAGATACCAAGTACGTTGCCCGCGTCATGCTTCTGTGCGTGGCGGTCATTCGCCCTCTGAGCGCGTTTCTGGCGATCCGGCTGATTTCCAATTATTTCACGCCTGTATACGCGATGGCGGATATCGCATCCGGCGCTGTGAGCATGAAATACTGGCTTGCCTATGAGGCGCCTGCCTGGGCGCTGCTGGGCGCATGGTCGGCCAGCCTTCTGGATATGTTCCTTAGAATGGTGCTCGTGATGCGCCGCTTCAACGGGGGCGAATGGCATTCGATTAAGGTGTAATGGGGGAGATACCGATGAAAACGGATATTTCAGGCGTTCGCGCGTTTCTATTTGATATGGACGGAACGCTTTTGGAATCCATGAGCCACTGGCGAAGGGAAAACCGCAAATTCTTTGAAAGACGAAATTTGCCTGTGCCCGAGAATCTTCACGGCGAAATCGATATCATGACTTCCGGCGCGCTGGTCAGGCGCTTTGTGGAAATGTATCCCGACAAAATCACATATGAAGAGGGCATGCGGGAATTCATGGAATGCATGAAGGTGCATTACGATACCGATATCGCCCCGAAGCCCGGCGCGGAGGCGTTTTTGAAGGCGCTTTCATCGCGCGGAATCAGAATGTGCGTGGCGACGGCCACCCATAAGGATGTGGCGGAGCGCGCGCTCAAAAGAACGGGGCTTTTGCAGTATTTTGAATTCGTAACCGATAATATCGAAGTGGGCGTACATAAAGGCAATAAGGAATTCTATATTTCGGTTGCACATAGGCTTTCGCTTTCGCCCTCGGAATGCGTAATGTTTGAAGACGCGCCTTATGCCATGCGCGCGGCGAAAGAAGCCGGCATGCGGGCATTTGCCATTGAGGAAAAGATCAATCTTCACGATTCCGAGAAAATGGCGGCGGTATTCGAGCTTGCGGATTTGTATGTGAAGGACTTTTACGAAGCGTCCCGCGCGCTGTTCGGCGAATAAGATCGGCGGGTGCGAGCGGCATAGTAAAACGAAAAGGGGCTGTTGCAGAAGCAAAAAATCTGCAGCAGCCCCTTTTCGCGTGCCATAAACAGGCAGAAAACTTGCCAATCATCATTTAAGCAGGGGAGAAATCTCCCTACAAGCAGAAAAAAGCAGACATGAAACAAAGCCAAC
>JAFQKQ010000044.1 GCA_017396845.1 Clostridia bacterium
GCGTTGGAAACGAACTGCATGTCCTTGGTGTAGGTCTGGTTGTTAACGCCCATTACGAACATGGGGGTTGCATCCTTGGAGGGAGCGGACATAACAACCTTCTTAGCACCGGCTGCGATGTGGCCGGCTGCCTTTTCCTGGGTGAGGAACAGGCCGGTGGACTCTACGATATACTCGGCGCCTACTTCGTCCCACTTAAGGTCGGCGGGATTCTTTTCGCAGGTTACGCGGATTTCTTTGCCGTTTACGATGATGGAATGGTCGGTGTAATCTACGGTGCCTTCGAACTTGCCGTGTACGGTGTCATACTTGAGCATATAAGCCATATAGTCGGGGGAGATGAGGTCGTTGATGGAAACGACTTCTACCTCGGGGTGGCTCAGGGAAGCACGGAAAACGAGGCGGCCGATGCGGCCAAAACCGTTGATACCAATCTTAATCATGATGCATTACCTCCAAATATTTGATCATAAGGTATTTTAACCCAAAAGGCGGAATTTTACAAGCGGGTGAAGCGGGATAAAGTGTTCAATTCTGGAAATGGTGAAGTTAAATGTTGTATGCATTTGGATTTTTACGCATTTTTCATCTATATAGTTGGGAAAGATGCGCAAACGGGTGTTGTATTTCCCGGGGGAGCGTGGTATAATTAAGTATGAACGCCGCCAATCTGCGGCGGAGGGTTTGAGAAATAAGACGCTTTCGAATCCTGTTTCGAAAGTACGCCCGATCGCCGCGCCGCTTACGTAAAGGGCGCGGTTCTTGTTGGATACGGGTACATGTAAATATTGCTCGGAGGAAAAATTCATTGCCAAATCAGGGAACAACGCTTGCGAGTGTTGAAAAGACAGCCATCCGACTGGCGCAGGAACTCGGGTACGAGTGGATCGACCTGGAGCTTGTGAAGGAGCCAGCCGGAAGGTTTTTGCGCTTCTTTATAGATAAAGAAGGCGGAATTACGCTGGACGATGTGGAAGCGTTCCACAGGCGCATTCAGCCGTTTGCCGAAAACGTGGATTACGATTATATGGAGGTCTCGTCGCCCGGCATCGACAGGCCGCTCAAAAAGGAAAAGGATTTCGAGCGCGCAAAGGGCTTTGAAATAGAGGTTCGCCTGTACAAGCCGCTTGACGGACAGAAGGTGTACGAGGGCGAGCTGGTAGGCCTGATCGACGGAAAGATCGTGATTGGTACGCCTGACGGCGAAAAAGCCTTTGATCAGAAGGCGGTTGCCGTTGCAAGGCGCGTAATCAACGTGGATGAAGAATTATTGTCTTCCGCTTTTGAGGAAGACGGAGAAGACGAATAAACGGATACTGGAGGGTTTCAGATGGCGACGGGTTTTGCTGATTCTGCGGAGGTCATTTCCGCAATTGACGCGCTTGCCAAGGAGAAGAAAATCAATAAGGAAATTTTGTATTCGAAAATTGAGAGCGCGCTGGTGTCCGCATATAAACGCAGCTTCGGAAAAGCCGATAACGTCCGCGCCGTGATCGATCGCCAGTTAGGCACGATCGAGGTGCTTGCGAGAAAGGCCATCGTTAACGAGGTTACGGATGCGTCCATCGAAATTTCGGTGGAGGACGTTCGCGAAAAGTTCCCGGCGCTTTCCATGTACGATGTGGGCGATCTGATCGAGGTGCCCACAATGCCCAGCCAGTTCGGCCGCATCGCCGCGCAGACGGCGAAGCAGGTAATCGTGCAGCACATCCGCGAGGCGGAGCGCGGCGTGATTTACGACGAATATATTGAAAAAGAAAACGAAATTCTGACTGCGATCGTGCAGCGCGTGGAAAACGGACGCGCATATGTAGAACTCGGCCGCACGGAAGGCGTTCTCGAGACCGCACAGCAGATGCCGGGCGAGGAAGTAAACGTAGGCGACAGACTGAAGGTTTACGTGCTTGAGGTTACCAAGTTCGCCCGCGGTCCGCAGGTCATGGTATCCCGCATTCATCCGGGCCTTGTAAAGCGCCTGTTTGAAATCGAGGTTCCGGAAATCCGCTCCGGCGTTGTGCAGATCAAGTCCATTGCCCGCGAAGCCGGCTTTCGCACCAAGATGGCGGTATTTTCTACCGATAATATGATTGATCCCGTCGGCTCCTGCGTAGGCCCCCGCGGCCTTCGCGTGGAAAACGTGGTAAATGAGCTGAAGACCGAGAAGATCGATATCGTAAAGTGGTCCAATGATCCCAAGGAGTATATCGCTTCCGCTCTGAATCCCGCCCGCGTACACGCGGTTTACATTTCCGACCGTGAGAAGGCGGCGCGCGTTGTGGTTCCGGATAACCAGCTCTCCCTCGCCATCGGCAAGGAAGGCCAGAATGCCCGACTGGCTGCGAAGCTCACCGGCTGGAAGATCGATATCAAGTCCTTAAGCCAGATGGACGCAGCCGCCGCATCTCAGGCGGAGGAAGCTGCGAAAGAAAACGATAAGACGGAAGGCGTCAAAGAAGATGCTTAAACCGAAAAAAATACCCATGCGCATGTGCGTGGGCTGCCACGAAATGAAGCCCAAGCGCGAGCTTCAGCGCATTGTGCGTTCGCCCGAGGGTGAGATTTCAATCGATCCCGTCGGCAAAAAACCGGGCAGGGGCGCGTATGTGTGCCGGGATGCAGAATGCCTCAAAAAGGCGAAAAAGACGCGCGCGCTGGAGAGAAAATTCGAAGCAAGCGTATCCGAAGAGGTATACGAATCCTTAAGAGAGCAGTTTGAAGCGCTTTTGCCGGTTGAAGACGGCGATGAAAACGATGGATAAGCTGCTTTCGATGCTCGGGCTTTCGGCGAGAGCCGGAAAGATCGCGTCCGGAAGGGACGCGGTAGAGATTGCGCTTCAGAAAAAAGTGGCAAAGCTCATCGTGATCGACGCTTCTGCGTCGGAAAGCACGAAAAAAGCGGTTTATGAAATGGCCGAAAGGTCGGGTGTAACCGCAATTGAAATTCAAAGAGACTCGCTCGGGCAGGCAATCGGAAAGCCCGGGCGGATACTCGCGGCGGTTACGGATCAGTCGTTTGCCGACCGCATTCATCAGCTTTCCCTTATGAAAAGCTGAATGGTAAATTTATCGGGGGTGTATTCAGGGAATGGCGAAAGTCGCAACCAAAGAACTCAGCGTAAACGCAGCAAGTCTGCTGGAGAACGTGAACCGTTCGCGCAAGCAGGCACAGGAAACGCTCGGCACGCTTAAGCGTATGTCGGAAGAACTCCAGCGTCAGCAGCGCGAAAGAAGGGAAGCGGAGGAGCGCGAAGAGCTTCGCAAGAAGTACGAAGCCGCCGTGAAATCCATAAACGAAACCGCGTCCAATCCGCCCGCGCCCGCACAGGCAGCGCCGGAGGCGGCTTCGCATGCGACCGAAAATGCGCCCCATACGGAGAAAGCGCCTGTCGCAGTAAAAGAGGCAGCGAAGGAAGCAAACGTTAAAGCGCCGCAGAAGGCGGAAAAGACGGCGCAGCCTGCGCCGAAAGCGCCTGAACAGGAAGCTCAGAAGGCTGAGCCTAAGGCAAAGGAGCCTGAAAAGACTGCCGAGAAGGCAGCGGAAAAGGCAGTCGAGAAGCCTGTTGAGAAGGCGGCCGAAAAGCCGAATACTGCAAATAACACTGTCAATACCGCGCCCAAGAGCGAGGAAGCAAAGCCGAGCGCGAAGACGGATGCGCCCGTACAGGCTGCGCCTCAGCGTCCCGTCGGCGACCGCCGTCCCGCACAGGGCCCGCGTCCGCAGCAGGGCTCGTTTGACCGCGGCCCGCGTCCGGCAGGACAGGGCGCACCCGGTCAGGCTCCGCGCGGCCCCTACGGCCGCCCGGTAAATCCCGGCCAGGGAGGCCAGGCAGCGCCCGGTCAGGCTCCGCGCGGCCCCTACGGCCGCCCGGTAAATCCCGGTCAGGGAGGCCAGGTAGCACCCGGTCAGGCTCCGCGCGGCCCCTACGGCCGCCCGGTAAATCCCGGCCAGGGAGGCCAGGCAGCACCCGGTCAGGCTCCGCGCGGTCCCTATGGCCGTCCCGCAGCGCCCGGACAGGCTCCGCAGGGCGGAGCCGGAAGACCTGCGCCCCAGTCCCGTCCTCCGATGGGCGGCGGCGGTCAGGGCGGAAGACCCGCTGGCAGCGGATTTGCACCGCGCCGTCCCGCAGCGCCCGACCTTACGCCGAGCGTTGAGAAGGAGCGCGTAAGCAATTACGATCCCAACAAGAAGCAGTATGTGCGTCAGATTGATCCCGAGCGCAATGCGAATAAGAATAAGAGACAGCAGACCCGCGCGCAGGCGCCGGTCGCCATGATGGACGACGAGTATGTGCGCGGCGGAAAGCGCAAGCGCAAGGTCGCCGTTGAGACGGTCAAGCCCGAGCCGGTCAAGATCGACAAGGCCGTAATGACCGCAGAGAAGATCACGGTCAAGGATCTTTCCGAGCGCATCGGAAAGCCCGTCAGCGAGATCATCAAAAAGCTGCTCATGGTTGGCATTTTCGCCAACATCAACAACGAACTCGACTTCGACACCGCACAGCTCATCTGCACCGAGTTCGATATCGAGCTCGAGCTCAAGCTTGCGGAAACCGCCGAAGACGCGCTGGAGGCCGAGGATACCGACGATAAGGAAGAGGATCTCAAGCCCCGTCCCCCGGTCGTCACCATCATGGGTCACGTTGACCACGGCAAGACCTCGCTCCTCGACTACATCAGAAAGAGCTGCGTAACCGCAGGCGAAGCCGGCGGCATCACGCAGCACATCGGTGCATACACGGTAAATCTGCACGATCGTCAGATTACCTTCCTCGACACCCCCGGTCACGAGGCGTTTACCGCCATGCGTGCCCGCGGCGCACAGTCTACTGATATCGCGATTCTGGTTGTCGCGGCGGATGACGGCGTAATGCCGCAGACCATCGAGGCGATCAACCACGCGAAGGCCGCAGGCGTTCAGACGATTGTAGCCATCAATAAGATGGATAAGCCCACCGCCGATCCCGACCGCATTCGTCAGGAGCTCACGAAATACGAGTTGGTTGACGAAGAGTGGGGCGGCGACACGATCATCGTTCCCGTATCCGCGCATACCGGTCAGGGCATTGAGCAGCTGCTGGAAATGATCCTGCTGGTGGCGGACGTTCAGGATTATAAGGCCAACCCCGACAGAAAGGCCCGCGGCGTAATCATCGAGGCGCGTCTGGACAAGGGCCGCGGCCCCGTTGCGACGGTTCTGATCAAGAACGGCACTCTGAACGTAGGCGATACCATCGTAGCCGGTATGGCATACGGCCGCGTACGCGCGATGGTCAACGATCGCGGCGAAAGAGTCAAGCAGGCGCTTCCGAGCGATCCGGTAGAGGTAATCGGATTTAACGATGTTCCCGAGGCCGGCGATATCATTTCCGCCGTGGACGACGATTCTCTGAGCCGCAAGGTTGCCGAGGAGCGCAAAGACAAGGCGCGCGCGGCGCTGATCAAGGCGCAGCAGAAGACCACGCTGGACGATCTTTTCAACCAGATCTCCGAAGGCCAGATCAAGGAACTCAACGTAATCATCAAGGCGGACGTACAGGGCTCCGTCGAGGCCGTCAAGCAGTCGCTTGAGCGCCTCAGCAACACCGAAGTCAAGGTAAAGGCGATTCACGGCGGCGTAGGCGCGATCACGGAGACCGACGTTATGCTGGCTTCCGCTTCCAACGCCATCATCATCGGCTTCAATGTCCGCCACGACAATTCCGTGCGCGACGTAGCCGAGCGCGAGAAGGTGGATATCCGCCTGTACCGCGTCATCTACAACGCCATCGAGGATATTCAGGCCGCTATGAAGGGCATGCTCGCGCCGAAGTTCAAGGAGAACGTGCTCGGACGCTGCCGCGTACGCCAGACCTTCAAGGTTTCCGGCGTAGGCACCGTTGCCGGCTGCTATGTAACCGACGGCAAGATTCAGCGCAATGCGCAGATTCGCCTGCTCAGAGACAATGTCATCGTACACGAAGGCAAGATTGACTCGCTTAAGCGCTTCAAGGACGACGTAAAGGAAGTTGCGTCCGGCTACGAGTGCGGCCTTGGCATCGAGGGCTACAACGATGTAAAGGAAAACGACGAGATCGAGTGCTTCATCATGGAAGAAATCGAACGATAAAAGGTTTTATCGCGCGGTCGGCGGATGTATTGCCGCCGGCCGCGTTTTCGAAAAATGGGAGGATATATCAATGGGATTTGACCGGATTGACCGTATTTCCGAAGAAGTGCGCCGCGCATTGGACGCAATTATCCGCGACGAGGTGAGCGATCCCCGCGTAGGCGGCACATGGTCTATACCGCGCGCGGAGGTGACGCGCGATCTCAGATACTGCCGCGTTCGCATATCGGTTTTGGAAAGCGACAAACGCAAGGATATGATGGCGGCGCTTAAGAGCGCGTCGGGCTTTATCCGCCGCGAGCTGGGAAGAAAGGTGGATCTTCGCTATACGCCGGAACTGATTTTTGAACTGGATACCAATATCGAGTATGCGGCGCATATTGCCGAGGTTTTGAGAGAAGACGAAAAGCGCATGAACGCGGAGGCGAATGAGGAATGATCGGCAGCGCGAAGGCTATTTCGGACTGGATCAAGGATCATGACGATATCGCCGTGATCACGCATATACGACCGGACGGCGACGCGTTCGGTTCCGCGCTTGCGCTTACTTTTGCCATTCGCGCCCTCGGAAAGCGCGCCTTTGCCGCGTGCGACGATAAGGCGGACAAGAAATATCTGTTTTTGCCGGAAATTGATGGTGTTTCGACTGTCGATAATATGCCTTTTATGCCCAAGGCTGTGCTAAGCGCGGATGTAAGCGAGAAAAACCGCATGGGAAAATGGGAAAATGTATTTGATAATACCGCTTCTCAGGCGCTTTTGGATCATCACGCCACGAATCCCGGCTTTGCCGGAACCTTATATATCGATGAGAACGCCGCGTCGACCGGCGAACTTGCGATGGAGGTAATCAAAGAGCTTGGCGTGAAGCTCACAAAGGATATCGCCGTATGCCTGTTTACCGCGATTTCCACGGACTGCGGAAATTTCTCTTTTCAGAACACTACGCCAAGAGCGTATATATCGACGGCCGAATGCGTGGAGGCGGGCGCGGACGTAGAAGAGCTTACAAGGAGGCTTTACAGAACGCGCTCCTATGAAAAGACGCGCCTGATGGGGCTTGCGCTTTCGAGAATCGAATTGAACGCCGATGGAAAAGTGGCGTCGGTTGCGATTGACAATGAGATGTTCAAGGAAGCGGGCGCAGAGCATTCGGATACGAACAGCATCGTGAATTATTTAAACGAGATTGAAGGCGTTGAAATCGGATTCACTGCCGAAGAGATCGAAGGCGGCGTGAAATTTTCCTTCCGCGCGGCGGGCGGCGCGAACGTTGCAAGCCTCGCCAAGGAATTTGGCGGCGGCGGGCATATCGCAGCTGCGGGTGCGACGGTGATGGGCGTTTCGATCAAAGAAATTTATCCGAAGGCGATCGAAGCCGCCGTGCGGCATGCGCGGGGGAACGCCTGATGGATGGATTTATCAATCTTTTGAAACCGCCGGGGATGACTTCGTCGGACGGCGTATTGTTTGTCAGGCGGCTGCTTCCGAGAAAAACGCCCGTGGGACACGGGGGAACGCTGGATCCGGACGCAGCGGGTGTGCTTCCGGTATGCGTCGGACGCGCGACAAGGTTGTTTGACTATATTATCGATAAGAAAAAGACCTATATCGGCGAAATCTGCTTCGGCGTTTCCACCGATACGTGCGATGCGACGGGAAAGCCCGTTGCCTTTTCCGAGAGAATTCCCGATAGGGAAGAGGTGGAGGCCGCTCTTTCCGGCTTTATCGGCGATATCATGCAGGTGCCGCCGATGTTCTCTGCGCTGAAGAGGGACGGAAAAAAGCTTTACGAGCTGGCGAGAAAAGGCGAGAGCATTGAACTCGAAGCGCGCAGGGTACATATTCATAATCTTACATATGTTTCTCAAACTTCCTTCAATAAGCACCTTATCAGAATCGAATGCGGAAAGGGCGTATATATCCGTTCGCTCATGCGGGATATCGGGCAGGCGCTGAATCTGGAAGCGCATATGTCGTTTCTGCTCCGCTCTGAGGCGGGCGCGTTTTCGGTAGAAAACGGGTATACGCCGGATGAGCTGAAGGTGCTTCCTTCCATAGAAGAGGCGCTTCAGCCGATGGATTCGCTCCTTCAGACGTATCCGCGGATTGATGTAAAGGGCGAATTCAGGAAGAAGATCCTCTGCGGCATGCCGGTAAAACCTCAGTGGCTTGCCGGGGAGATTGAGAAAACGGATGCGCCCATTCGCGTGTATACGGAAGGCGAATTTGCAGGCATGGGAGAAATGAGAGAGTCAGGCGAGATTGCGTTTCGGGCGATGCTGCTTGGCGGTTAACAAAGGATGGGGGTGCGGGCGTGGGCGTAACGTTTTATACCGGGCGCAGGGCGCTTTTGCGTCCCCGGCTCCTTGAAAAAATACAATCGGCGCTCGCTTTAAAAGGCGACGGCGCCGTGATCGTTATGGTTCCGGAGCAGTATACTCTGGAAACCGAAATGCTTACCCTTCAGGGCCTCGGCCTTGAGGGGTCGTTTCGTCTGTCGGTTTTGTCTCCCAAGCGCGTTTGTCAGCTGATTTTTGACGAGGCCGGAAGGCCGGAGAGAATGACGATTGACGAGCGCGGACGAGCCATGCTGATGGGCAAGGTTCTGAGGGAACTGAACAGAAAGCTCAAGTGGTATCAGGGCGCAAAGGACAAGCGCGGGTTTGAAATGCGCATCGTAGAAGAGATTACGCTTTTCAAACAGGCGGGCGTGACGCCCGAAATGCTGATGGAGCTTTCCGAAAATCAGGCGGACGGCGCATTGAAATGGAAAATGCGCGATGTTTCCATGATCTACAGCGCTTATGAAGAGGCGCTTTCGGGGGCGTTTCAGGACGGCGAAGATGAAATGGAAGAGGCTGTCAAAAGGATGGAAGGCTCTTCGACCGTTCGCGGCGCAGCCATACTCGTGTTCGGCTTTGACCTTACTACGCCGATACTGAACCGGCTGATTTATGCGCTTTCCAACACTGCGGGGGATATGGGCATATTTTTGCCGCTCATTAACCACCCGAATGCGCCTGATTTTACGCTCTATCAGCCGCTTTTATCGTCCTATGAGCGCCTGGTGCGCGTGTTTACGGACGGCGGCAAAGCCTTTGAACGCGTAAAGCTTGAAGACGAGGAAAAAAGCGCTTTTGCCAACAGGCATCTTGCCAAGGAGCTCTTTTCATCGCCCGCATTGCCGTTTGAAGGAAAAAATCAGTCGCTTCAGCTTGTAAAGCTCAATAATCCTCTGGAGGAGGCGCGCTTTGCCGCGTCCCTCACCCGACGACTCGTTCAGAAAAATAACTGGCGGTATTCGGACATACTGGTATTGTCCGACGATCTTTCCGGATATATCGATTCGCTGGAATATGCATTTGGGGCGTATGAGGTGCCGCTGTTTGCATCGGAAAGCCGTTCTGCCGATCGGCATCCGCTTCCGAGGTTTTTGATCGAATCCCTGAAAATTGCATCGGGCGATCAGGGCGATCTGGCTACGATTCTGAATTCGGGGTACGCCGACATCACGGACGACGAGGCGGACAAGCTTTTAAGCTACGCTGTCAGGTACGGCTTATCGTCAAGGGGAATACTAAAGCCCCTGAAAAGAGGCGATCCCGAGGCGATCGCTCAGATGGAGGATGTGAGGAAGCGCATTGCAGAGCCGATCATCAGGCTCGATCAGGCGCTGACCCGCGCGGGAACGCTTAAGGAACAGCTGGCGGCGGTGTTTTTGTATCTTTCCGAGCTCAACTGCCAAAGAAAGGGCGAAATTGCGAGGGAAGCGCTGATTCAGTTGAACCAGCGGGCGCTGGCGGCGGAGGATGCGCAGGTTTGGAACCGCGTGATGGGCGTTTTCGATCAGATGCACGATCTGATGGGCGAAAAAAAGCTTCCGAAGGCAACATTTACCGATCTGATTCAGCGGGCGTTTGCCGCTTCTCAAATCAAACCGCTTCCGCAGTCCTCCGACGCCGTAAACGCGGTCAGCGCTTCAAGAGTGGGCGCAAAGGGCGTAAAGGCGATTATCTACGTGGGCAATGCAGGCGTAAAAAAGGCGGCAGACGACAGGCTGTTTTCTCAGCTCGAGTCGGATTCGATGTCAAAGTCGTTCGGCGCGTATCTGGGAATGGATGCGCTTGGCAGAACCCGCACGGAGAGAATGTATATAAAGGATGCGCTGTCGCTTGCCGAAAGCTATATCTGCATCACTTATCCCATGAGCGCTTCCGACGGCTCCAGCGTCGCGCCGAACGCGCTGATTGCGGAAGTCAAGCGCATTTTTCCGAATATACAGGAGCGCGGCGGCGTAAACGAGGACGAGTCGATTGTGTCCATGCGTTATGAGGCGCCGATGGCGGCTGAGATCAGCGCGGCGGCTGAGCTGAGCGAGGGGAATCTCTCCGAAAGCGGCAAGAAAGCGCTTGCATCGATTGCCAGAATGCCGTCTGAAGCGATTCAGAGGCTAAAGCGCGCGCTCAATTTCAAAACGGAGAGCGAGAGTATAGGAAGCACGCTTGCAAGGCGGGTATACGGGCCGCTTTCCAAGGTTTCTGTTACACGCCTGGAGGCGTATGCCAAATGCCCGTTTGCGCACTTTGTGAAATATGCGCTCAGACCCGAGGTCGAGGAGACGTTCGGTTTAAACGCCAGGGACGAGGGCGGCTTTTTCCATGAGGCCGTGCGCGCGTTCCTGATGGAAAATCGGGAGGAGATACACCTTCTTTCCGGGGAGGAAGCCGCCCGCCGCATGAACCGCATATCCGATGATCTTCTGGAAGGCGCGATCAGGGATGTGATGGAGGATACGGGCGTAGGCCGCGCAACCGCCAAAAAACTCAGAAGAACCGCTTCGAGAGCGGCGAGAATGCTGACGGAGCAGCTGAGAACGGGCGCGTTTCAGCCGGTTGAACTGGAAATGGAATTCGGCGATACAGGCGCGAGCCTCACGCTTTCAGCGGGCGAGAATACTCGTCTGGCCGGCAGAATCGACAGAATCGATATCATGCAGGAAGAGGGCGAGATGTACCTGAGGATCGTGGATTATAAGCGCGGAAAGCAGAAGCTGGATGCGGCGGAAATGTATTACGGGCTTCAATTGCAGCTGATATTGTATCTTGCCGAGGCGATTCGAAAATACGGCGCGAAGAGCGCGGGCGCGTTTTATTTCCGTGTGGATGATCCCGTGATTTCCACCGAAAGCAGAAATGAAGAGGTTATTGAGCGCGAAAGAAGCGACAGGATGCGGATGGATGGAATCCTTCCGAATGATACGGAGCTCATTAAAAAGATGGCGGATGAACCGGAGCGCGTTTTCAAGATGAAATTCCTGAAAAAGGGAGGCCTCGATTCGAAAACCAACGCGGCGACCGAATTGCAGTTTGAAATGCTCATGAACCGGGCGCTTGACAGAGCTTCCCATTTTATGACGGATCTTCGCGAAGGCGTTACGAAAATCGAGCCGGTCAGAAGCGAAAAAACCGACGCATGTCAATACTGTGAGTATAAGGGCGTGTGCATGCTGGATAAGCGCATTCCGGGCGCAAGCGTTAAGCGCATTCCCGGAATGAGCTTTCAAGAGGTTTATGAAAAGCTGTCCGAAGATGATTGAAAAATGCGGATAAGTATAGTATAATGAAAGCAACCCTATAAAATATGGAGGAATAATTTCTATGGCCAAAAGCAGGTTGATTGGTGATTATCCCGTAATTGGTATCCGCCCCACGATCGATGGCCGCAGAGGCGTATTGAAGGTTCGTGAGTCGCTCGAAGAGCAGACGATGAATATGGCAAAGTCCGCTGCGAAGCTGTTTGAGGAGAATCTGTTCTACTCCAACGGCGAGCCGGTAAAGGTTGTTATCGCCGATACCACCATCGGCCGCGTAGCGGAAGCCGCTGCATGTGAAGACAAATTCAAGAAAGAGGGAGTAGATATCACCCTCACCGTGACTCCCTGCTGGTGCTACGGCAGCGAGACCATGGACATGAACAAGAACACCATCAAGGCCGTTTGGGGCTTCAACGGCACCGAGCGCCCCGGCGCGGTTTATCTTGCCAGCGTACTCGCATCCCATGCCCAGAAGGGCCTTCCGGCCTTCGGCATCTACGGACGCGACGTTCAGGATGCTACCTGCACCGAGATCCCCGAGGACGTAAAGGAAAAGCTGCTCAGATTCGGACGCGCGGCCGTAGCGGTTGCCACGATGCGCGGCAAGAGCTATCTGCAGATCGGCTCCATCTGCATGGGCATCGGCGGCTCCATCATCAGCCCCGATTTCATCGAGGAATACCTCGGCATGCGCGTGGAATCCGTTGACGAGGTAGAAGTCATCCGCCGCATGACGGAAGGCATCTACGACGAGGAAGAGTTCCAGAAGGCGCTGAAGTGGACCAAGGAATACGCCATTGAAGGCTTTGACAAGAACCCCGAAGAGATCCAGAAGACCCGCGAGAGAAAGGATCAGGACTGGGAGTTCGTCGTAAAGATGATGTGCATCATCAAGGACCTCATGAA
>JAFQKQ010000045.1 GCA_017396845.1 Clostridia bacterium
ATGGTTACATCCAGCGCCGTCGTGGGTTCGTCGCAGATCAGTATCTCGGGCTTGCAGGCGACGGCGATAGCGATGACCACGCGCTGGCGCATACCGCCGGAAAATTCATGCGGGTACTGCTTCGCGCGGCGGATGGGATTTGGAATGCCTACATCCCTCAGAATCTCATACATCAGCTTTTTAGCGGCACTTCCGCCGATATGCTGGTTGAGCTTGATGGCTTCTACAATCTGCGCGCCGATGGTTTTGAGCGGATTTAAGCTCGTCATCGGATCCTGCATAACCATGGCGATTTCCTTGCCGCGGATTTTGAGCCATTCCTCTTCGGTCTTAAACGCTGCAAGATTCATTCCCTTATAGAGAATTTCTCCGCTGTCGATCCAGCCGTTTTTATCGTTTAAGCCCATGAAGCTTTTGGTAAACACGCTCTTTCCGCTGCCGGACTCGCCTACGATGGCAAGGCTTTCACCCTTGTGAATATCAAGCGATACATCGCGAATGGCATGGAGCGTCTTTCCGCGCAAGGTGAATTTCACGTTCAGATTTTTTACGGATAAAATGGGTTCCGACACGGTTTTTTCGCTCCTTTCCTACAGATGATTTCGGGGGTCGGCGGCGTCGGCGAAGGTGTTTCCGATGATATAGAAGGAGATGGTGATAATGGAAAGCACGATCGTCGGGAAGAGCAGCTGATATCTGAGCGACGGCGCGGTGACAAACAGCGCGCGGCCTTCATTGATCAGATTGCCCAGAGACGGCGTATTTACGGGAATACCGAGGCCAATGTAGGTGATGAACACTTCGTTTCCGATCGCGCCGGGAATGGCGAGCGCCATTCTGAGCATGATGACCGATACCAGATACGGAAGCAGGTTCTTCAGCATAATCTGACCGGAGGACACGCCCAAGCATCTTGAAGCCACATTATAATCGCGGTCTCTGATGATGATGATCTGGTTTCTGATAAACCTCGCCATGCCCATCCAGCGGGTTAAGCACATCGCAAATATGATGGTATTTACCGACGGGCTCATAACATAAGCAATCAGTATGAGTACGATGGTCGTAGGAATATTGTCAAGCACATTGTAAAGTTCGGTGAGAATTCTATCGAGCTTTCGCACATAGCCCCACAGAATACCTACCATGATGCCCACAAACGCCTCCACGATGGCAACCATAAAGCCGATGTAAAGGCTGGTTCTGGTGCCGCTCCATACGCGCGACCACAGATCCTGGCCTCTGTCGTTGGTTCCGAACAGGAAGCCGTAGGTAGAGGGATAGGTGTAAAGCTCGGTCTCCTGATTGGTAACGGCGATGCCTTCTTCACCGACATCAAGCGTTTCCTTCTTGGCATACAGCCAGCCGTCTGCGTTTGCGTCCGGGTTTACAATGTCCTCGGGCGTTGCATACAGCGTGATGGTGTAATTGGAGCGGGATTCATACGGCGTCTTGGTAGGATCGTCCGGGAGCTTCAGCTTCGTTTCAAAATTGTTCTTCACATACCCCGTAACGCCCTTGTATTCCGCCTTGCACCATTCCTCTCCGTATTCCAGAACGGTAAAGCGATCGGGGCGCCGGATGGTGGCAAGCTTTCCGGATACGGCGTACCATTCGTCCGGTACGCCCGGCCACTTTTTATCGTTTACCGGAATTTCGGAATAAGAAAGCGCTGTGCCTTCGGGAACGGTGGAATATATGTTGTGAAGCGAGGGCTGATTGTTGTACACGAATTTATCGGACATCGGGTAGTCGTTGATCGTCACGTCGCCGTACTGACCGGGCAGATACGGCTGAATGAAGGTAAAGGCCACCAGAAAAAGAAGCACGAACAAAAGGAATACGGCGGTCTTGCGCTTAAAGAACGCGCGCAGCGTGCATCCCCAATAGGAATAGTTCGAATAGCCCGTTTTTTCCGCGCTGGACGGGTCGTAATCGGCAAAGGTAAACAGCTCATCCTCGTTTTCGGGCGTGTTCAATGCCTCGTGAATGCCTTTTTCAAGCTTTTTGGACTTGATATCTTCGATTGTATGCATTATCTCGAGCCCTCCTTCTTGGAAAAGCTGATTCTGGGATCCACAACACCCATCATGAGGTCGCCGATTAAGAGGCCGACGATACCGATGCAGGAGTAAATCATGACCAGCGCCTGGACCATCGGGTTATCCTGACGGTTGATAACCTCAACCAGAAGGCCGCCCATGCCGGGAATGCCGTAGAGAGATTCAATGTAGAGAGAGCCGCATACGGTGTAGAGAATGGAGGAAGGAAGATACTGAATCATGGGCACGAAGGAGTTTCTGAACACATGGCGCATGGTAATTCTCTTGGTGCTTGCGCCCTTTGCACGCGCGAGCTTTACATAGTCGCGCGTCATTTCATCCACCATGTAGCGCCTGAGCCACATGGCATAATAGGCAATATTGCCAAGTGCCATCGAAAGCACAGGCAGAATCCAGCTGACCCAGTTCGTTTGATCAAATTTCATATTGATGCCGAGCAGCGTAGTTCCATAGATCTGAATAAATATATAATAGATCGCTGCAGGAACAGCGTTTATAAACACGATAAATACGGTGCCGAAGCGGTCCCAAATTTTGCTTCGAGCCATCGCTCCGCCAAGCGGTATGCCGACAAGAAGCGATATTCCCATGGAAATCAGACCCATCTTCAAAGAAAGCGGGGCCTTGTTCAGGATGATGGTCAAAACGTCCTCCCCCTTTAAGTATTTGGCGGACGTGCCGAGGTCTCCGTGAAGGAGATCCACGAAGAAATTTTTCAGCTGAATATGGAAGGGATCCAGAAGCCCCATCTCACGCAGCTGCGCATTGATGGTCGCCTCCGACATCTTATCGAAGTTATCAAAATAGCCTTCGATGGGCATCTGCCTGAGAAGGAAAAATACGATGGTAAGTATGATGGCAAGCGTGAAGATTGCGGACAACAGACGCTTGATGGAATATTTCAGCAAGAAAAACACAACCTTTTTCGGTTACTAAAAACGATCAAAACCGGAGCGGCGTTTTTGCCGCCGCTCCGGTGGAACCTACGGTTTGAGAAATTTCCTTAGTCAGCCAGCTGAGCGCGCTCCTCCAGCCACAGATCGTATGCATCGAAGTATGCATCGGTATCCATGGGCTCGGTGAGAAGCTCGGTGCCCTTATAGCGGTAGTTGGAGATACCGAAGGGAGCGTACTGAGTGGTGAAGGGGTTCACGCGGGAAGCGGTATAGCCGCCGTCGCCGTAGCCGAAGGGAACGATGTAGGCCTTGTTGATCAGGTAGGCTTCCGCCTTGGCGAAGGCTTCATAACGGGCGGGGATATCGCCGGTGATGGCCTTGGCGTCCGCTACCAGCTGATAGTACTCAGCCATTTCTTCAGCGTTTGCGCCCTTGTCCATGAAGTTGTAGTTGTTGTCTACGTCGAAGGGATCGGTGTAGGTCTGCGGGTCGGCATAGTCCGGGCCCCAGTTGCACTTGAGGAGCGCGTAGTTGCCGCTGCGGCGAACTTCGGTCAGGAAGCCCGTGGAGGGGCCGGCTTCGATGATGATGTCGATGTAGTCGGTTCCGAACAGGTCTTCCAGCTGCTGCTCAACAACCTGACACTCGGCGTCCCAGCCGGTGGTGTTGGGGTTGTACTTCATGAGAACCTTGATCGGGAAGGTTGCGCCCTGTGCGGTCAGCTCTTCCACTGCCTGCGCCTTGTAGGCAAGCGCTGCGTCCTTATCGAAGGTATCTGCGCCAAGAGCGGTGATGGGAGCCAGATCGCCAAGATTGGTGTAGTCAACGCCGTTCAGGTTTACAAACTCCGGAGGCGTTACGGTGCTGAACATGATGGACTCGGGGTTGTCGGGCTCGGTGATCAGCATGGCCTTTACGCGGTCAAGACCTGCGTAGATGGACTTGCGGAACGCCTCGTTGTTGGCGGCCAGCAGCCAGTTTTCGGGCTCGTATGCTTCGTCGAAGTTGGGATCAAAGTTGAAGGTATAGAAGTAGGTATAGAAGCCGGTCTGGCGCACGGGGCGGATCAGGCTGGCGGTTTCCTCATTGGAAAGCCACTCGGAAGCAACGATGGAGCTGATGGAAGCGGAATCGATTTCGCCGCGGCGGTACATCTCGGCGGAAATGGTGGAAGCTTCCTTGATGAACTCGTATTCGATGGTCTCGATGATTACCTTATCGGCGTCCCAGTTGGCGGCGTTCTTGGTGAGCACGCGCTTTTCCTGAGGCTTGAACTCGCTTAAGAGATACGCGCCGCAGTAGAGGATGGTGTCGGGGCCGTTGGCTACGCCGAACTGGTCGCCCATTTCGTTGAGGAAGGGCTCATATACGGGCATGAAGCAAACGTAGGTGAGCATGCTCTCGAAATAGGGGCAGGGAGCGGACAGGGTGTAAACGAGGGTGTAATCATCCTGCGCCTTTACGCCTACGGTTTCGAAATCAACGGGGGCGGGCGCCGCCTCGCCCTCAGCGGGAGCGATGGTGGAGTTGTAGTACGCCTCAGCGCCTGCAATTACGGAGTAGAAGATATCGGCGGTGGAGGAAGCATTGGACTCGGTAAGGAGATACTTCGCGGCGGCGACGAAGTCATTCGCGGTGACGTTCGCTACGTATTCACCCTTGTAGTTTACCCACGTTGCATCCTTGCGGAGGTTGAAGGTCCATACAAGACCGGTCTCGTCAACCGTCCAGGTTTCGGCGAGGGATGGCTGAATACGGCCGTACTTGTCGTACTCCACCAGCGTATCGATTACGTTTGCGGAAAGAGAGAAGTCGTTGGTGGTTGCGGTGGTGAGATAGTTCAGGGAAGTAACCTCACCGGAATACAGTGTGCGGAAGGAATTTCCTTCTGCCATCGCAGGACACGCAAGAGAGCTCAAAACGAGCAGCGCACACAGCGTAAGCATAACCAGCTTTTTCATGGGGTAAGCCTCCTTTTCGCCCGTTCATCTTTTTTTCGGGCTGGAATGGTTACATAATAGCATAATTGGTTGATAATTGCAACATCGTAACACAATTTTATTCAAACTTCTTGTTTTTATCTCATTTCAATGTTAAAAATGAATTCGCACGCATTTAGAAACTTCAAAATTAACATTCATATCGCAAATCGGCAAAGAATTTGGCAAAAATCACGGAATTGAAATTTCCTTTATAATAATGTATAATAGAAGAGTACATTTAATACTGCTACCGAAAGGGCGGTCGATGAACATGAAGCTAAAGGAAATTCAGGCGCTTCTGGATGCGCGCGGACTAACCGGGGAAGAAAACCCGGAGCTTGAAGTAATCAGCGCGTGCGCAAGCGATATGATGAGCGACGTATTGGCTTTTCCCAAGGAGCATATGGTATTGCTCACGGGGCTTGTCAATCCGCAGGTAATGCGTACCGCAGACATGCTGGATATTCGCATGGTGGTATTCGTCCGCGGTAAGATTCCCGGAGAGGAAACACTGGAGATGGCGAAGGAATGCGGAATTTCCGTACTCTCCACCACGCATACGCTGTATATAGCCAGCGGTATACTCTTTACCCACGGATTGTTTACCGAAAATCAGGAGTGAAAGAAATGAGTCAGTTAAGAGAAGAATTCCAGATCACAGCGATGGATTTCGTCACTGCGGGAGAGGCTTCTTCGAGAATCAAGCGAATCCTGAAAAAGCTGGGCGTAAACGCAAACGTCGTTCGCCGACTGTCCATCGCATGCTATGAAGCGGAGATCAACCTCGTCATTCATTCCATGGGCGGAAAACTTGTGCTGCTCGTGGGCGAAAACGAAGTTACATTGATTTCCGAAGACGTGGGTCCGGGCATCCCGGATATTCGCCTTGCGATGAGCGAGGGCTATTCCACGGCGAGCGAAAACGTTCGCATGATGGGCTTTGGCGCCGGTATGGGTCTTGCAAACATGGCGCGAAATGCCGATCGGTTTCATATTCAGTCAAAGGTAGGAGAAGGCACGCGGATTGAGATGATCTTCATGATCAAGGATTCGCGCGCGGAAGATAAGTCGGAGGTGAGCTGATGGCGGTATATCTGCATTCCGTAACGCTGGACAAGGGGAAGTGCGTAGGCTGCACGAACTGCTTGAAGCGCTGCCCCACGGAGGCCATCCGCATTCGCGGCGGACGGGCCAGAATTATCGACGAGATGTGCATCGACTGCGGCGAATGCATTCGCGTCTGCCTTCAGCATGCAAAAATCGCTCTGACCGATCCGTTGTCCTCCATTAACCGCTTCAAATATAAAATTGCGCTCCCCGCGCCGACGCTGTACGGACAATTTAAAAACCTGAAGGACATCAACAGCGTACCCAGAGGTCTCATGCGCATGGGCTTTAACGAGGTGTTTGACGTTGCCCGCGGCGCGGATATCGCTTCCCGCGCAGTGATGGAAAGGCTGAAAGACCCCGACTGCCCCCAGCCATTGATTTCCTCTGCGTGTCCTGCGGTATTGCGGCTGATTCAGGTGCGCTTTCCCGAGCTCATCGACAATATCGTCGACGTTCGTTCGCCCATGGAAATCGCAGCAACCATCGCCCGCAAGGAATTCTGCGAGAAAAATAATGTAAAGCCCGAAGAGGTCGGCTGCTTCTTTATTACGCCCTGCGCCGCAAAGGCGACGGCGGTCAGAACGCCGATCGGCCATGAAAAGAGCGCTGTGGACGGCGCGATATCAATGGTTGAAATCTACGGCCTTCTGAGCAATCAGATCCGCCGCGGACAGACCGACCAAAGCGACCTCAATCCCGATCACAGAGGCTCGGCGCTTGGCATCGGCTGGGCGCGCTCCGGCGGCGAGTGCCTCGCCATCGGCGAGGAGGAAGCGCTGGCGGTAGACGGCATTGAAGAAGTAGGAAAGGTATTGGAGGCCATTGAAAACGACAGGCTTCCGGATCTGAAATACTTTGAAGGACTCGCATGCGCAGGCGGCTGTGTAGGCGGTCCGATCGTATTCGAAAATGTATTTATCGCAAGAAACCGTATTCGAAAGCTGGTTTCCGAGCTTCCGAAAAAGAATATAGAGGATGCGGTTTCAAAGGAAGAGCTCGATCAGCTGAGCAGCGACATCACGTTTGACAAGCCGATCACGCCGGTTGAAACGCTGAAACTGGATCAGGATTTCAACGAAGCGCTTCGAAAGATGGATCTGATCGAAGAGATTCGAAAGAAGCTGCCGGGGCTCGACTGCGGTTCGTGCGGTTCCCCCACCTGCCAGGCTCTGGCGGAGGATATCGCGCAGGGCTTCGCCAGGGAAATGGACTGTTTGTTCTTATTAAAAGAAAAGGTTTCCCTGATGGCAAAGCAGATGGTGGAAATCAGCGAGCTTACGCGTGAAAAATAAACCGACAGGATTTATAAAGGAGAGGAACATCAATATGACAATTCAGGAACTGGCGGCATTGGTTGAAGCCAACATCGTAACCGCAAGCGTAGATACCGGACGCGAAGTGGAATGCGGCTACACCTGCGACCTTCTGAGCTGGGTAATGGCAAACGGCAGTGAGGGCATGGCATGGATTACCGTGCAGACCCACATGAACGTAATCGCCGTTGCGACGCTGCACGATATGAGCTGCGTAATCATTCCCGAAGGCATCAAGGTCGAGGATGACGTAATCGGCAAGGCGGACGAAGAAGGCGTAGCCATTCTGACCACCTCTCTTGGCGCATACGAAATCTGCGGACGCATGAACGCCAAGGGCATTCCCGCCAAATAAGAATTATGAAGTACGCGGTTGATCTTCATATGCATTCATGCCTGTCTCCCTGCGGAGATATGGATATGACGCCCAACAATATTGTGAACATGGCAAAGATCAAGGGGCTCGACATGATCGCCGTCGCGGATCACAATTCGGCGCGCCATCTTCCGGTAATCTCCAGAGTAGCCCAAGAGGTAGGCGTAGCGCTCCTCCCGGCCATCGAGCTCAACACCCGAGAGGAGGTCCACATGCTCGCGTATTTTGAATCAGTAGAGGCGGCAGTGGATTTTTCCGAAGAGATATACGAATATCTTCCGAAGGTAAAAAACCGCGCATCCCTGTTCGGCCGGCAGGCGCTGATGGATGAAGACGACGAGATCATCGGCGAGGAGGAACGGCTTCTTATAAACGCGCTTTCCCTGTCTATCGACGATCTTGCTTTCATGCTTAAGGACAGAAAAGCGCTGGCCGTTCCCGCGCATATCAACAGAGGCTCAAACGGCATTCTGCAGGCGCTGGGCTTCGTGCCGCCGACGGAGCCGTTTTCGGCGCTGGAGGTAAGCGTGGGGCTGCCGCTTCCGCACAAGGGACTTCCCAGCCTTCCGCATCTGCATTCATCGGATGCACATTATCTGGAAAACATGCTGGAGGCGACGGAATTCCTGACGCTTGATTCGTGTACGCCCAGAGGGTTTTTTGATTATATTCAAAATTGGAAAGGAAATTAACGAGGTATTCTATGCGACATAATGACGATGCTTTTACCGCCATGCTCCTTACGCTTCCTCTGACGGCGGATCGGGAGGAAATGGTTCGCCCGCTCAGCAGCGCGGAATTTTCATATCTGACCGAGCGCGTCCGCGCTTCATCGCTTCATACGATCGGCGATATGATCGGCATGGATATTTCGGGCATTATGTCCCGCCTATCCCTTCCCGAAGCGGAGGCATACAGAATCTGCATGCTCTTAAGCCGCACAATGCCTCTCTCCTATGCCATGGAGCGGTTTTATGAACAGAGCATCGATATCCTTACGCTGATGGATGAGGAATATCCGAAACGCCTCACGGAGCGCCTTGCGCAGGACGCGCCTACAGCCATGTATATTTGCGGCGATACCGAGCTTCTAAATAAGCCCATGATCGGCATATTCGGCATCTCCGGTGTGAAAATGGACGCCGAAACCGAAAAAGGCGTTCGGCTGCTCGTACGAAACGCGCACGCAGAGGGCTTTGGTTTGATTACATCCTCCGAACCGGGCGCATGCCGCGTGGCGGAGAAGGAAGCGTATGAGTGCGGCGCGAGCGTGGTGTGCATGCTGGCAGGCGATCTTCTGAAAAAGAAAAACGAAGAGATGTACGCGGAAATGATCGCGCAGAAGCGCGCGCTTCTGACGTCCCTCGTGCATCCCGAGGCGCCGTATACAAACGTACACGCGCTTTCCAGAAACCGCGTGGTATACGCGCTTTCTCAGGCGGCGTTCATCGCAACCACCGATGCAAAAAGAGGCGAAAGCGAAGCCCTCCGAAAGCATCTTTGCGACTGGCTGTATGTGTTTGATACGCCAAGCCCCACCGGCAACCGCATCGCAATTTCAAGAGGCGCTCAGCCGCTTCAGCACATCGAAAAGATGAATTTTTCGAAGTACGCCGAGAACTGGAAAATCGCGTGTGCACAGCAGCTGAGTTTTTTTGAATGAATCCCATCAAAAAGGAGAATGCATTTCATAAGGGCGTTCTCCTTTTTGCGCATGAAAAAAGTGAGATTAACTATAATCAGACAGGAGCTGAAAAATATGAATGCAATTCCGCGCCCCGAATACCCCCGTCCGCAGTTTCAAAGAGCGGGATGGATGAATCTGAACGGAACATGGCAGTTTGAAATCGATTGCGGCGGCTCCGGCCGCGCAAGAAACTTGGTTAATAAGGAAAAGCTGGACGGCGAGATCATTGTGCCGTTTTGCCCGGAGAGTGCGCTTTCCGGTATAAAGAACGTAGATTTTATGCGGGCTGTGTGGTACAGAAGAAGCTTTACGCTTCCCAAGGCCGCAAAAGGCAAGCGCGTATTCATCAACTTCGGCGCAGTGGATTATGAATGCGAGGTCTGGATCAACGGCGTTTCCGTAGGCACGCACAGAGGCGGCTATGTCAGCTTCCAGTTTGAAATCACCAAGGCGCTCAAAGACGGCGAAAACACAATCGTAGTATGCGCAGACGATGATTCGAGAAACGGCCATCAGCCCTTCGGAAAGCAGAGCTACCGATACGAATCCTTCGGCTGCTTCTACACCAGAACCACAGGCATCTGGCAGACCGTGTGGCTGGAATGGACAAACGACGAGCGCATTAAGTCCGTCAAAATGACTCCGGACGCCACCAACGCGTCGCTTCTGATCGAAGCGGAGCTGGACGGATCGGTAAAAGGCGCTGTTTTAAAGGCGCAGGCCGCATTCGAGGGCGAATATGAAACGGAAATCGCGCAGGAAGCAGACGGAAATTTTGTAAGAATGCAGCTGCTCATTGAAAATGCTCACCTTTGGAACGTGGGCGAGCCGAACCTGTACGATCTGGTTCTCACCCTCGAAAAGGACGGAAAAACGGTCGATACCGTTAACAGCTATTTCGGCCTTCGCAGCATTTCCTTTGACGGCATGAAATGCCTGATCAACGGAAAGCCTGTTTTCCAGCGCCTGATTCTGGATCAAGGCTTCTATCCGGACGGCATTTACACCGCGCCTACGGACGACGAACTCAAAAATGATATCCTTCGCTCAATGGCGATGGGCTTTAACGGCGCAAGACTTCATCAGAAGGTGTTTGAGCAGCGCTTCCTCTACTGGGCGGACAAGCTCGGCTATATCTGCTGGGGCGAAATGGCCAGCTGGGGCGCAGACCCGAAGGAACCCTGGACGCTTCCCGTTTTCCTGGGCGAGTGGCTCGAAGTGCTCAAGCGCGACTACAACTCTCCCGCCATCGTCGGCTGGTGTCCGTGGAATGAAACCTGGGGCGAGGACAACAACGGCCAGCATCACGAAACCATGAGTATGACCTATAGAGTAACCAAGGCTTTCGACCCCACTCGCCCCTGCATCGACGCAAGCGGCGGCATCCACGTAGAAACCGACATCTTCGACACCCACGATTACGAGCAGAATACCGAAATCTATAAAGAGAGATACGCGCCTGACGCGCCCACCATCTACGACAGATTGGCAAACCGCCAGTCCTACGGCGGACAGCCCGTATTTGTCAGCGAATACGGCGGAATTGCCTGGAACACGGAAGGCAAAGGCTGGGGCTACGGCTACGGTCCGTCAACCAAAAAAGAGTTCCTCGAGCGCTATAAAGGCCTCACCGAAGCGCTTCTCAATAACCCCCATCACATGGGCTTCTGCTATACGCAGCTGACGGACGTGGAGCAGGAAATAAACGGCCTGTACTACTACGACAGAAGGCCCAAGTTCGACCCGGAAATCATCCATGCCATTACATCCCAAAAAGCGGCGATTGAAGAATAAAAAACCCATACCGCGCAGCGTATAAAAAACTGTCCCGTTCGGCGCAACGTATTTGCCGGCGGGACAGTTTTTATCCGTTTCTTATACATACAGTAAAATACCCGCCCGGACCGCTTACGCTGCATGTAAAACCCTCTTGGATTGGTGTGCGGCGTAACCGATTTACGGGAAAGACCTCTCGGTCTTCTTCGAAGGCCGAGGCTGTTACTTCAGCAAAAAGCACATATAAGAAGAATCCGTAAGTTCACAGGCCTCTCGGCGTCAGTTTTCTCTATGAAACCCGCCCGGCCGGAATTTGCCTATTTTATATAATCTCCGATTTTCCCCAGCATTTCACCAATACTGTGATACATGCCCGAATAAATCACAGGGTCCAGCTTCGTGAGATTGACTTTCGCTTTACGGCCTTCATCCGTCTCACCACTCCAAACGCAAGTATATCTTCTAACGTAAGTGTAGCATAACCCCTCTACCCAATCAACTTCAAACACCATACTGCATTTGCTTTTGCCGGCAGCAAGGTTCGCCCAAAAGTAAAACGCGCCGTATCATTCATACTTTTGATACGGCGCGTTTCGCTAATCCGGTTTTATGCCGCCGGTTTATCGGCGAGCTTCTCCATGATGTACAGATACGTACTTTCGTCAATCGGATAATAATCGCCGGTTCCGTTGTTTTTACGGAAATAGCCGTCCTTATCCATAACGGGAGTCAGAATGATACCGGTTGAAGGCGATACATGTTCCGCATAATACAGCTGTACATCGTGAATTGCCTGATAGGTGATATCACCCATTTTCCCTTCTTCACCCGACTCCGCGAGCAGCATTTCGTCCAACCATCCGCGCTTAATCAGCCGCTTCTGGAATTCAAGTACCTTTTCGCGCTCCTTCGTCCAATCCTGGTTATACTCCGGCTTCGGCGTAGGCGTAGGCTCGGGCGTAGGCGTAGGCTCAGGCGTGGGCGTGGGCGTAGGCTCGGGCGTAGGCGTAGGCTCAGGCGTGGGCGTGGGCGTAGGCTCGGGCGTAGGCGTAGGCTCAGGCGTGGGCGTGGGCTCAGGCGTGGGCGTAGGCTCGGGTGTAGGCGTGGGCGTAGGCTCGGGCGTGGGCGTGGGCTCGGGCGTGGG
>JAFQKQ010000046.1 GCA_017396845.1 Clostridia bacterium
GGATGTCCAACCCCAACACCGCCGGCACCGCGAAGCTGATCATCAACACCATGGTTCAGCTCAAGGGTCACGACGAGGCGATGGCCTACTTCGTAGAGCTTGACAAGAACATCCAGCAGTACACCAAGTCCGGCTCCGGCCCCTCCAAGAAGGTCGGCATCGGCGAGTGCGTCATCGGCGTAGGCTTCCTGCATGACGGCATCACCCAGATTCTCTCCGGCTACGACAACATCGCCCTCGTCATCCCCGAGGAAGGCACCAGCTTTGAAATCGGCGCCACCGCTATCTTTGAAGGCTGCGCGCATCCCAACGCCGCGAAGCTGTGGATCGAGTACGCCCTCTCTCCCGAGTGCGTAGAGCTGGCTGACGACGTAGAAAGCTACCAGTTCCTCGTTCTGAACAACGCGCAGCAGCCCGCTGCCGTTGAGCCCTTCGGCCTTGATCCCAACAACGTCATCGATTACGATTTCGAAGACGCAAAGGCCAACACCACTCAGTATGTAAACGACTTCTTCACGGCGCTCGGCAACGCAGCCGACGGCCGCTTCAAGACCGAATAATACTCTGCGGCGGGGCGCCAAGGTTCCCCGCCGCTGCCACCCCTCCCGAGGAGGCATTTTCTCCGTATCACTTCGAAAATGCGTAAAATCGCCGCACATGTCGCCGATTTTGATTCAATGAAGAACGCTCTTCATTTTCCTTGGCGGGGTCTCTCAAATGATTTGGGGGATGGGTGAAAAACCCCATCCCCCCGTTTAATTTACGGAAGGTGTGAATGCCCATGAAAACGAGACAGGGCGCAGCGCTCGAGCGAAAGAAATTTTTCGCCGATCCTGCGATGGTGACCACCATTGCGCTGCTTGCTGTTCTTCTGGCACTCTTTATCCTTTATCCGCTTGCCATGCTTCTGATGGACAGCGTTCATGTTCAGGAAACCGAAACGATTCTCCTGGAAACCGTATTGAGCGGCGACGCCGATATCAAGTACGAAACCGACGAATCGGGAAGAAAATCCGTTCGGGTTCTCGACAGCAAGAATAAGGAAAATCTGATCGCGCTTGACGATCTTACCGGCGCTTACGGAAGCCTTTTCGTGAAGAACGGAAGGGCCATCCGGGACGGCGATACCATCGACCCCGCCAAGACGTACATAAAGTTCGACAAAAACTACTGGACACTCGATGCATTCCCCCGCATCTTCAAGGATTACACGTTCAACAACGCGTTTTTCAACACGCTGAAGCTCGGCATGATCACAAGCTTCGGCGCGGTGATCGTGGGACTGCTCTTCGCGTATGTGGACTGCTATGTATCCGTAAAATCCCGCATCATCAAGAAGATGTTCGACGTAGTATCTACGCTGCCCGTCGTGTCCCCGCCCTTCGTTCTGTCGCTTTCGATGATCCTGCTCTTCGGAAGAGGCGGCCTTATCACAAGAAAGCTTCTGGGAATATACGACAGCGACGTATACGGCCTGAGCGGAATCGCAATCGTTCAGATTCTCACCTTCTTCCCGGTGTGCTACATGATGCTCAAGGGCCTTCTTAAGAACATCGATCCTTCGATGGAAGAAGCCTCCCGCGATATGGGCGCAAGCCGCTGGAAGGTATTTACCACCGTCACGCTTCCCCTGATGCTTCCGGGACTTGGAAACGCGTTCCTGGTTACGTTCATCGAATCCGTCGCCGACTTTGCCAACCCCATGATGATCGGCGGAAGCTACGACACGCTGGCAACCACGATCTACCTGAGAATCACCGGCGGAAGTTACGACACCACGGGCGCAGCGGCAATGGCGGTTGTACTGCTTTCGATAACGCTGGTGCTTTTCCTGATTCAGAAATACTATCTGGAAGCGAAGACGGCGGCTACGCTCACCGGAAAAGCAAGCCGCGCGCGCGTTGCGATTACGGACAATTCCGTGCGCATTCCCCTTACCACCATTTGCTCCGTAATCTCCGCCTTCGTAATCCTGATGTACATCGCCATTCCCTTCGGCGCGCTGTTCAAGCTCTGGGGCAGGGATTACTCCCTCTCGCTTAAGTGGTTCGAACAGCTCTTCAGAGACGACGGCTTCAAGGCATTTAAGGACTCCTTCATACTTTCCATCATCGCCGCTCCCATCACCGCGCTCCTTTCGATGATCATCTCCTACCTCGTGGTCAAGAAGAAATTCCACGGACGCGGCGCAATCGAGTTTATTTCCATGCTCGCAATGGCGGTTCCCGGAACGGTACTGGGCGTAGGTTTTATCAGAGGCTTCGCCCGCGGCGTATTCCGCACAGGGCTTTTGCAGGGCATATACGGCTCGGGACTCATACTCGTCATCGTATTTGTCATCCGCTCGCTCCCCGTAGGCACCAGAAGCGGTATATCTGCGCTTCGGCAGATTGACAAATCCATCGAAGAATCGGCGTATGATTTAGGCGCGGGCAGCACAAAGGTGTTTACAAGCGTAACGCTCCCCTTGATCAAGGATTCGTTCCTGAGCGGCCTTGTAACCACATTCGTCCGCTCCATCACCGCCATCAGCGCCATTATACTGCTCGTAACGCCCAGATACCTTCTGATTACATGCCGAATCAATGAGTTTGCCGAAAAGGGCGCTTACGGCGTTGCCTGCGCCTATGCGACGATTCTGATAGCAATCGTCTATGCGGCGATACTGCTTATGAATCTGTGCATCAAGTACATGGGTACCAGCAGACGGACGAAAGTGAAGGAGATTGACTGATATGATCAGCAAGCAGAAGAAAGGGGTACGCCTGGATCAAATCTCCAAGATCTATATCGACCCCAAGACCAATAAGAAGTTTTACGCGGTAAACAATGTGTCCCTCACCATCGAGCCCGGCTCCTTTGTGACCCTGCTCGGCCCCTCCGGCTGCGGAAAGACGACCACGCTTCGCATGATCGCGGGCTTTGAAAGCCCGGACGAAGGCGAGATTTATCTGGGCGATCAGCCGATCAATGCGCTCATGCCCAATAAGCGCGATACCGCGATGGTGTTCCAGAGCTACGCGCTGTTCCCGCACTACAATGTATATGACAACGTAGCCTACGGTTTAAAGCTCAGAAAGGTTCCAAAGGACGAAATGAATCTGCGCATCAAGCGGATTCTGGATCTTGTAGAGCTTTCCGGCATGGAATCCCGCATGACCAACCAGCTCTCTGGCGGACAGCAGCAGCGCGTTGCGCTGGCAAGAGCGATGGTTGTCGAGCCCAGCGTGCTTTTGTTTGACGAGCCGCTTTCCAACCTCGACGCAAAGCTGCGCGTATCCATGCGCACGGAAATCCGCCGCATTCAGCAGACCCTCGGCATCACCGCCGTATACGTAACCCACGATCAGGCGGAGGCCATGGCAATTTCCGATAAGATCATCGTAATGAATAAGGGCGTCATCGCCCAGATGGGCACGCCCCGTGAAATCTACCATCATCCGGTGAGCGAGTTCGTAGCCGACTTTATCGGCGAAGTAAACTTCCTGACGGGCAATATTGTAAAGACCGACGGAAGCAAATGCACGCTCAAAATTGCGGAACACGAAGTAATCGTGGATAATCCGGATTCCTTCCCGGTCGGCAAGGAATGCAAGGTTGTCCTCCGCCCCGAAGCCGCCATCCTGGCAGACGCCGGCGCGCTTCCCTGCAAGGTGGTTCTGTCCTGCTTCATGGGCGCTTACCAGAACTATCACGTGATGGTAGGCAATACCTTAGTCAAGCTCGCCGATTACTGCCCCGTAGGCAGAAAAACCTACGAAGTCGGCGACACCGCATTCCTCTCCTTCCGCGAGGGATGCGTACACATGCTGTAAACGCATATTGCGCACAGAAACAGGGTGCTCAACCGGCAAACGCCGGATGGGCACCCTGCCTTTTTGAGATTTGAGGCGGAGGGATATGAAGGACGGGGCTTCCGTCGATATGCGTTTTCGCCCTCGATGTATCCTTCGAATTCGATATGCCCCTTCGAAAGGCGGGAGGAGGATAATATCTCTGCGCTATCTGCGCTTCCTAAGCCCCTTCGGCAAATGATTTTTCATGATTCCATCCGTCGTCTTTCCCCAGCCAAGCGGCATATCATGATACACGGCAAGTGTCCAGCCCTTTTCCGAATCGGTGTTTATTGCTTCGCCGGACAGGTATTTTTCGGCTTCCTCTTCAGATAATCTGCATGTTCTTACTGCGTCTTTAGCCTTCAGCGCCATTGCAAGCGCGTGATGCGGCTCTACGCGGTTTTTCAGCGCTTCGGCAATCGGAAGTCCGGCTCTCAGCATTCTTACGCCCGCACCGGACAAAAGCAGCGGATTGGGCGCGAGGGGATGCGCCAGATAAATTTCATCGCCCGCGCGAACGGCCTTTCCTTCGGGAAGGGAACGCACGGCGCACTTCAGAATTTCTTCTTTTTCTTTCAGGGCGTTTTCTTTATAGTCGATAATTTCCCTTTGCGCCTGTCCTTTTTTCCTCAGAAGCGCCGCGAAATGGCCTTCGCCGCGCACCTTATGCGGCCAGAGTCTCAGCATGCCGGAAACCGAATTCCCTACGCCCGGAAGCGAAAAATCCTCGGCTTCAAAATCCGGATGGCGGGAAAGAAAGGAAAACACGCTTTCTTCGTTTTCAAGCCGGTTGAACGTACAGGTGGAATACACCAGTCTTCCGCCCGGCGCAAGCATTTCGGCAGCTGAGTCCAGTATCTCCGCCTGTCTCATATGACAGCCGGCAGGCGAATTCTCGTTCCATTCCAAAACCGCGTTTGCATCGCGCCTGAACATGCCCTCGCCCGAGCAGGGCGCGTCCACCAGCACCGCATCGAAAAATCCGGGAAGCTTTTTTGAAAGCGCCTGCGCGGATGCGCATGTTATCATCGCATTCCCTGCGCCAAGCCTTTCAAGGTTTCCCGCAAGGATTTTCGCGCGGGAAAATTCGATTTCATTGGAGAGAAGAAATCCGGAAGGCGAAATCCTTTCGGCAATCTGTCCGCTTTTTCCGCCGGGCGCGGCGCACAAATCGAGCACCCGTTCGCCCGGCTTCGGATTCAGGATAACAGCCGGCGCCATAGCAGACGCATCCTGCATATAAAACGCGCCGCATGCGTGCTGAACGGTGCTTCCGGGCTTCTTCGCTTTATCCGCGTAATATCCGTTTTCCGACCACGGCACCCGTTCGCCGTCCGGCGCGAAATACGCCTGCGCTTCTTTCAGCGCGCCCTCGCGCAGGGGATTCACCCGAAGCGCGGCGTGCGGCGGCATGTCCATCGCCAACAAAAATTCATCGTATTCCTCTTTCAGTATTTCCTTGATTTCGTCAAGAAACTTCTTCGGCCAGGTACCCATATTCGTTCACTCCCGCCCTATAATAAATTAAAATTTCGACACAGTGAAAAAAACACCTTGCAACGACTTTGAATTTTACGTATGCCCATTATCATAAGAGTACCAAATATATGGGGAGTGATTCCGCTTGTCCTCAAGACTCGAACGCGATTTTACCGAAGGCAATGTTTTCCATTTACTGCTGGAATTCTGCGTGCCGTTCCTGCTTGCCAATCTTTTGCAGGCGCTCTACGGCATGGTGGACGTAATGGTTGTAGGTTGGTTCTGTGAAACGCACGTGTTGACCGGCGTTAACAGCGGAAGCCAGGTGACGCATTTGGTCACAATGGCTGTCAGCGGCCTGACCGTCGGCGGAACGGTGCTGGTTGCGCAGTACTACGCCGCAAAAAAGCCGAAGGACGTATCCGAAACCATCGGAACGATGTTTTCACTGCTTTTTATCTGCGCTATCGTGTTAATGGCAATTGTCCTCATTTTCCTTACGCCCATACTGTCCCTTCTGAATCTGGAATCAGACGCGCTTGAATCGGGCAAGGATTATCTGAGAATCTGCACATACGGCACGATATTCATCTTTGGCTACAACGCCATTTCGGCGGTTCAGCGCGGCCTCGGCGATTCCAAGCGCCCGTTATGGTTTGTCGCCATCGCCTGCTTTATCAATATCGCGCTTGATTTCCTGCTGGTGGGCGCTTTCAAAATGGGCGCGTCCGGCGCGGCGCTTGCCACCGTCATCGCACAGGGCATAAGCCTTCTGCTCGCCGCTTTCTACCTTGCAAGGCGCGGCTTCGTGTTTGATTTTAAGCCTGCAAGCTTTAAAATCATGAAGGATAAGGTGAAAAAGCTGGTGTCTCTGGGCATTCCCTCCTCCGCTCAATCGATCATCACCAATCTCTCCTTCCTGCTTATGACGTCTCTTTCCAACGGCATCGGCGTAACGGCAGGCGCGGCGGTAGGCGTAGTCGGAAAGTTCAACTCCATCGCCATTTTGCCGATCGTCGCCATGTCGTCAAGCGTTTCCTCCATCGCCGCTCAGAATATCGCGGCGGAAAAGTACGACCGCGCAAAGAGCACCGCAAAGGCCGGCATCGTAATTTCCTTTGCCGTAGGCCTTTTGGTATTCATTGTAAGCCAGCTGTTTGCGGAAGAAATACTGATGCTGTTTAAGAAAAACGATATGGAGGTTGTCGAAAAGGGCGCGAAATATCTTCGCGCATTCTGCTTCGACTATCTGGGCGTTGCGTTCCTGTTCTCCATGAACTCGCTCATCATCGCCTCCGGCCACGCCACCTTCTCCATGATCAGCTCCTCCACCTCGGCGCTGATCCTGAGAGCGCCCGTAGCATGGATTCTTTCCAAAACCTCTCTGGAAATCGCAGGCGTAGGCTACGCCGCCCCCGCCGCGACGCTGGTCGCCATCATTATGGCCGGCATATTCCTGATGTCCGGGCGCTGGCGCGTGAACAAAACCGGCATCCGCAGGGAATCATAACAAGACATACTTACATCCATCCGGAAGGCCGCAGCACACAGATTTGCACCCCTTATCAAGCAATATTCATCGTCAGGGAGGGCGATTCACATGAAAATAGTTCTTCAGAATCTCACCAAGCGATTCCCCAACCGCAACAAGTCCGTACGCGAGGACGTGATTGCCGTCAACAATTTCAATTTCGAAATTCCCGACGGCAAGCTGATCGGCCTTTTAGGCCCCTCCGGCTGCGGAAAGAGCACCGCGCTCAACCTTCTGTGCGGGCTTCTGAAGCCGACCACTGGCAAAATCTTCTTCGGCGACGACGATGTTACGGGCGTACCCGCCGAAAAGAGAGGCGTCGGCTTCGTATTCCAGAACTACGCACTGTACCCGCATCTCACCGTACACGAAAATATTCTCTTCCCGCTTCAGAACTTCAAGGGCAAGGACAAGCTTTCAAAGGAAGAAATGCTCAGGCGCGCAAAGGAAGCCGCGGAGCTTGTGCAGATTTCTTCTCTCATGGAGCGCAAGCCCTCCGAGCTCTCCGGCGGTCAGCAGCAGCGCGTTGCCATCGCCCGTGCGCTTGTCAAAATGCCGCGCATACTGCTCCTTGACGAGCCGCTTTCCAACCTCGACGCCCGCCTTCGCCTGCAGACGCGCGAAGAAATCCGCCGCATTCAGCGCGAAACGAAGATCACCACCGTATTCGTAACCCACGATCAGGACGAAGCCATGTCCATCTCCGACGAAATCGTGGTCATGAAGGACGGCGTGGTTCAGCAGATCGGTCAGCCGCAGTATGTATACGATCATCCCGCCAATCTGTTCGTGGCGAAATTCCTCGGAACCCCGCCAATCAATGTGTTTGACGGCTACGTAAAGGGCGGAAGGCTGTTTATCGGAAGCGAAAACGTAATGGCAGCAGGCTGCCCCGATCAGAACGTCTCCGTGGGCATTCGTCCGGAGGGCTTTACGCTTGATAAAAACGGCTCGATAACCTGCCGTCTTTCGGGCGTTGAGGTTATGGGCCGCGATATAACAGTCGTAAGCGCAAACAGCGCCTGTGAGGCTGCGTCCGTCCGCTCGATCATCAGCGCCGAGAATCTCGCCGCCATCAACGGCGATACCGTGCGTTTTTCGCTCAAGCCCGACAAAGTATTCCTCTTTAACAAGGAAACGGGCGCAGTGATCGGCTGCGAACTCAACTAAACAGGAGAAACCGCTATGGATAAGAAAAACATGAAGGGCTGGCTCTATCTGCTGCCCGCCATCTTCTTCCTGGGCTTTTTCATGGTATATCCCTTGATCGACGTATTCATCTACTCCTTTGAAGAGGGCTTCAACTTTGTATCTCAGTCGCACCACGGCATCGGAACCTACAATTTCCGCTACGTGCTCAGAGACCCCTACTTCATGCAGGCGCTCAAGAATACCTTCATACTGGTCATCATCACCGTACCCGTATCAACCGGTATTGCGCTTCTGATTTCGGTAGGACTTTCGTCCATCAAGGCGGTAAGAAATCTCTTCCAGACCGTCTACTTCCTGCCGTATGTCACCAACACGCTGGCTGTAGGCCTCGTGTTTATGATCCTTTTCAAAAAGACCCCCTACTCCGACGGCCTTGTGAACCTTCTGATCAACTGGTTCGGCGGAGAATCCGTAGATTTTATCGACGGTCCCTACTGGGCGAAGATGTTCGTGTTGTGCTTCTACACCGTTTGGATCGTAATGCCGTTCAAGATCCTGATCCTGACCAGCGCTCTGGCCTCCGTAAACCCCGAATACTACAAGGCTGCGCAGGTGGACGGAACGAGCAAATCGCGCACATTCTTTAAAATCACGCTTCCCATGATCTCCCCCACCGTGTTCTATCTCTTGATTACCGGCTTTATCGGCGCGTTTAAAAGCTATTCCGACTCCGTCGCACTGTTCGGAACCGACCTTAACCAGGCGGGCATGAACACCATCGTCGGCTATGTATACGACATGCTCTACGGCGACAGCGGCGGATATCCCTCCTACGCGTCCGCAGCGGCGGTCATACTGTTTGTAATCATTCTGACCATCACGTGCATCAACCTCATGATCCGCAAAAAGCACGTGCACATTCAGTGAGGGCAAAAACATGGATAAGAAAGTCAATTACGAAAAAATCGAACGCTCGGCGAAAAGCCGGGATGCGCTCAGAAAAGCCGTAATCTATGCGCTGCTCGCCGTTTGGGCGATCATCGTACTGTTCCCGTTCTACTGGATGGTGTTGACCTCGGTAAAGAGCTACGGCGCGTACAACGCTGAAGCGGTTCCTACCTTCTATACGCTTTCGCCTACGCTTGAAAACTACAAAGAAGCGTTCACCGCCGTGCCCCTTGCAAGGTACTTTTTGAACACGCTCATATTCACCGTCGTAACCACTTCTATTATGATGATCGTAACCGTATTCGCAGCGTTCGCATTTGCGCGTCTTCAGTTCTACGGAAAGAACATCGCGTTCATTGCGCTTTTGTCTCTTATGATGATTCCGACGGAGCTTGTGCTGATTACGAACTACGTAACCATCACAAACTTAGACCTTCGAAATACATTCGCCGGCCTGATTCTTCCCTCCGTCGCGTCGGTATTCTATATCTACCTTCTGAAGGAAAATTTCGCGCAGGTGCCGGACGAGCTGTATTATGCGGCGAAGGTGGACAACACCTCCGATATGAAATACCTTTTCAAGGTGCTTCTTCCGATCTGCCGCCCGACGCTTGTAACAATTGCGATTCTGAAGATCATCGAATGCTGGAACAGCTACCTCTGGCCGCGCTTAGTGGCAGATAAGGAAACGCATTATCTGGTTTCCAACGGTATACAGGTCATCCGCGAAAGCGGCTTCGGACGAGAGAACATCCCCGCCATGATGGCGGCGGTCGTAGCTATATCGCTTCCGCTGATCGCGCTGTTTCTGATATTCCGCAAAAAGATCATGACGGGCGTAGCGAGAGGAGGTATGAAGGGATGAGGAATATGAAAAAAGCCATCCTTCTGATCGCATTTACGGTGCTTGTTTCCGTTCTCCTGACCGGCTGCCACGGCGCCAAAAACATGACAACCTTCGAGATTCCCGAAACCTTTGACGAAAGCAAGCACTACGAAATCACCTTCTGGGCGAAAAACGACACCAACAAGCTGCAGACCGATATCTATAAAGCGTCCATTGAATCGTTTCAGGCGCTTTACCCCAACATCACCGTCAATCTTCGCCTGTACACCGATTACAGCCGTATCTACAACGATGTAATCACCAATATCGCCACGGGCACCACGCCGAACGTGTGCATCACCTACCCCGACCACATCGCCACCTACTTAACCGGCAACGAGTGCGTGGTCGCGCTTGACAGCCTGATGGCGGATGCGAAATACGGTCTCGGCGGAAGCGAGCTCAAATTCGACGGCCCGACCAGGGATGAAATCATTCCGCAGTTCTTAAAAGAAGGCATAATCGGTTCCAGGCAGTACGCGCTTCCCTACATGCGCTCGACCGAGGCCTGCTACGTAAACAAAACCTTCGTAGAGAAATTGGGCTTCACGCTGCCCGAAAACCTCACATGGGATTTCGTATGGGAAGTTTCCGAGGCGGCCATGGCGAAAAACGAGGACGGCCTTTTTACAGTAAACGATCAGAAGGTCATGATCCCGTTCATCTACAAGTCCACCGACAACATGATGATCCAGATGCTCAGGCAGCTGAACGCCCCCTATTCCACGGATTTGGGCGAAATTCAGATCTTTAACGACACTACGGAATCGATCCTCATGGAGATTTCCGAGCACGCCGCCACCCGCGCGTTCTCTACCTTCAAAATCTCCAGCTACCCCGCGAACTTCTTAAACGCCGGCCAGTGCATATTCGCCGTCGACTCCACCGCAGGCGCAACCTGGATGGGCACGGAAGCGCCGCTTCTGGATATTCCGGAGGATCAGTTGGTGGCCTTTGACATCGAGGTCATGAACGTTCCGCAGTATGATACGGAAAATCCGAAAATGATCTCCCAGGGTCCGTCGCTTTGCATATTCAATAAGGACGATCCCGGCGAAGTGCTCGCAAGCTGGCTGTTTACCCAGTACATGCTGACCAACGAAGTGCAGATCGCCTACGCGGGCACGGAGGGCTATGTCCCCGTTACCGAAAAAGCGCAGTCCTCCTTTGAATACCAGGATTACCTTTCGAGGCGCGGCGAGGACAACGAAACGTATTACCCCGTAAAGATCGACGCATCTCTCCTTATGATCGAAAATGTGGGAAATACATTCGTAACCCCGGTCTTCAACGGCTCCGCCTCCCTTCGAAATGCAGCGGGACAGATGATTGAAAATGTTACGAAGTCCGTGCGCAGAAGAGAAGTGGTCGACGAGAGCTATATGGAGAAGCTCTATGCCGATATGATTTCGCTCTATCGCCTTGAAAACGTAGAACAGGGCGGACCGCTCCCGACCGCATCGCGCCTTCTGATTGCCGCGCTCATTCTGACTTGGATCCTTATGGCGGCTTACGTTATATTTGGGGCAATTAAAAGGAAAAAATTAAAGATAAGCGACTAAGACCATTGATTTATTCTCATTTTGATGTATAATAATCGTGGATTGACAAACACAATTAAGGAGGACTCCCAACAATGAAAAAGACCTTTGCAGCGTTTTTAGCCATGGTTATGCTCCTCGTTTGCGGCATGGCAGCCTTCGCCGAGACCGCCGTAATGACCCATGAAGAGTACGTAGCGGCTGAACTCGATACCCCCGTTGTCGTTGAGACCTACGTTCAGGCCAAGCAGGGCTGGTGGAACGACCAGATCACCGTATACTGCCAGTCTGAAGACGGCGCATACTTCGTTTACAACATGGCTTGCACACAGGAAGATGCTGAAAAGCTCGTTCCCGGCACCAAGATCCGCGTAACCGGCTTCAAGGGCGAATGGTCCGGCGAAGTTGAAATCATGGACGGCACCTTTGAGATCATCGAAGGCGCAGAGCCCTTCATCGCTGAGGCGTTCGATGTAACCGCGCTTCTCGGCACCGAAGAGCTGATCGCTCATCAGAATGAGTTCGTATCCTTCAAGGGCATGACCGTAGAGCCCTCCACCATCAAGGATGTAGAAGGCGAATTCGCATTCCTCTACAACTGGGACGGCTCCGGCGCAGAAGGCACCGACAGCGACCTGTACTTCAACGTTTCCGTAAACGGCCAGACCTACAACTTCGTCATTGAGTACTACCTCTGCGGCGCAGACTCCGACGCTTACAAGGCAGTTCAGAACCTCAAGATCGGCGACGTAGTTGATCTGGAAGGCTTCCTCTACTGGTACAACGGCGTTCAGGCCCACATCACCAGCGTGGTTCCCGCCGCTGCCGAATAAGGATTGAAAATCAAATAATTCTATATTACGGATACACATCACAGAGCCTGCCGCACGGCAGGCTCTGTGATATTTTTAAATGCTTCCATATGGAAAGAGATTGGAAAAAAATTAAAAAGGATACGGTACAATAAATCGCGCAAAAAGAAACAGACACGGTTCAAAGGCGTTTCTCAGAATGAAGCCGCGATACGACAATTCTGAAAGGAGCCCAAAACCATGTCTTAAAAGATTGCACCGCTGAACGGGGAAATAATCCGAGGCCAAATTTAAGAACCCGTGCGCGAACGCACAAAAGAAGCACCGGCCTTCCGCGAATTTCCTTCCGAACACAGGACTTAGATCCGCACAAACAATGTCATTGAACGCCCGAACCGCAGGATCCGGAGGCGTTCACGCGCAGGTTTGTAACATAGAACAAAGCGACTCCGTTTTGCTTGCAATGATTGGCAAAGGCTACCGCCCCCGGAAGCGCAGTGCATCCTTTGCTTTGTACAAAGTCGGTGAAAGTTTTATTCGTCCATTCTCCGTTCCTGCTGAGAATGTTTGCCGTATAATGTACGCCGTCTACCAAAGTGTCATCTATATCACAAACAACGCATACTCTCTTTTCATTGAGATATAATCTTTTCTCTCCGTTGTTTTCTACCCATCGGTATCCGTTAAGCCCGTTATCGGCAAATCCGACCATTTCGTCGATGTTCTTTTCCGCCAGATGGAAGCCCTGCATCATAAGTGCGTGTGCTTCTGCGCTCATTTGCCATGCAGTTGAGCCAACCATATATTCGTAGGCAGGATATGCTGCGTATCCCGATGGTTTTGCCGGCTGAGATTCGCTCGGTTTTGCGCCGATCCAATAGCCAACGCCCGCGCCTGCCGATACCATCAAAACGCATACAAGCAGGCATAGTATGATCCTTTTTCCGTTAAGCGATTTTAAGAAACACGAGTTCATAATCTTCTATTTTATCCCAAAAGTTTTTTCCTGCAAGCCCGTCTATTTCAAAATCAATCATTGCTGCTTCTCTGAACCGCAATCGCAATTTCAATTGCGGTAAACAAGGTGCCGGAAACCACCACAAACAGCATATTCGCAGTAAATATCTGACAGAAACGATCTCTTTGCCCCCGACCCAATGCCTGAGCCGCCTTTGCGCCGCCGCTTGAACAGATATTGCCGCACGCGGAGAATATCAGACTGATCGGGCCTACGATACCCATGGCTCCAAGCTCATCGGCTCCCAGGGATTGACCAACAATGATATTATCGATCAACATGCCCACCGTAGCGGTTAAAGAGTAAGGATCGCAGTAATAACGAAGGAGAGATATGTTTTCCTTACAATGAAATCATTTCTCAAATCAGTCTTCCGCCTTTCCCCATGGCCGCGGTCATTGCATCCATCACGTCGTCCTGAGATATGATATAGCCAAAAAATTGCTTGATTTTGTTCGTGTCCTCAACAACACCGATATTATCAATTTCACACAAGGACAGATATGTAAGCGCCGTTCTGTATGTGATAAACAACTCCAGATCGTCCCAAAAATGCTCGTCGCAGGATTTGCTGAGCGTATATCCAATTTTGAAATAATGCAGGATCTCATCCATGACCTTCCGCAAATCCCGTCCCGCACCATAGCCGCACAGGAAGCAGGCCTGAATAAAGCTTGCAATGTCATACAGATCGTCATACCGGCAAAAGCTTCGGCGTGGGCCTTGATATGCGTTTCCTCCATATGACCCGGAATATCACTGGCCTTTTCAATTGCCGCCAGCTCTTCCGCTACCGCCCGGATATGCTCCGGCGCCTGATATTCCGGAGTTTTCAGCACATAATCTGCAAACAGAATCCATTTGCCATAAATCGGGAAGGTCTCGCAATACAGGGTGCCATCCAGGTCAAACATTGCAATTCTATCTTCCACCGGGATGTGATACTCGGAGTTCTCATCTGTGACCTTGTCAACATATTCCTTCAGTGCAGTAATGGGCGCTGCATTCTCTTTCCAGTTCCGGAATGAGCCCTATTGATTTTCTGCGGAGCAGAACCCCATCAAAATGCAGATTACACACACCAGCAGCAGGCAGATACTCTTCTTCATTATATTGTTCCTCTCTTTCATTTATTGCTTTCATCTTCCTTCTTAATAGTGGTATTACCGACGTATTCTGCTTTTCTTCAACCCAGAATTAAGCAGATACTAAAGGGTATAAAAAAAGAAACTACGAAACCGGCGCCAAGCATCCGTTCAACGGGATCCATGTTTTCCGGCTACTGAGTAAATTCGTTTATAGCAATAATGAGTTCCTCCTTTTAGTTGTTTGATTTCTTTTTATCGACAACAGTTTAGCGCCGCCGGCCACACTGCCGTGATCATAGGGAAAAGCACAGGATACGTCAGCATCTCTTCTTCACCTTTTTCAAAGGGAGTGAGTAATAACGGCAAAATCGGCTTACTGTATTGCATTGTTAGCCGGTACAGGGACGCTGCTGCTGTTTTCCTGCGAATCGGCACATCCTGCAAGCAGAAAGCAAATCGCTGCAAGAAGTACCGATATCTTTTTCGTTATTTAATTCTTATTTTATAACCAATTCCGTGTAAACCCGTTTGTTCAATTGCGGTATGAGTCTACCATCCGAAAGGAGGCAGAAAGGAGGTAAAAAAGAGCGGAAACCCTCCCTTTCGTTACCGTTCATTTATATCTTTTTATGAAACAGATGATTCAAAATTCCTGCTGTGTATTCTCCCCAGCTATACTGTGTCATATATTCGCCATGCCATATGATTCCCTTATGCTTTCCATCGCACCAGTTATAATAGTCGCACTGCAGACGATCCGGCACAACACCAAGTTTTCCTCTTTGAGATGCAATAACATCTCTGCATCCGGCCGCTTCTAAGGTTTCGAGCAAATCTCGCCGCAAACTCTTCATGTAAGTTTCATGTCCATCGTCATCCTCAAAAATAACGGCTTGCACTTCGCCAATTGTACACAGCGCGCCTCTGCGGTCAACCAAATACGCAAGCAATTCTTTTGTCTTGGAATACTTAAATGCGATAGGGAAATTATCAATATTCAAAATCCGCTGCCAACTGAAGTTGAAGCGGATTTAATTGATATATAAACTAAGCAGAATTATTTCAACAAAAGCTGTGCCCTTTTTCTGATTTGGCCTTCAATCAGCATCAACCACTCGGCAGGCAGATTATAACGGGCATGCTTTTTGAACTTAAACGTAAGCAAACGACGAACCTGTTCATGGTTGCGAGCCGTCATATGCTTTCTGGCAGTACCGATGAAATCATCGTATACACAAGGTACAAGCGTATCTGCATACTGCTGAAGCGTACTGGAGTCTTTCATAAACTCCTTGCCAGCAAAGTTGAACAGGGCATTACCGTGGTCAAACAAAGGGGCTGGACGGACGATCTTGTTTGTACCGCTGTGTACCAGGAATCCAAAGTTTCCATAATGCCTGTCTGTATTGCAGATTACAGCATCGAATACCAGCATGTCGCAGAGCGCGTCGACATAATCCGCACCAAGCGCATTGTAGTATTCAAAGACGGCGCTCATTCCACCATTCGTAACCAGTCGTCCAACGGGCATATAAGCGTGGTCTTTGTCTGTGAAGAGATCACAGGTGGAACAGA
>JAFQKQ010000047.1 GCA_017396845.1 Clostridia bacterium
AGCGCGCAGGACAGTATCCCCCGCCGCCCGGCTGGCCGGAGTGGTTCGGTCTGGAAGCCGCGGGCATTATCAGGGATATGGGCCCCAAGGCGAAGGCGGAAGGCAAGTGGCGCATCGGCGATAAGGTCTGCGCGCTTCTGGGCGGCGGCGGCTATGCCGAGTATGTCGCCGTTCCCTCCGGCATGCTGATGCCGATACCCGAGGGTCTGAGCATGGAGGAAGCCGCCGCCATTCCCGAGGTATACGGCGCGGCATATCTTTTCATGTTCTATGAAGGCGGTCTGAAAGCAGGCGACACGCTTCTTATGCAGGCAGGCGCGAGCGGCCTTGCAAGCGCGGTCATTCCTCTGGCCAAAGCCTTCGGCGCACGCGTGATCACCACGGTTTTGAACGATGATGTTGCAAAATCCATAGAATATCTGAATGCGGATATCGTGATCAACACATCAAAAGAGAAAATTTCGGACGTCATGAAGGCCGAGCTTGAGGCCGGGCGCGGCGTGGATATCGCAATCGACTGCCTGGGCGACGATGATGTGGGCGAATGCCTGCCCTACATGAATTTCTGGGGACGCTGGATCATGGTCGCAACGCTCGCGGGCGATTTTTCAAACATCAATCTCAAAAACATGTACGTGCGCCGAACCCGCCTGATCGGAACCACCCTGAGAAGCCGCACATCCGAGCAGAAAGCCGAAATTCTCAGCCGCATGGTAAAGGAAATCTGGCCCAAATTCGAAAGCGGAGAAATCCGCCCCGCCATCTACAAGGTTTTTCCCATAGAGGAAGCCGAAGAGGCGCAGGCTGTCATGGCCTCCGGTGCGCATGTGGGAAAAATCGTACTCAAAGTACGCTGAAAAACACAAAAAAAACGGGATCGCATCCGCGATCCCATTTTTTTGCGCCGAAGCCGTTTTTATCAGCCAAAATAATATGTAAGACCTTTGGCAATGCCTTTTGCAAGCGCAAGCTGATATTCAGGCGTTCCGAGGCGCACATCCTCGGCAGGGTTGCTCATATAGCCGCACTCAACCAGTATGGAAGGCGTAGTCGACCAGTTGAGGGACATATAGCCGTCGGAATAATGCAGGTTATTCTTCTTTGCTCCGGCTTCGACATATACGCCGTCCACGATCTTCCATGCAATGATTCGGCTTTCCATATCCTTGGTTTTTACGTATTCCTTAAAGCCGGTCAGTTCCTTTTTGCTTGAGTTGTTGCAGTGAATCTGAAGCGCGACGTCGCATCCGGCTTCGTTCAGCATCCGGGCGCGCTCAATATTGTTGATTTTCACATCGTTCGTGGTTCGGGTCATGACAACCGTTGCGCCGAGCGCTTCCAGCTCATCTCTGAGAAGAAGCGATATATCCAGATTGACCTGATATTCGGTATTGCCCGTTTTTGTGCCGATCGCGTATCCGCTGTTGGCGTTTTTGGTCTGCCTGGAACCGGGCGCGACGGGAAGCTGCGTGTAATCGCGCGTAATCTGATGGCCGGGATTGATGCCTACGATAATGCCCTCAAGCGGCTTAGCGTCCGCGCCGCTTTTCACGCGGATGCTGATGCTTACAGGCGCGACAGCCGTATTTTCCGATTTTGCTGTAATCTCCGCGCGGCCCGGAGCAACCGCCGTGATTTTGCCGTTTTCGTCAACAACGGCGACCGAGGAATCACTGCTTTCATAAGAAATTACGCGGTCGCTGGCATTTTTCGGATTGAGCGCGACGGCAAATACGTATTCATCGCCGGGCAGCATGCTTTTATAGTACGCTTCCTGCTCGAGAAGCTTTGCCGGCACATACTTTACCGTTACGTCCCTTGCGGATTTGCATCCGTTTTCGGTGGTGACTCTGATTCTCGCCTTTCCGGGCGCAACGCCGGTTACATTTCCCATCTGATCCACAACGGCAATTTCGGGTGAATCGCTGGTAAACGTCAGCTGCGTATGCTTGGCGTTTTCAGGCTTGACTTTTACGGTGAACGCCTTGGTTTCTCCCACGGCAATTTCAAGATAATTGGTGAAGCTTACGGAAGAAACGGGCGTATAGACCTCAATCTGCTTTCTTGCCTGAACGCCGTTTTCGGCGGTTGCGATAATTTCCGCCTTTCCGGCGCGAAGGGCGCTGATTTCGCCTTTCTGATTCACGGTAAGGATTTTTGTATTTGAGCTTTTGAGCTCAACGCGCACATCGGACGCCCTTTCGGGATACACCGTATATTTGAGAGTCGCCTTTTCCTTGACCGCGAGCTCCTCGGGAACGGACAATTCTATCTTCTCGGGCGCATAATACGCGTGTACATTGACCTTGGCGCTCTTCCCGTTTACGGTTTCAACCGTGATGAGCGCATCTCCGCTGTCCTTGACAGTTACAGCGCCCGAGGAATTCACCTCGGCAACCGAGCTGTCGGAAGATTTCCAGAACAGTATGCTTCCTGCATCAGCGGGGCTGACAGATGCAGTCAGCGTAAGCAGAACGGGCTCATTGGAAAGCATAACTGAGATATCCCCGGAAATGCGGCTGCCGTCCGCCTTCCGCAGGGCGATTTCCTTTGCAGCCGGAACCGCTGTAAGCGAAACTGTTGCCGAAAGTCCCGTCCCCTCATGAAACGCGGTAAGCGTAAAGGAAATCTCCTTTTTCACATTGCGCACATACAATTTCTTTGCGGAGCTGATGCGCGCCGCGTCTGCGTCGGAAACAGTCCATTCACACTTTACGCGTTTTCCGTTCAGAACCGCATAAATCTCGGAGTACGTCTCCTCGCACACAAGGCGGTTTTTCGGTATACCTTCGATATCCAGCGTCTGTTCCGCCTTTGTCTCGGCAAAAGAAACAAGCACGAGAAGCGCCGAAATCACAATCAGAAAAGAAACGAGAAACCTTTTCATGAAGCACCCTTCCTTCCGAAACCCATCGCATGCTTTCAAAAGACATACATATTACACTACTTTAAGTATACATAAAAAACAAATTCCTGTCAAGAAAGCG
>JAFQKQ010000048.1 GCA_017396845.1 Clostridia bacterium
GAGCGAGATCGACGGCGGCCTCATCGGCGGCGCGTCCCTCAAGGCGGCAGACTTTGCTCAGGTGGTGAACTTCTAATGGCGACGACCGCTCTGATCATCATGGACGGCTTCGGCATCGGCGGAAACGACCCCGTTACCAACGCTATCCTCTCCCAGGGCACGCCGAACCTCGATCGCCTGAAGGAGAAGTATTCCTTTACCGCCATCGGCGCATCCGGCGAGGACGTAGGTCTTCCGGACGGCCAGATGGGCAACAGCGAAGTAGGGCACACCAATATCGGCGCGGGCCGCGTGGTGTACCAGATGCTGGTAAAAATCTCGAAGGATATTCGCGAAGGCGTGTTCTTTGAGAACCCCGCTATGATTAAGGCGATGGAGAACTGCAAGAAGAATGATTCTGCGCTCCACCTGATCGGCCTTGTGTCCCCCGGCGGCGTTCATTCCCACACCAATCACCTCTACGGCATCCTTGAGATGGCGAAAAAGCACGGCCTTGAGAAGGTTTATGTGCATGCGCTTCTGGACGGACGCGACGTACCGCCGGATTCCGGCTGGGAGTATGTTCAGGAACTCGTTAACAAGATGGAAGAGATCGGCGTAGGAAAGATCGCGACAACGATGGGAAGACTGTATGCGATGGACCGCGACAATGCTTGGGAGCGCGTGGAAAAGGCATACAACGCGATGGTAATGGGCGAAGGCAATAAGGCCGAGGATCCCGTGAAAGCCATCCGCGATTCCTACGAAGTGATCGACGAAACCGGAAAGCATCTGACGGATGAATTCGTGCTTCCTACCGTGCTTGACGAAAATGGCATGATTCAGGAAAACGATTCCGTCGTGTTCTTCAACTTCCGTCCCGACCGCGCCCGTGAAATCACCCGCGCGTTCGTGGACCCCGATTTCAAGGGCTTTGTACGCAAAAAGGGCTTTTTCCCGCTTACCTACATCTGCATGACGCAGTATGACGCCACAATGCCGAATGTAACGGTTGCGTATCCCCCGGAGTCTCTCTCGATGACGATGGGCGAGTATCTTTCCAAGTGCAGCAAGACCCAGCTTCGTATCGCCGAAACCCAGAAGTATGCGCATGTAACCTTCTTCTTCAACGGCGGCGAGGAGACCAAGTTCGAGGGAGAGGACCGCATTCTCGTGCCGTCGCCCTCCTCCGAAGAGGTTCCCACCTTTGATCTGAAGCCCGAGATGAGCGCGTACGAGGTTACGGAGGCGGTTCTTCCCCTGATTCGGGAAGACAAGTACGATGTAATCATTCTCAACTATGCCAACTGCGACATGGTTGGACACACCGGCGTGATCGATGCGACCAAGAAGGCCGTGAAAGCGGTTGACGAGTGCGTGGGCAAGGTAGTTGACGCGATTACCGAAATGGGCGGAAAGTGCATTGTGACGGCCGATCACGGCAACGCCGATATGATGATCGACCCTGTGAGCGGCGGCCCCTTCACCGCGCATACCACCAACCCCGTTCCCGTAATCGTGATCGATCCCGCTGCGCCCAAGAAGGCGCTTCGCGAGGGCGGCAGACTTTCCGATCTTTGCCCCACGATCCTCACGCTGATGGGACTTGAACAGCCCAAGGAAATGACCGGCGAGAGCCTGATCATCGGCTGAACGAAAATTCATATTCGTATTTGATTTGTAACAAAAACAGCGAAACCGACTGTCCAAACTCCGGTCGGTTTCGCTGTTTTTGGCAGGTTTTGGGGAGTGTTTCGAAAGAATAAATACCGGAGTCGGTTTTTTACGAAAGAAACTGATGATTGTTTATCGTCTGTCATTTTTTCTGAAATATAATTACAATATATTAAAGGTATACTTATAAAAGGATTATTTTACGAAAGAAACGAGTTGAGGCGCATGGAAGGTACGTTCGATAAGGCAATTCATCGAACGCAGAAATTCTGGACGAGCGCCCTTGCTCGTTTTTTGATTGAGACCCACGGGGAGAAGACGAGCCGCGCACGAAAAAAACATATTGAAAAAATGCGCAAAAAGAGCGCTGTGCTGATGTATGTTTCCTGCATACTGGCCGTATTCGCAATATGCGCGCTGATAGTAAACGTAATTGAGCTTTCCTACAGTGCAAAAGCGCTTGAAACCGTTCGTGAGGGGAACAGATTGCTCGAGGCGAAGGCCGAGAACCTTATGCTGGAAAAGGAAATGGAAATGCGCATAGAGGTCGTTCAGCAGAGAGCGGAGGAAATCTTGGGAATGGTTGAACCGGAAGAAATGAAAATGAGAAATCTGGAATTCAAAGACGGATTTCCGTCGGATGCGCAGGGGAAACGGGTAAATGTGCCCTAAAATTCATAAAAATTCAAAATGCCTTCGGAGAATTGGGAACTCCGGAGGCATTTTTTCTGTCAAATATTGAAACGGTGCATTTTCTGTAAGGTTGCGAAGAACCTACCGATGTGGTATAATTCATCGAGAAAGCATATCTGCGGAAAACAGGCCCGCGTAATTCAAAGGTAAAGGAGCCCTGAAAATGAGCGTTTGGGAATCGATTCAGAGCTGGCTGGGGAATGGCTTCAGCGTGTTTGTGTACATAGCGATTATCACGCTGTTCATCATTGGTTTTGCCAAGTGCATTATCCCCGTGATGCGCACGCGCGACTTGCTCAGGCGTGCCGTTGCGAGCATTAAAAAAGGCGACAAGGCCAAAAGAAGCTGGCAGGACGACCGCTTCCTCGGAAAGGGCGCGCTGATGTCGCACTGGTCCGAGTATCTGAACAACCTCTTTTTTGCAGACGGCGAATACCATAACCCGGCAAATGTAGAGGATTATATCAACGAGGAAACCGCGATCGACGGCCCCGGACGCGTGCATCTTGCCGAAGCGGTTCCTGGCGTACTGGTATCCCTCGGATTTTTAGGAACGCTTCTGGGTCTTTCGGTGTCTCTGTCCGGCATGAGCGGCGTGGATGCGGAGGCGGTTTCCACTTCGATGTCCGCGCTCTTAAGCTCCATGAAATACGCATTTCTTACGTCCATTTTCGGTGTTGTGGCATCGATTATATTCACACTGCTTACCAGAATCGTTCACGGCAGAGCCGAGCGCGCGCTGACCGAATTTTATAACGCCATGGCGCGTCAAGCGGGCGTGCTCTCGGTAGATCCCATGACGCAGATCGCTATTTACCAGCAGGAGCAGACGGGACTTTTGAAATCGATGCTCAAAAGCATCAGCACGGAAAACACGATTGCAATGATCCGCGATGCGATGGAGCAGGCTGTGCTTCCGCTTTCCAAGGCGGTATCCCAGAGCCTCAACCTTACGTCAAACGCCCAGGCGAAGCTTATGAACGACGTGGCCGAAGCGTACATCCGCAAGATGGACGAGGCGGTGCACGGACAGTTTGATCATCTCGCCATGACCATCGAGGACACCTGCAGATATCAGGAAAAATCCATAAAGAGCATGACGGAAGCGCTCGGCGGTTTCCAGGAGGCCGCCAGGGGCGTTCGCGAAATGCGCATAAACAGCGAAGCGATGCTCGAAAAATACGACGCAGTGCTTTCGAAGATTGCGAAGATTCAGGCCAGGTACGAAGATTCGCAGGAAAAGACCGAGACCATGTACGCTGCGCAGACGGAGTATATGGAGCAGCTTTCCTTTATCAACGAAGCGTTCAGCCGCCAGTCGCAGAAAATCAGCGATACAACGGCGCAGTATATGGACAGCGTCAACAAGCTCAACCGCATGAATACCGGCGCGATGAACGAGGCGGTCAAGCAGCTGGTGCAGGCGGGCGATACGCTGGCCGGCAGAATGGCGGAGGCAAGAGAAAAGCTTTCGCGCGATATGGACGAGTCGCTCAATTACTTTGAGGCCTGCATGACCGAGATTCTCAAGAGAATCGAATGGGCGAGCGCTGCCGTTCGCGAGTCCGTAGAAGGACTTCCCGAAGCTGTGAACGCAGCCAGCGAAAAGTACTTAAACGAGATTGACGACCTTACGCTCGCGCTTCGTTCGTCCCGTGAGAACATTAACCGCGCCGACGGCGCGGGGAATTAGCGGAGGGTACACATGCGTTCGAATTATCGCAGGAAGCGCGCGCCCGCCCGCGAAAGCGGAAACTTCTGGCTCAGCTTTTCGGATATGATGAGCGTGCTCGTGCTGGTATTTATATTCGTTATCTTTTCCATGATGCTCTCGCTTGCCCAGCAGAAGGAGCAGCTGGCTGTAATTGAAGAGGAATACGCCGTTGCGCTTCTTCAGATGAATGAAAGCGAAAAGGCGCTTGAAGAAAAGGAACAGCAGCTGATCGTTCTGACCGATGAGGTCGAAGGACAGAAGCTGATTCTGGCAAAGCAGGAAGAAGAACTTAAGGAACAGGAGAATCTTCTGAAAGAGCAGGAAAAGGAGCACCAGGACCGCGTGATACTTTTAGACGCGGAGAAATCGCAGCTGGATGCGCTTTTGAAGGATGCGGAGGCAAAGCTGGAACTCTTGGGCGATCAGGAGGAAAAGCTTGCAAGCTCTCAGGCACTGGTGCTCACATTGACAAGCGAGCTCGAACAGGCGAATGAAGAAAACGAAAATCTTTCCCGGCGGCTGCTTCTCCTTCAGAACAACGACAGGAACTACCAAAATCAGATTGACCAGCTGCTTCTTCAAATTGAGGAGAAGAAAAAGGAACTGGAAAGTTTGAATTCGGATTATGAATCGCTGGAGGGCATTTTTGCAGTCTCGCAGACGGAGCTTTCCGAAGCGAAGGAAGAAATCCGGACGAAGGACGATCAGCTTTCCGTGTATCGGGACGAGCTTGCCCAGACGCAGGAAGAGCTTGAAAGAATGGTAGGCGTAAAGGCGCAGATCATCGAAAAGCTGTCGGTAGAACTCGATAGAAACAACATCGTCGTTTCGGTAGACGAACAAACCGGCGCGATTGCGCTTCCCAGCGAAATGCTGTTTGCCGTCGGCGCGAACTGGCTGTCTCTGGAGGGAAGAGAGTGCCTGGATGAGTTCCTGCCGGTGTATCTGAATGTACTTTTGTCCGAGGAATTCAGACCCTATATCGCCGAGATCATCATCGAAGGACATACCGATTCCTCCGGAAAGGCCGGCGAGGATCCGTATCTGTATAACCTTGGGCTTTCTCAGGAGCGTGCGCTGAGCGTGTCCGAATACGTGCTGAAGATGGGGTATATGCAGAACACGCTCGGACTTTCCCAGACGGAGATGCGTATGCTGAGAGACCTGATTACGGCCAGCGGCCGATCCTACAGCGCCCTTAAGTACGATGCAAACGGCCGCGAGGACAAGGCGGCTTCCCGAAGGGTAGAAATCAAGTTCCGCCTGAAGGATGAGGAAACCGTCGCGGCGACGGAGGCGCTATTGCGCCTGATGGGCAGCGAATAAGCAGGGTGGAGATAATCAATGAAGTATATAAGGCGGATGATGTCCTTTCTGGCCTTCCGCGCCGTGATATTCACGGTTGCGGCTGCGGCGCTTGTGTGCGCGTTTTACATTGCCTTTAACCTTGGAAACGCATACGTTTTGATTTCCGAGGGCATGGAAAAGCGCGTGGACGTAGCGCTTACGCGTGAAAACGCCACGGATCTCAATAACTATTTTACCGGATCGTTTTTAAACGACGATCCGGTGCTTGAATATGCGTTTTCGGACGTGTCGCCATACCTTCCGTATACGATCACCTCTTACGATTACAAGGTGACGGTGGAGAGTATTTCGGTCTGGCCCTGGGGAAACGAAATTCAGTGCGAGATTGTTGAGCATGTGGATAATATCACGGGCAATGTGAAGGCGGCGTATGCGTCGTCCGTCTCCGGGAAACCGGCGGTATGGTCGAGCGGAAGGTATTTTTTGAGGCTCACCAAGCAGTCGAACGGACAATGGAAGATTTCCGCCATTCATCAGGATCCCACTTATAAGGATACGAGCACCGGAAAATGAAGATAGCAGGAATTGAAATGCCCATCGGCGCAGCGCTTGCGCCGATGGCGGGGGTAACGGACGCATCCATGCGCGTGCTTTCTCAGGAAATGGGCTGCGCGTGGGCGGTCAGCGAGATGCTGTCCGCAAAAGGATATATCTATTCGCCTGACAGCCGCGCGCATACCGAGCTTCTCACCCGTTTTCCGGGAGAAGGCATATGCGCGCTTCAGCTATTTGGAAGCGACGAATATATGCTCTCGGAGGCAGCAAAGCGCCTGGAAGGGCTTTCCTTCGATTTTTTTGATTTTAATATGGGGTGCCCCGCGCATAAGATTGTTGCAAACGGCGAGGGAAGCGCGCTTATGAAGGAGCCTTTGAAGGCGGGAAGGCTGGTATATGCGCTTGTTCGGGCGGTAAAGAAGCCTGTCACGGTAAAAATCCGCGCGGGCTGGGATGAAGAGCACAGAAACGCCGTTGAAATGGCAAGGATTATCGAAGATAGCGGCGCTCAGGCGATTGCCGTTCACCCGAGAACGCGCGAGCAGTTTTATGCCGGAAAGAGCGACTGGCGCGTGATTGCCGAGGTAAAAAATGCGGTATCCATCCCGGTCATCGGAAACGGCGATATAACGGACGGAGAAAGTGCAAAGAGGATGATTTCGGAAACCGGCTGCGATCATATCATGGTCGCCCGCGCAGCGCAGGGGAATCCGTGGATTTTCCGGGAGATACGCTGTGCGCTTACGGGCGAAGAATATCATGCGCCGACCATTCGAGAACGGGTGGAATTCGCTCTTAAGCATCTTGATATGCAGGTGAAGTGGCGGGGCGAGCGATACGCGATTCCCGAAATGCGAAAGCACATCGCATGGTATCTGTCCGGCGCGCCCGGAAGCGGACGGCTTCGGGCAAGCGTAAATCAGATGACTGCACAGGACGAAGTGAAAAAAGCATTGTTTGAATATCTAAATCAATACGGAATGAGGGAAGAGGAATATGGAAAAGTTTGAAAATCTGCCTATCGAGGAGCTGATTCGGGCAAACGGATTTGATTGCGATTGCGGCGTTCATCACGGGGTAGACGTGAAGTACCTGAAAATTGCATCCGGCGCAATTGCGCTTGTACCTGACGCCGTAAAAGCCTGCGGATGCAATAAGCCCTTTGTCGTATGCGACAAAAATACATATGAAGCGGCGGGCAGGAAGGTAGAAGAGGTTCTTGCGGGCGCGTCCGTTCCGTATACGCTTTTCATTATCCCGGATAACGGCCTTGAAAAAATGGAACCGGACGAGCGCGCGCTTGGCTCCATCGCCATGAATTATGACACATCCTGCGATATGATCGCGGCGGTAGGCTCCGGCGTTATCAACGATCTTTGCAAGGTGTTTGCATTTGATCTGAACGTTCCTCAGATGATTATTGGAACTGCGCCCTCGATGGACGGCTTTGCCTCGAATTCCTCCTCGATGGTCGTAAACGGCGTAAAGACCACGCTGTACAACCGCTGTCCGGCGGCGATCATATTGGATACGGATGTTCTTTCCAAGGCACCGATACGCATGCTGTGGGCGGGTCTTGGCGATATGGCGGCGAAGTATATATCGATCTGCGAGTGGCGGATTGCAAAATGCGTGATCGGTGAATATTACTGCGAGCATGTGGCGCAGTTAATGAGAAACGCGCTGAAGAAGATCATGGCGGCTTCTTCTACCCTTGCCCTGCGCGACCCGGTCGCCGTGCAGGCGGTTGCGGAGGGGCTGGTGCTCAGCGGCTTTGCCATGAGTTTTGCCAAGGTTTCCCGCCCGGCTTCCGGCCTTGAGCACTATTTTTCCCATATGTGGGAGATGATGGCGCTGGAACGGGGACTTGCTTCCGATCTTCACGGCATTCAGGTAGGCGTCGGAACAGTGCTCACCATGCGCATCTATGAAGATATTAAGAAGCTTGTTCCGAGCCGCGAAAAGGCGGAAAACGCTATGAAAGCGTTTGATGAAAAAGCGTGGGAAGCGCGCGTCAGGCGCGTGTTCGGAAGAACCGGCGAGCAGGTGCTTGCAATTGAACGAAAAACGAAAAAGAACGATCCCGAAAAGCACGCCCGGCGCCTTTCGAATACGCTTGACAACTGGGATGCAATTCAGAAAATCATTTCCGAGGAGTTGCCCGAATACGATTGGCTGATCGGAAAGATGAAGGAAACAGGCATGCCCATCGAGCCTCAGGACATCGATATATCGCATGACGACGTAGTCGATGCGTTTGTGTGTTCAAGGGATATCCGCGATAAGTACTTAAGCGGCTCCATGCTTTGGGATCTGGGCGAAATGGACGATTTTGCAAAGAGGCTGTAAGCATGAATATTCAAATCTATGCCGGTAAGAAGAATTTCGATGTTCAGAAGTCGGAAAGGTATTTTAAGGAGAGAAAGATACCGTTTACGAGCGTAGACCTTAAGAAACATAAGCTCGGCGCGAGGGAGCTTATGCTGTTCATCCGCGCCGCCGGAAGCGCAAGAGCGCTGATCGATCCGGACGCAAAAGGCGAAAAAGCGGATTACATAAGGCATCTTACCCTCGAGAACATTATTGCGGACGTTCTTCTTGAAAATCCAACCCTCTTAAAATCCCCGATCGTTAGAAACGGAAACCAGCTCACCATCGGCTTTCAGCCGGAGGTTTGGGCGGAGTGGAAATAAAAGATACCGTAAAACACCCCGAAGCGCTCTTTATAAGATGCTTCAGGGTGTTTTTCTGTTCTTCGTGTTTTTCTATTCTTCAATCGCCCGGTATACGATATTCCGGAGTCTTCTTTGGATTTCGGTGTTCGGGCTGGGGCTTGCGGCCATGGCGTATACGATGCTCAGCCGGTTCTGAGGATCCATCAGCAGGTACGTTCCGCACATGCCGCCCCAGCCGAATTCACCGGCTGCGCCGGCGCTTCCGGACTGTCCTTTGCTCATCAGCGTCCTTACGCCGAGTCCGTAGCCGTAGCCATATCGGGCGGGGGTGCTTCGGAAGGATTTCAAGCGGTTTTCATCCAGCTGGTTTTCGCGCATGGCGTCTACCATACCGCCGGATAAAAGCCTTGCGCCCGTTTTCGGGCATTTTCCGCGGTTTGTCATGCAGTCCGCAAACTTCATATAATCGTTTACCGTCATCATAAGTCCGCCGCCGCCGCTTTCAAAGGTGTCCGAAATAAACAGCGGAGATGATTTGATGGGAAGAGCCTTTTTCGGCGGTTCGCCTTTTACGAACGGATAGGTTCTTGCAAAATGCGGAAGCATTTTCTCCGTCAGGCGGAAGGAAGCGCTGTCCATATGAAGGGGATCGAATATTTCGTCCCGAAAGAATTTTCCGAGCGTCTTTCCGCTGATTTCTTCAATAAGAACGCCCAGTACATCGTGTGAAAAGCTGTAAAGATAGTGTTCGCCCGGTTCAAATTCAAGCGGCTCGGAGGCGAGCGCTTTTACGGCGTCCCGCGCTGTGAAATTGGGCTTGGAATCATATAATTTGGCAAGAGCGGGCGACTGAAAATCGTAATTAAGTCCTGAAGACATTGTGAACAAATCGATAATCCGAACAGGGTTTTTGCAGGGGACGATCCCGTTTTCCGTTTTTACATGCATTTCCTTAAATTCCGGAAGATAGTCGCTCACGGGTTCCTCCAGAAGGAATTTTCCCCGTTCATATAGTATTAAAGCGGCAGTGCACGTAATTGGCTTCGTCATGGAATACATCTGAAAAATCGTATCCTCCGTAACCGGAACGCCGCCTTCCATATCTGCCCAGCCGGTCATGTACCTGAAAACATTTTTTCCCGCCACCGAAACGCATAAATCGTTTCCCGCGATGCCGTAATCAAATAAAGAGTCCTGAAACGAACGAAGCACATCAAAATTCAACCGGTGCACATCCCTTCAAAATCGAATATCCATATCGGCTATAGTACCTGAGATTCATTGCGTTGTCAAGAATTTTCATTGATAAGCGCGGAACAGTCATTGGAAAATATGACGGCTATGCGCGCTTTCAAGCTTGCAAAAAATGAAAAGTTTTATACAAAGCTTTTGAAGGATTATCCGGATCTGTGGATTTATATGGAGAATATGTTTGACGAGGAGCCGGATTCCCTGGCCGTGCTTGCCGAGCGTATGCAGGGACAGCGCTTTGCCGTTACGCTCGATATAGCGCACGCGCATATATCGAAAACGCCGGTACAGATATGGCATGACAGATTGAGCCCCTATATAATGCACTATCATCTGAATGACAACGGAGGGAAAGTTGACGAGCATAAACCGGCGGGAGAGGGAAATATTGACTGGAAAAACATTTTCCCAATGCTGAAAAAGGATGCGACAAAGTTAATCGAGGTAAGAACGCTGGAGGATTACGCGAAGAGCAAAGAGTATTTTTTGAAGCTGTAACGATACAATGACAGCGAAATAATGACGGGCAGAGCGTATGTGTTATGAACGCTCTGCCCGTTTTGCGTATGCGGAGGATTTGCTGTTTTTTATATTCCGCTGCTTCAGTCCGGAAAAGCGCCGTGCCGCATTTCCCGAAGGGAGATGCAAGCAGCATGACTGCATTCCTTAAACTGATAGGAGTAAGCAGTAATTACGAGGCTCTTAATAAATCTTTGATCGAATTGGCTTTAAAACAGACTATAGTCTGTAATATAAATCAGCATAGTAATAAAAACAGACTGTAGTACGAAATAGAAATTAGTTTAGTGATAAAAACAGACTGAAGTCTGAAATAAAAATTTGCATGGTGTTATAAACAGACTATGGTTTGTAATAGAAATTGATATTGCAATAAAAACAGACTGAGGTATGCAATTAATATCGGTATTGTGAATTAAAACAGACTAAAGTATGAAACGAATATCGGTATGGTGGATAAAAACAGACCAAAGTACATTATATCACAAATAATCCTTTAAAAACCGACCGAGTTCTCTTCTGCTTTTCAACACGATATAGTCCTTCCCGCTTTCGGATAGCAGGGCGAGATATTTTTCGCGGTACTTCTTTCTGAAGCCTGCCACCCATTTCAGGAATGTAAGATCAAATTTTTCCGGGCAGCCTTTGCCCATATCGGGGCGGGTATTTCCGTGATAGCGAAGGACGCGCTTGATAACGCCCCACACGCATATAGGGGCGGGAAAGTCGAGATAGATAACAAAATCTGCGGACTTAAGACGCATTTCGAGCGTGCGGTTGAAATTTCCGTCGAGGATCCATTTTTCTTTGGAAAGCTGCGCTTCGAGCAGCCTGTCGAATTCTTCCGTTTCAACGTGCTGCCAGTTTTCGCGCCAGTACAGCGCGTCAAGATGAACGGCGGGAAGATTTGTAAGGGGAGAAAGCTTTTCCGTGAGCGTCGATTTTCCGGAGCCGCCGGAGCCAATGATGAGTATCCTTTGATAATCGCAGCCAAGCTTTTTCATTTTCCGTTTCCTCCGGGCGTCAGATTTGCGATGTCCCGGATGATTTCGCCTGCGAGAATCAGTCCGGCGGCGGAGGGGACAAAGGAAATGGACGCGGGTGAGCGTTCGCCGTCTGCCGGTTTAAAGGGAAGCTCTTCCGAATAGACCGCCTTTATGCCGGTAATGCCGCGCTTTTTGAGTTCTCTTCGAACCACTCTGGCCAGCGGGCATACGCCGGTGGACTCGATATCGCTTACGCGGAAGCGGGATGGATCGAGCTTATTTCCGGTGCCCATGGAGCATATGATTTTTGTACCTGCCTTTTTGGCGTTTTCGATCAGCAAAACCTTTGAAGATACGGAATCGATGCAGTCGGCGATATAATCGTATTCGGAAAGATCGATTTTGTCCGCTGTCTGATGATCGTAAAAGAGCCTAAGAGATGTGATATCGGCGTCGGGATTTATGGACAGCGCGCGTTTCTTTGCAGCCTCCGCTTTTTCCATGCCCACGGTATCCCTTGTTGCGATCAGCTGGCGGTTGAGATTTGTTTCCTCCACTGTATCGCCGTCTACAAACAAAAGCGTGCCTATGCCCGCGCGAACGAGCGCCTCCGCCGCATAGGAGCCTACGCCGCCAAGGCCGAATACGGCCACCTTTGAATTTTTGAGGCGCAAACAGGCGTCCTCACCGATCATTCTAACGGTTCTTTCCTGCCAGCTCACATTTCCCACCGCCTATATATTCAATCCGTTTTATCATTATGGATAAATTTCCGCGCTTTGTCAATCCTGACATGCGGATTTTATGCCAATATAATAGGCATTGATTGACAATATCCTCAATCGGTTGTAAAATGGTATCAGTATTCGACATTAATTTTAGGAGGAGATTTCTGATGGATCGAAAGCAGGCACGGGCGCTTGCCGAGCAGCTGGTAAATCAAATGACGGTAGAGGAGAAGGCTTCGCAGCTTCGCTATGATGCGCCTGCCATCGACCGGTTGGGCATCCCTGCATATAACTGGTGGAATGAGGCGCTGCACGGCGTTGCACGCGCCGGCACCGCGACGGTATTCCCGCAGGCAATCGGACTTGCCGCCATTTTTGACGAGGACATTATCGAAGACATCGCCGATACCATTTCCACGGAAGGCCGCGCGAAGTTCAACGCGCAGTCCGCGCACGGCGACCGCGATATCTATAAGGGACTCACCTTCTGGTCTCCCAATGTGAACATCTTCCGCGATCCGCGCTGGGGACGCGGTCAGGAGACCTACGGAGAGGATCCGTATCTCACCTCGCGCCTGGGCGTAGGCTTTGTAAAGGGACTTCAGGGTGATAAGGAATATCTGAAGACCGCCGCATGCGCCAAGCACTTTGCCGTGCATTCGGGTCCCGAAGCGCTCAGACATGAGTTTGACGCCATCGCCTCCGATTACGATCTTTTCGATACCTACCTGCCCGCGTTTGAAGCGCTGGTAAAGGAAGCAAACGTTGAAGCCGTTATGGGCGCGTACAATCGCACCAACGGCGAGCCCTGCTGCGCGCACAGCCGGCTGATGGGCGATATTCTGCGCGGTCAGTGGGGCTTTGAGGGACACTATGTTTCCGACTGCTGGGCGATTGCGGACTTTCATAATTTCCATAAAGTTACCGATACCGCGCCCGAAAGCGCGGCGCTGGCGCTCAAGAACGGATGCGATATCAACTGCGGAAATACATATCTGATGATTCTGCAGGCGCTTTCCGAGGGAAGAATTACCGAGGAAGATATCACTGCGGCCTGCGTTCGTGCGTTCACCTGCCGCTATCTCCTGGGTCTTTTCGATGAAAACAATGAATACAACCAGATTTCCTACGAACAGAACGACACCGAGGAGCACAACCGGAAGGCGCTCAAAGCTGCCGAACGCGCAATGGTGCTTCTGAAAAACGACGGCATACTGCCTTTGAATGCCGCCGCCATGAAGTCCATCGCCGTCATCGGCCCGAATGCCGACAGCATTGCGGCGCTGGAAGGCAACTACTGCGGAACCTCCTCCAGGTATGTCACGTTCCTTGAGGGAATCAGAAGCTTTGCAAAAGAAAACGGCATCCGCGTGAATTATTCGAAGGGATCGCACCTTTACAAGAAGGCGACCAGCAACCTTTCGATGGACGATGATCTGCTTGCAGAGGCAAAGCAGGCGGCGGAAATGAGCGACGCGGCGGTAGTCGTCGTAGGCCTTGATCCCACGATCGAAGGCGAGCAGGGCGACACCGGAAACGAGTATTCCTCCGGCGATAAGAACAATCTTGAGCTTCCCCCCTGCCAGAGAAAGCTTCTGGACGCAGTCGTTTCCACCGGAAAACCCGTGATCGTAGTAATTGCTTCCGGAAGCGCGCTTCGCGTTGAGGAAGGAAATGCAATTATTCAGGCATGGTATCCCGGTCAGGCGGGCGGAACCGCCGCAGCCAACATCATCTTTGGCCGCGTAGCGCCCTCCGGAAGACTGCCCGTTACATTCTACCATTCCTGTGACGAGCTTCCGGCATTTGAGGACTACCGCATGGAGGGACGCACCTATCGCTATTTCAAGGGACAGGCGCTGTATCCCTTCGGCTTCGGTCTCAGCTACACGAAGTTTGCCTACTCCGACGGACGCTACGATCCCGAGCGCGGCGCAGTCAGCATCAAGGTCAAGAATACAGGCGAGATGGACGCGGAAGAAGTTGTTCAGGTATATGTAAAGCCCCTTGAGTTCGACAGCCACGGCCTCAACTGGAGCCTTTGCGCATTTGGCCGGGTAGCGCTTCGCGCGGGCGAGGAGAAGAAGGTTATCATCCCCATCCGCAAGCGCGCCTTTGAGTGCGTAACCGACGACGGACGCCGCATCAAGGCGGGCCGCCACTTCCGCCTGTACGTAGGCGGAAGCCAGCCCGATCCGATCAGCTGCGAGAAGATGAACGCAAAGCCCGCTGAACTGGATGTGATCGTCTGATGAAGACGCTGGAAGGAGCGGCTTTCTCCCTGAAGGCGTATATTGCCGGCCTTATCAAACCCGAAAAGGATCAGAGAGAGCTGAGACTCAATCAGTGTACCGATATATTAAAAATTCTCGCCTGCGCTGCGATGCTTTTGGATCACATGGGGAAGATGATCTTCCCGGAGGCGTACAATTTTTCCGTAAGCGGTAAATGGGCGTACCTGTTTCCGAGCGGGAACATACTCAGGATTATCGGGCGTCTCGCCATGCCCATGTTCGTGTACGGCGTTGCGGTGGGCTCCGCCTATACGAAGAACACGCTCAAATATGTTCTCAGGCTTTTGCTTGTGGGCGTGCTTGTGCATCCATTGTACATGGCCGCCATGGGACACGTTCCGATCGGCGGATTTGACTGGGCGAAAAACTTTTACCGGCTGGATCTGATTTTTGAGCATTATTATACGGCGAAGCTCAACATATTCTTTTCTCTTGCGCTGGGCGCGGCGATTCTTAGCTGCGTCCGCGCAAAGGCGTATGTGCCGATGGTGCTTTTCTGCCTGGCGGCGTGGTGCGTTCAGGGAAAACTCGATTACGGTATTAAGGGAATTATGCTGATGGCGCTGTTTTACGCGTTGTTTGACCGTCCGCTCGCATCGTTTCTTGCGGTATTCCTGTTCATGTGGTACTGGGGCATGCCGAACTTCTTCACAAGCGGCAACGCCAGAAGCACTTCGCAGCTGTACGCCGTGTATTCGCTGATTCTGATCTATCTGCCTGTAAAAAAGAGGATAAAGCTTCCCAAAGCTCTCTTCTACGGCTTCTATCCGGCGCATCTTTTATTGATTTATCTGCTTCAGCTGTAAAGGCTGTGAACTTTTGAAGGGATGGATTCAAATGTATATTCAGGGTCTTAAGGACTTTCTCCAAAATGCGCCCAGCGCCTTTCATGCGATTGACGAAATCGTGAAGACGCTTGAAAAGGCGGGGTTTTCAAGGCTTAAGGAAAGCGAAAAGTGGAGCCTCGTACCGGGCGGCAAGTACTATGTCACCAGGAATCTGTCCTCCGTGATCGCGTTTCAGGCGCCCAAGGACGGAAAATTCGCCCTTCGAATCGCCGCAAGCCATTCGGATTCCCCGGTTTTCAAGATCAAGGAAAATGCGGAGATCGATGTTCGCGGAAAATATGTGCTTCTCAACACCGAGCGCTACGGCGGCATGATTTTTTCGACATGGCTGGATAAGCCGCTGTCGGTTGCCGGGCGCGTGCTTGTGAAAACGGAAAAAGGCGTTGAAACGCGCCTTGTAAACATCGACCGCGATCTGCTTGTCATTCCGAATGTGGCCATTCACATGAACAGAAGCGTGAACGAAGGTTATAAATACAATCCGCAGACCGATCTTACGCCGCTTTTCGGCGATAACCGCGTAAAGGGCGGCTTTAAAAAGCTGATTGCCGAGAGCGCAGGAGTATCGGAAGAGGATGTTCTCGGAAGCGATTTGTATCTGTATTCGCGCGTAAGCCCAAGCGTATGGGGATTAAACGATGAATTCATATCCTCTGCGCGTCTGGATGATCTGGAATGCGCTTATACCACTGTTCAGGCGCTTATAGAAGCAAACGCAGAAAGCGGTATGCCGGTAGCGGCGGTGTTTGACAATGAGGAGGTAGGCTCCACCACCAAGCAGGGCGCGGATTCCACCTTCCTTACGGATGTGATCAAAAGGGCGGTATATGCGCTTGGCGGCGATGAAGAGGCGTTTATGCGCCTTGCGAGCGCGAGCGTGATGCTTTCCTGCGACAACGCTCACGCCATGCATCCCAATCATCCGGAGTTTTCTGATTCCACGAACACCGTTTACATGAACGGCGGCATCGTAATCAAGGAAAGCGCCAATCAGAAATATACCTCCGACGGCGCGTCCAAAGCGATTCTGCGCTCCGTTTTGAGCGCGAACGATGTTCCCTTTCAGTTCTTTGCCAACAGAAGCGATATGCTGGGCGGCGGAACGCTCGGCAATATTTCCAACAGCCATTTCTCCCTGAATACCGTGGATATCGGCCTTGCACAGCTTTCCATGCATTCCAGCTGGGAGACGGCGGGCACGGAGGACGTAGGACACATGATCCGCGGCGTTAAAGCGTTTTATGAAACGCCCGTTCAAATGAATGAAGACGGCGAATTTTTGATCGGATAATTGCACATAATTATGAACCGGGGCTTAGGCAGAAGATCCTTCCGCTTAAGCCCCGGTTTCTTTGAAGCTATAGACGAATGCAGATGTGTTTTCTGAGAAGCCACAGTTTTGCACGTGCGAAAACCACAAAATCAAACGCTTTTAACCGTATTTTTGTTATTTGCGCTTGCATGAAAACGCAGGTTATTGTATACTATAAAGGAACATATATAATCGGAGGGAATCGGGTGGTTATTCAGCCTGCTGTAAAGAAGGAAACAAAGCGCATATCCATCGGAGCGCTTATTTGCCTTGTGATATTAAACGTTGTCGCCCTGATTGCCGGTTGGTTTGATTATACCGTTCTGCTGGGATCGATATTGGGCGCACTGTGCGCGGTTTTATGCTTCTTCATGATGGCGTATACGGTTCAGAAGATTATTGCACTGGATGGGGAAGAGAGTGAAAAACTCAAGCGCGGCAAGGCAATGATGCGCTCGAACTACATGAAACGCCTGGTGATTATGGCTGCGGTGTTCGTGTTATCGGCAAAGGTTCCGGTGTTTAACTGGGTTGCAACGGCGATTATGCTGGTTTCTCCAAGGCTTGTGGTAATGGTATTTCCAATCATCGATAAAATTCGCAGGAAGCCCACTGATATAACGGAAGAAGTGAAATAGGTTATGAACGTTGAAATTACCGGTGCAAAAGTACTATTTAATATCGGCGGTATCGTAATTACGGAAACAGTGGTCAATACCTGGATTGTGATGCTTCTGATCACTCTTTTCTGCTTTATTATTACGCGCAATCTAAAAGTGCGTCCAACCTCCCGCCGCCAGCTGATCGCGGAGTTTATCGTGAAAACGTTTAATAAGCTGGTAAAGGGCAATATGGGCGATAAATTCAGCGCATATTCTCCCCTGATTGCGGGCGTTATGCTGATGAGCGCGCTTTGCAGCCTTTCCGGCCTTACCGGCATCTATGCGCCTACAGCGGATCTTTCCACGCTCATTGCCTGGGCGGTTGTGGTGTTTATACTGATCACCTTTAACAAGATCAAGTACGGCGGCTTCGGCGGATATCTGAAGGGTTATCTTGAGCCGATTCCCGTCATGCTTCCCATCAACATTATCAGCGAAGTTGCCACGCCTGTTTCGATGGCGTTCCGTCACTTCGGAAACGTGGCGTCGGGCGTTGTTGTTATGACGCTGGTAAACGGCGCAATGAGCGCGGCTTCCCAGGGGCTTCTGGGTCTCATTCCCGGCGCTCTTGGCGATACGCTTTCTCAGATCCCGCTGTTAAGAGTGGGTCTCCCCGCAATTCTTTCCCTGTATTTCGATGTATTCTCCGGTTGTATTCAGGCGTTTTTATTCTCGATGCTGACGATGGCATACGTGTCCTCGGCGGCGGCGAGCGAATAAATATAACAACAATTAATGTTGGAGGTTGACACAAAATGGATTACGAATCGATGAAGCTCCTTTCCAAGGCAATCGTACTGGGCAGCTCTGCGCTGGGCGCGGGTATTGCAATGATCGCTGGTCTCGGTCCTGGTATCGGAGAAGGTAACGCCGTAGGTAAGGCTCTGGAAGCCATCGGCCGTCAGCCGGAAGCCAAGAGCGAGGTTACTTCCACCATGATCCTGGGCGTTGCTATGGCAGAAACCACCGGTATCTACTCCCTGATCGTGGCGCTGATTCTCCTCTTCGTCAATCCTCTGGTTGGCAAGCTGTAATTCAGGAAGCGAAAACATAGCAGGAGTGACGATCAATGCCAGGAGATGTTCAGGAGTTTGTATCCATCGTCCCGTGGACGATAATATTGCAAATCTGCAATTTGCTTTTGATCGTGCTGATTCTGAAAAAGTTTCTCTTTAAGCCGGTTATGAACATGCTCGCCGCCCGCCAGGCAGAGGTAGACGGTATCTACGCCGATGCCGACAAGGCGAAGGACGAGGCTAACAAGCTTAAGGAAACCTATGACGAGCGCATGGCGCAGGCCCGCAGCGAGGCCGATATGCTGGTCAAAAACGCCACTGCCACCGCGCAGAGGCGCAGCGACGAGATCGTGGAGAGCGCCAAAGACGAAGCCGCCCATCTGCGCAAGAAGGCGGAGGACGATATCGAGCAGCAGAGGCGCAAGGCGTTTTCTGAGGTCAAGACGCAGCTTGCGGATATGGCCGTTGATATCGCAGAAAAGATGGTTGGCCGCGAATTCAGCGTGTCCGATCAGGATCAGCTTGTGGAAGATTTCTTAAAGAACGCGGGTGATGGCAAGTGACGAACTTTGCCAATGAATACGGCGACGGACTGTATATCCTCGCGCGGGACGAGCGGCTGGAATGGAAAATTCTGGATCAGGCGGAATTGGTTGAAAAATGCTTCCGTGATAATCCCGATTTCCTTACCCTTCTTGATATAAGAACCATACCGCTTCAGGAGCGCGAAGACGTCATTCGAAAAGCCTTCGAAGACAGCGTTCATCTGTATCTGTTAAATTTCCTGATGCTGCTTGTCAAGCGCGGCGGCATTCGGGAGTTTTCTGCGTGCATTCAGAGATTCCGCGATGATTACTATCGCGACAATCATATCTCGCTTGCAACGGTCACGACTGTGCGCCCGCTGACGGACGCTCAGAAGCAGAAGATAAAGGAAAAGCTCAGCCAGGTAACCGGTCGAAAGATCATTCTTTCCGAGCGCGTGGACCGCAGCCTGATCGGCGGTATCCGCGTGGATGTAGAAGGCCGGCGCATCGATAATACCATCAAAACCCGCATGGAACTTCTCAGAAGAAGCCTTCACGCGGACGTGTGATGTTAGGGGGACGAGAGAAGATGCAGCTCAGACCCGAGGAGATTTCTCGGATAATCAAAGAACAGATAAAGAATTACCAGACGAAGATTACGCAGGCGGATACCGGCAGCGTAATTCTGGTCGGCGACGGTATTGCCCGCGTGTCCGGCCTGGATTCCGTTATGGCCAACGAGCTCGTTCGCTTTTCTACCGGCGCGTACGGCATGGCGATGAACCTCGAAGAGAACTCCGTCGCAGTCGTATTGCTGGGCGAGGACGAGGGAATCAGCGAGGGCACGACGGTTGAGCGCACGGGTCAGGTTGTTTCCGTTCCCGTAGGCGAAGGCATGATTGGCCGTGTTGTAAACGCGCTGGGTCAGCCGGTAGACGGCAAGGGTCCCGTCGCCAGCACCGAAATGCGCCCCATCGAGCGCAACGCCCCCGGCATCATCGAGAGAAAGAGCGTCAGCGTGCCGCTGCAGACCGGCATCAAGGCCATCGACTCCATGATCCCGATCGGACGCGGACAGCGCGAATTGATCATCGGCGACCGCCAGACCGGAAAAACCACCATCGCTCTTGACACCATCATCAATCAGAAGGGTCAGGACGTAATCTGCATTTACGTTGCCATCGGACAGAAGCAGTCCACGGTTGCGCAGCTGGTTGACACGCTCAGCCAGGCAGGCGCGATGGATTACACCATCGTAGTATCCGCGACCGCTTCCGAAATGGCGCCTATGCAGTACATCGCTCCCTACTCCGGCTGCGCCATGGGCGAATATTTCATGGATCAGGGCAAAGACGTGCTCGTTATTTATGACGATCTTTCCAAGCACGCCGTTGCGTACCGCGCCCTGTCCCTGCTCATTCGCCGTCCTCCGGGACGCGAGGCCTATCCGGGCGATGTATTCTATCTGCATTCCCGCCTGCTTGAGCGCGCAGCCCGCGTAGACAAGCAGTACGGCGGAGGATCGCTTACCGCGCTTCCGATTATCGAAACTCAGGCGGGCGACGTATCCGCTTATATTCCCACCAACGTTATTTCCATTACCGACGGACAGATCTTCCTGGAGACGGAACTTTTCCACTCCGGTATCATGCCCGCCGTTAACCCCGGTATCTCCGTTTCCCGCGTAGGTGGAAACGCGCAGATCAAAGCCATGAAGAAGGTTTCCGGTACGCTGAAGCTTCTGTACAGCCAGTATCGCGAGCTGCAGTCCTTCGCTCAGTTCGGAAGCGATCTGGACGCGGACACCAGAAGCCGCCTTCGTCAGGGCGAGCGCATCGTAGAAGTTCTTAAGCAGAACAAGAACGCGCCCGTATCCGTAGAAGATCAGGTTTGCATACTCTTCGCTGTAACCAGAAACTACCTTGCCGATATAAAGGTTGAGGAGGTTGCGGAGTACGAGAAGGGTCTGTTTGAGAGAATGAAGGCTCAGCATTCCGCAATTCTCGAAGAAATCCGTGCGACCGGCGCGCTTTCCAATGAAAATGACAAGGCGCTGGCAGAAGCAATTGAAGCCTATACCAAAGATTTTCTCAAGCAGAGGCAGTAAGGAGGCGCGCAAATGGCCGGAGCGTCCATGAAGGACATTAAAAGGCGCATTCGAAGCGTAGAGAGCACCATGCAGATCACGAAAGCGATGCAGCTGGTGGCTTCTTCGAAGCTTCGCCGCGCGCGCGACAGCATGGAAAGCAGCAAGCCGTTCTTTACAGTAGCCGAAAAGGCGATGCGCGACCTTGCAAGGTATTCCGCATTTGAAGCAAATTCGAAATATCTGAAAAAGGGCGAAAGCGGGAAAATACTGTATATCGTACTTGCGGGCGATCGCGGCCTTGCAGGCGGCTACAATGCCAATATTTTCAAGTGCGTTTTTGAAGACGCCGCCGGGCGCGAATTTGCTTGCCTGCCCGTGGGCAAAAAGGCTTTGGAGCGCTTTCGCATGGCAGGAAGCGAGATCGTTTCCGATGCGTATCAAAAGATCGAAGGCTTTAAGGTTTCTTCGGCTTTCTCAATTGGCGAAATGGTGAAGGAGGGCTTTTTGAAGGGCGAATGGAGCGAGGTAAAGCTTGCATACACGAACTTCACCTCCATGCTTTCGCAGACGGCGATGCTGGAAACCATGCTTCCGATTGCAATTCCCGAGGGGAAAAGACCTCTGGAGCAGATGCTGGTGGAGCCGGACGCCGAGAAGCTGTTTGAAGAAGCGGTCAGAATTTATCTGTCCGGTCTCGTATTCTCCGCATCGAAAAACGCTTTTGCCAGTGAGGTCGCCGCGCGCAGAACCGCGATGGATAATGCCACGCGCAACGCGGGCGATATGATCGAAAGCCTGAAGCTGAACTATAACCGCGCACGCCAGGGCGCAATTACGCAGGAACTGACGGAAATTGTCGCAGGAGCGGAGCATTAGGAAGGGTGTTAAGACATGAATACTGGAACTGTTGTTCAGGTCATCGGGCCGGTTGTCGACGTTCGCTTTGCCGACGGCCAGCTTCCCGAAATGCTGAACGCTGTAACCGTGGAATTTAACGGGCGCAAGCTTACATGCGAGGTTGCCCAGCACATCGGCGACAATACCGTGCGCTGCATCTCCATGAATTCGACCGACGGCCTTCAGCGCGGCTGTGAGGCGGTCGATACCGGCGCGCCCATTCAGGTGCCTGTAGGCAAGGAATGCTTGGGACGCATTTTCAACCTTCTGGGCGAGGCGATTGATAACGAGCCCGATCCCCAGACCGAAGAAAAATGGCCCATCCATCGTCCCGCTCCCTCCTATGAGGAGCAGGAAACCTCAACCGAGATCCTTGAAACCGGTATCAAGGTTATCGACCTGATCGCTCCCTACGCCAAGGGCGGTAAAATCGGCCTGTTCGGCGGCGCGGGCGTAGGCAAGACCGTTATCATCATGGAGCTCATCAACAACATCGCCAAGCAGCACGGCGGTATCTCCGTATTTGCCGGCGTAGGCGAGCGTACCCGCGAGGGCAACGATCTTTATAACGAAATGAAGGAGTCCGGCGTTCTGAATAAGACCGCGCTCGTATACGGTCAGATGAACGAACCGCCGGGAGCGCGTATGCGCGTAGGCCTTTCCGGTCTTACGATGGCGGAATACTTCCGCGATCAGGAGAACCAGGACGTGCTTCTTTTTATCGACAACATCTTCCGCTTTACCCAGGCGGGCAGCGAGGTTTCCGCGCTTCTGGGCCGTATGCCCAGCGCCGTAGGCTACCAGCCGACCCTCGCAACCGAGATGGGTGCGCTGCAGGAGAGAATTACCTCTACCCGCAAGGGCTCGATCACTTCCGTTCAGGCCGTATACGTACCTGCGGACGATCTTACCGACCCTGCGCCTGCGACCACGTTTGCGCACCTTGATGCGACTACGGTTCTCAGCCGTTCCATCGCGTCTCTGGGTATCTATCCCGCCGTAGACCCGCTGGATTCCACCAGCCGCATTCTTACGCCCGAAGTTATCGGTCAGGAGCATTACAATATTGCCCGCGCCGTACAGGGAATTCTGCAGAGATATAAGGAACTTCAGGACATCATCGCCATCATGGGTATGGACGAGCTTTCTGAAGAGGATAAGCTGACGGTAGCCCGCGCCCGCAAGGTGCAGCGCTTCCTGAGCCAGCCCTTCTCCGTTGCCGAGCAGTTCACCGGTATGGAAGGCAAGTATGTTCCTCTGAAGGAAACCCTCCGCGGCTTTAAGGAGATCATCGAAGGACTCCATGACGATCTTCCCGAGAGCGCATTCCTGTTTGCAGGCACGATCGACGAAGTCGTAGAGAAGGCCAAAAAAGGAGCATGACGAATGGCTCAGATGAAGCTTAAAATCGTAACGCCCGATAAGCTTGCCTTTGACGGCGATGCGGAGCGCGTGATTGTAAGAACCCTTACGGGCGACGTGGCGATTCTTCCGAACCACGCGGAAATCTCCACTGCGCTGGGCGTTGGCGTAGCCAAGGTGATGTGCGGCGGCAAAACCCGCAAGGCGGCACTGAACGGCGGCGTAATGACGGTAGTCGATAACACCGTATCCATTCTGACCGTAACATTTGAATGGGAAGACGAAATCGACATAGAACGCGCCAAGATAGCGGAAAGCAAAGCCAGAAACGCCCTTGCAGGCGCAAAATCCGGCGATAAAGAGCACGCAGTGCTGGAAGCAAAGCTGAAAAGAGCGCTCGCGCGCCTACAGACGAAGGCGGAATAAAGAAATACTCCACGAAGGGGCTGTTGCACAACAGCCCCGAGAAAAAAACAGAGCTTTCAACCACTGGGAAGGTGGAAGAAAGCTCTGTTTTGTTGTAAAATGAAATTGGAATGAACAAAATACAACACGAGCAGTATATAACAATCCAGCAAGGA
>JAFQKQ010000049.1 GCA_017396845.1 Clostridia bacterium
CGTCCTGAGCCAGGATCAAACTCTTATGTTTAATCCATACTCTCAACCTCCCTCAGGTGCGCCAACACCCTCGCTCGGTTAAGCGTCTTTCGCTCAATTTTCTTCCGAATCGACTGTCTTCTTCTTTTTCGTTCTCTGTATCGTTTTCAAGGATCGTTTGTTGCATGACCCGCAACGAGAATAGATTCTATCACATACCCCATTAATTGTCAACCCCCTTTTTTCAAATATTTTATTCTTAACATTTGTCCATTGCAATTCTCTTTCTGCCGTATTATAATGAAACAAATCGGCAGTAAGGAGCGAACACAGATGAATTTTTCGAAGCTTACGGCATATCTTGATTCCCTGAAAGACGTCGGAATCTCCGGCTGCGACCTGATTGTATATCAGAATCACAAAGAAATCTACCGCCACATCACAGGCCTTCGCGACAGAGAAAACAATATCCCGATGGATGGAAAGGAAATCTACTGGATTTACAGCGCCACCAAGGTGCACACCTGCACCGCCGCCCTGCAGTTGGTGGAAAAGGGCCTGATCGGGCTTGACGATCCCGTCGGCAAATATCTTCCCGCCTTTCAAACGCTTTCCGTAATTGAAAACGGGCATGTCCGCGCGCCGAGAACCACAATGACGATCCGCCACCTGTTCGCCATGCAGGGCGGTCTCAATTACGACGTGGAATCCCCCTCTATAATGAAAGCAAAATTCTATTCCGGCGATAAAGCCGACACCGTCGCCATGGTAAATGCCATTGCGGAAGAGCCCCTTTCTTTCGACCCGGGCACGCATTACATGTACAGCCTGTGCCACGACGTGCTTGCCGCGGTTGTGGAAACCGTTTCCGGCATGAAATTCTCCGAATACCTGAAAAAGAACATATGGGACAAGCTCGGCATGAAGGATGTAGGCTTTATACTCACGGACGAGAAAAAAGCGCGCTTTGCCAAGCAGTATATGTACGACGAGAACACGAAAACGAGCCATGTATGGGAAATGGGCGACAAAAACCGCTATCAGCTTACGAAGAACTACGAAAGCGGCGGCGCAGGCCTTCTTTCAACGGTTGAGGACTACATACTGCTCTCGGACGCGCTGGCAAACGGCGGCGTTGGAAAGACGGGTGAACGCATTCTTACCGAAGGCGCCATCGATCTTATGCGTGAAAACCAGCAGACGGGCGCATGCATGGAGGACTGGAAGACCTTCAACCGCATCGGCTACGGCTACGGACTGGGCGTAAGAACGCTGATGGACGACACGCACTCGAAGAGTCCCGTCGGCGAATTCGGCTGGGACGGCGCTGCCTGCGCATACACCATGATCGATCCTAAAAATAAGCTGAGCGCATATTACGGACAGCAGGTGCTCGGCTGCGGCTACGGTTATCATACCATTCATCCCGCAATCCGCGACCTGATTTACGAAGGACTGGAGGCATAATACCATGACTGCAAAAGAAAAACTGTACGCACTTGAAAAAAAGCTTACCGCATACGGTCACGCCATGGGCATACTGATGTACGACGGCTCGACCACCGCACCCTCCGCCACCGCCGCCAACCGCGGCGAAACACTGGCAATGCTGAGCGAGGAATCCTACAAAATTTCCACATCGGAAGAAACGAGGGCGATCCTTCAGGAGCTTTCAGAAAACGCAGAATCGCTTGATCCCGTGACAAAGAGGATTGTGACGCTTCGCCTCAGAGACATGGAAGAAATCAGCAAAATTCCAATGGACGAGTATATCGAATATCAAAAGCTGATCAACGAATCGGATGATGTATGGCACAAGGCCAAGGCAAACGACGATTACGATTCCTTCGCGCCCTACATCGATAAAATCGTTGCGTTCAACAAGCGCTTTGCTTCCTATGTCCGTCCGGACATGGATGCCTACGATTATGCGCTCGACCGCTTTGAAAAAGGTCTTACCCGCGAAACGCTGGACAAATTCTTTGAAAATCTCCGCGTGACTCTCGCGCCCACGGTCGCGCTCGTAAAAAGCGCAGTGCCCGTAGACGAGTCTCCGCTCAACGAAATCATGCCCCTTGACGTTCAGAGAAAGTTCTCGGATCTGCTTATGGACATCCTGCTTTTGGACCGTTCGCATGTGGGCATCGGCGAAACGGAACACCCCTTCACCACCAGCTTCACCCGCCACGACGTTAGAATTACGACAAATTATTCCGAGGAGCATTACGCAAGCAGCATGTATTCCGTGATTCACGAAGGCGGACACGCGCTGTATGAGGCCAATACCGATGTAAACAACGCCTACAACTGCGCAGGAAATGCCGCTTCAATGGCCGTGCACGAAAGTCAGAGCCGCTTTTATGAAAACATCATCGGGCGCTCGATTGCGTTTGTAAAGATGCTTTCTCCGAAATTAAAAGCGCTCTGCCCCGCGCTTGAAAAGTACACGGACGAGGAACTCTACCGCGCGTTCAACGCCAGCAAGCCCTCCCTGATTCGCACAGAAGCTGACGAGCTTTTCTACAGCTATCATATTATGATCCGCTACGAGCTTGAAAAGCGCCTGTTTACAGGCGAGATCACCGCCAAGGAGCTGCCCGACGAATGGAACAAAATGTATAAGGAATACCTAGGTGTAATTGTTCCCAACAACCGCGAAGGCGTTTTGCAGGATACCCACTGGAGCGGCGGCATGTTCGGCTATTTCCCGAGCTATGCCCTGGGAAGCGCATACGGCGCGCAGCTGTACGCACGAATGAAAGAAACCGTGGATATCGAAGGCGACGTGGAAAAGGGCGATCTCACCAACATCAACGAATGGCTGAGACAGAACATCTGGACAATCGGAAGTATGCTGGAGCCCGGCGAGATCATGGAAAGAGCTTTCGGCGGAAAGTTTGACCCGTCCTACTACACGAATTACCTGAAAGAGAAATACGAAACGATTTACGGATAACCTCGGTTGGCAAGCTGAGCACCGGCATAAACACGCATATTCCAAGGAGGAATTTCCATGCATGAAAATTACCGCCGAATGAAAAAGGAATATATTCGGGGCTGGCAAACCTGGAACGTGAACAGCGTGCTTTCCCATGTGCTTATGCCCGAGGGCTTTGCGCTCAACGTGACCGTCCGGGAATACAAAGACGGCTTATATCTCAAAGATGCGCTGATCGGCCGCTTTGATGAAAATGCGGAACAGGTATTTCCCGGACCTCACGCTTACGACGGAAGCTACACAAAACTGGATATCAAATGGCGCGGCATTGAGTTTTCCGCAGAAACCACCAACAGCGGGAATGAATTGATCATACTCATCACCCTCAAAAACCGTCAAAAAAAAACGCCTCTTCTGTGCCTTGAAAGCGGCTTTTTATGGAATCGTCCGGGATATGCCGTTATGGATGATGACGGACTCACAGCGCACATGCCCGGAAAACAATTAAAGGTATTCACAACCGGAAAAAGATCACAGGGCGACATGAATATACCCACGCAGACGCAGTATCTTGCGGTTGAAATGGATACGCAGGTTGTGTTTTCCACAAACCGCAGAGTGAGCGTGCAGGAAGCCGAAAACATACTTGATAACAAGAAAGCCGAGCTTCAAAAGACGTGGGAGGCTTACGGAAATAACGCGCCGCTTTACGAAGCCATGCAGTGTTCGCTTGCATGGGACACCGTTTACGACGCCAACCACGACCGCGTGATTTCTCCGGTCAGCCGCCTCTGGAGCATCCGTTCCGGCGGCTACGTGCTGTTCTGCTGGGACAATTACTTCGCCGGCTTTATGGCAGGGCTCGGCTCCAGGGAGCTTGCCTACTCAAACCTTATCGAAATCACAAATGAAATGACCGCGGACGGCTTTGTCCCAAACGCGGCATGGGGCAGCGGATGGACAAGCCGCGATCGCTCTCAGCCGCCGGTCGGAAGCTCGATGGTATTGGAAACCTATCGAAGATACAAGGAAAAATGGCTCCTGGAAGCGCTGTACCCGAAATTGCTTACGTGGAACACCTGGTGGATTGACAACCGCATGGCAGAAAGCGGTGCGCTCTCCTGGGGCTCCAATCCGTATGAACCGATCTTGGATTCTTATTGGGAAAAGACGGGCGTTAACGATACCTTCGGCGCGGCACTGGAGTCCGGGCTTGACAATTCTCCGATGTACGATAATATTCCCTTCGACAAAGAAAAGCACGTCATGAAGCTTGAAGACGTTGGCCTTACGGGCCTTTTTATCCTCGACTGCGAATCTCTTGCCACAATTGCTGAAATCCTTGAAAAAGAAGAGGACGCCGCGCTCCTTATGAACCGATTGGAAACGGCGCAGAAGGGCCTTGACGGATTATGGGATGAAGAAAACGGGTTTTTCTATAACAGAAGAATCGATACCGGTGAATTTTCTCGCCGCATCTCGCCCACTAACTTTTATGCGCTGTTTTCCCGCCGCGTTACAGTCGGACAGGCTCAGCGCATGATCGAAGAGCACTACAAAAATCCGGAAGAATTTTTCGGCAGGTACATGCTTCCCTCCATCGCCAGAAACGATCCCGCCTATCCGGATCAGAATTACTGGCGCGGACGAATCTGGGCGCCGATGAATTTCCTTGCTTACATGGCGATGAGAAGACACGGCCTAACCTGGGCGCTTAAGGATCTGTCCGAAAAATCGCAAAAGCTCATGATGAAGGAATGGCTCGAACACGGACACATTCACGAGAATTACAACTGCGAAACCGGAAGCGGCTGCGACATAAAAAACAGTGATAAATTCTATCACTGGGGCGCGCTCCTATCTGTCATCGCGCTGATTGAAGACGGGCGCTTACATAATTTCGACGGAGAAATCCTGTAGAAGGTACAGCGGCCTTTCGTCTGAGCGGGGTCATCCAAGCAATCAAAAGAATAACAAAGGCATGAAGCGGTCCGTCAGAGACCGCCTCATGCCTTTACTATATATAAATAGGAAGTTATTCTATATATCTATTTCCCGGAATTGCCCGTTTCCACGATCATGCCGTCGTAGGATACCAAAAATCCCGGCAGACGCTTTTCCATTTCCTCGTGCGGAACCAGCCCGTTATGAGAAAAATGATTGGCGACGAAAATCGTATTTTCATCCGCCGCGCCAACGGCAAGGAGCTTATCGCGCATCAGAAGATTGTCCTTTATGCCCATGTGCCCGATATAATCCAAATCCAGCACGCCGTTTGTGCAATCCAGCGACACGATCGAAAACTTCTTTCCCTTCATATGCGAAAGATGCTCGTTCGTGAATTCATCCGTATCATGCGCATATAAAAGCGCTTCCTCTCCCTTTTCTATCACATAAAACAGCGGATCGATATTCGATCTGACCGCATGTACTGCCGGAAACGGCGTTACGGTGTAATCCATGATTTTTACAGGCTCATACGGCGTAAGAACCTTGTATTCCAACACACCCTCTTCTAACTCACCCTTTATCATTTCATAGCCCGGTCTGCTTCCGTATACGGTCAGCGGCGGTTCGGTTTTCGGCGTCTGCGAAAAAGGAACCCTGCGATTTCCGAACTCTTTCACGCAGTAGTGATCCTCGTGAGTATGCGTAATCAGCACATGCTGAAGCAAAGAATAATCAAGATCATATTTTAACTCCTGCATGTATGCGTCCGCCGGAAAATCAATTTTCAAAACGCCGTCAATCAGCGCGCCTGATCGGGTTCGAACTTCCTTCCCCTTCACCTTCCGCGCATACGCGCACATTTTGCACCTGCAAAATACCGCCGGCACACCCTCCGCCGCCGCAGTGCCCAAATACATAAGCTTCATATTTTCATCTCCCAACCCATTTTTCTAATTATACCACAAATCTAAGCGCAATCAAACCCTCTCGCCTCCCTCAATCTGCTCTCCTAAAAAGAAAAACCAAGACTTCTGCCGCAGGAAAAGAACAGAACCGAAGCCCGACTCCGAACTCATATCCACTGTCTCCTTACTGTTCCCCGCAACCAATTAACTTGACAGAAACAGAATATAGTTGTATAATGTGCTCGTCCGTAAGGCTGGGAGCACCGCGAGCGCGGTGTTCCTTATATTGCTTTCGGCAATTTTGTATGCACGGAATGCATGGAATAAGAGAGGTTTCATAACATGGCTGAGAACATCCAGGAAGGCGTAGTACTTACTCCCGACGGAAAGCGAAAGCTTGAAGAAGAGCTGAATGATCTTAAGGTAGTCAAGCGCGCCCAAGTTGTAAAGGATATTGCCGAAGCCCGAGCACATGGCGATCTGAGCGAAAATGCCGAGTACGACGAGGCAAAGAACGAGGAAGCCCGCGTAAACAGCCGCATTATGCAGCTGGAAGAGCTTCTTGCCAATGCAATCGTTGTAGACGAAAAACAGATCAATACCGACACCGTCTCCGTCGGCACCATCGTTACGGTATTCGACGAGGAATATCAGGAAGAGGACGAGTATGTAATCGTCGGCTTCACCGAGGCGGATCCCTCCAAGCTGCACATCTCCGCAGAATCCCCCATCGGCGCAGCCCTCATGGGCAAGAGCGTTGGCGATGTTTGCGAGGCGCAGACGCCCGGCGGCACAATCAAACTCACCATCCGCGAAATCAAACGCAGATAATAAGCAGGCTTATACATTTTAGGCCTGCCTCGTTTGGCAGGCCTTTTTTATGACTATATGCGCCGAATACCGGCGTTTCAAAAAGGAGATTTCCATAATGGCAGACGAAAACAGAACGGTTTTAACCGCAGAGGCCGTATCCGAGCAGAATGAAATCCGCTTAAACAAGTTAAATGAGCTGATCGCGGCGGGCAAGAACCCCTATGAGCTCACGCGCTTCGACCGCACCCACCTTTCCGACGAAATTCTTTCCTCCTTCGAAGCACTCGAAAACCAGGAGGTTTCCATCGCAGGCCGTATGATGAGCCGCCGCATCATGGGCAAGGCGTCCTTCGCCTTCCTTCAGGACAGAAACAGCGGCATTCAGATCTACGTGCGACGCGACGACGTTGGCGAAGAAAACTATGCCGAGTTCAAGAAGTACGATATCGGCGATATGATCGGCGTAAAGGGCGTCGTCTTTAAGACCAAGACCGGCGAAACTTCCATTCACGCCTCCGAAATCACGCTTCTCACCAAGTCCCTCCATCCTCTGCCGGAGAAGTATCACGGCCTTAAGGACACCGATACCCGCTACCGTCAGCGCTATCTCGACCTGATCGTAAATCCCGAAGTGCGCGACACATTCGTAAAGCGCAGCCAGATTCTTCGCGAAACCCGCGCGTTCCTGGATGCACGCGGCTATCTCGAGGTAGACACCCCCGTGCTCGGCACCCTCGAAATCGGCGCGTCCGCCCGTCCCTTCGTCACCCATCACAACGCGCTTGATATCGATATGTTCCTTAGAATCGAAACCGAATTGCACCTTAAGCGCCTGATCGTCGGCGGCCTTGAAAAGGTGTACGAGGTCGGCCGCATCTTCAGAAACGAAGGTATGGACACCTCTCATAACCCCGAGTTCACCTCCATCGAGCTCTATGAAGCCTATACCGATTTCCACGGCATGATGGATCTGATCGAAGACCTCTTCAAGACCGTCGCCCAGAAGGTCTGCGGAACCACCACCGTTCCCTTCCGCGGCAACATGATCGAGCTGGGCGGCCAGTGGCCCCGCATGACCATGAAGGAAGCCGTAAAGAAGTATTCCGGCATCGATCCCCACCTCTGGACGAGCGATGAACAGGCCTATAACGAAATCAAGGCCAAGGGCTTCGACCCCGAAGAGGGTCATACCATGGGCGACCTCCTCAACTACCTCTTCGAGACAACTGTAGAGGATAACCTCGTCCAGCCCACCTTCATCTACGAATATCCCATCGAAATCAGCCCCCTCGCCAAGCGCAAGGCCGACGACCCCTCCATGACCGAACGCTTCGAGTTCTTCATCTGCGGCATGGAATTCGGCAACGCCTTCTCGGAACTTAACGACCCCATCGACCAGCGCCAGAGATTCGAAAAGCAGGTAGCCGCCAAGCGCGCCCAGGGCGCCAACGCCTCAGTAGACGAAGACTTCGTAACCGCCCTCGAATACGGCATGCCCCCGACCGGCGGCTTAGGATTTGGTCTTGATAGATTCGTAATGCTGCTTACGAACAGTGATTCGATCAGGGACGTGCTTTTGTTCCCCACGATGAAGAGCCAGAACTAAAATGTGGGGTTAGGGTGGGGGTAACCCACAAAAAACGTGTGAACTTACATCACTTACGGCAAAATTTACTTCAAAATACGAGTAGGATACAAAGTACCATAGAAGAGTGTTCCAACATGGGGCACTCTTTTTTTTGTCTATGCATCAACTTTGATATCATCCGTAAGCAAGATAGAATCTGTTTTAAAACAACTTATAATCATAAGTTTTCTTAATATCCGAGCCCTGAAAAATCTTTTTCAATCAAGAATGTGTTAAAAAATACTCGAGTTACTATTTATGTGACATGTAAGAAGTATCATCTGTGGTTTAATTAGATCACGACGAAGGGCACAACCCCTTCGAAAACAAAACAACCGACTCCAAGAGAGTCAGAAAGAAGAGGTTATCCCAAATGATGAACATGAGAATCAACGCCACCAAGAGAACCATCGAAATGACCAAGAAGTTTGCTGCTACCGCCTCCAAGTACGGAACCGACGAATACAAAATGCTTCAGGAAGTTCGCCGCGACTATCCTGGATACAGTGTTCAGATCATGAATCGTAAGACAGTCCAAAATGATTTCAAGGGTCTCACCTACGAATACATGGAAATGTATATCGAAAAACATGACAGCGAGAGCGGTTCCATTATGAAAGAGTTCAACATGCTTCGCGCTAAAGATAAAGATTCCATTGCAATCGGCGCGGAATCGGAATCTTACATGATCATTAAATCCTGGTTCCTTGATCAGTTTCCTGCTTTTGCCGAATACTATGAGAAGCGCAATGAGATGGCTGAGAATATCAAGAAAAAAGCAAACGCAACCAACGAAGCAAAACGCAAAGCCGCATTGGATGCTAAGCGCGCCCTACTCCTTGCACGTTTTTCCTAACAACAAAGACTAAGAAAGGTAAGGTGCTTTATAGATGAAAAACACACTGAAAATCAATCACACTAATCGCATCATTATTATGGACAGAACTTTTTCAAAAAACGCAGAGAATACTCAGTCTACTGAATACGCTCACCTTCAGACCGTGCGGCGCGACTATCCCGATTACAC
>JAFQKQ010000050.1 GCA_017396845.1 Clostridia bacterium
AATCCGCCATTGACCGCGTACTTGAAAGCTTTGCCTACGATATGGTGCTCCTGACCGGCGATATGGTAGGTCCCTCCGGAAACGCCGAGCCGTTTTATTCATTGATCGAGCTGCTCTCCACCAAAAAGCCGGTGTTCTTTATCGCAGGCGACAACGATCCCCCGCCGCTTTTGTCCGAAGCCAGAGACAATACCGGAAAATCGCTGACGCTCAATCAGATGGTGTTAAACGACTGGGTGCTCGGCGCAATCGAACGCGGCGCGATTTATCTGGATTCGCCGCAGTCGGTTACCAAGGGAAAATCCCGAATGTGGCTCCTTCCCGATACGGTTCTGAATCTCAACCTTTCAAACACCGTGAGCGGGCTTAAAAACGCCATGGAGCAGGAAAGCGAGAGCATGCTGCTCGGCATCGAGGACAGCCGCCTTTCGCTTCCCTTCACCAATTACCGCTACAACATCTACAGTAAGGCGCAGTCAAACATTTCGCTCGTCACCTCTCAGGATCTGATCGTAATGCTCTCGCACGAAGTGCCTACGGATTCTCAGCTCTTGGTATCGCAGGATCCGCTGACGGCAGAAGAGGCCAAAAGCTACTACCCCTCTCCCGATCTCGTATTCGGCGGGCATTTCTGCGGCGGCGAATGGAAAATTCCGGGACTGGGCGCATTCCATATTCCTTCAAGGCTCTCCGCTCGCTACGGCTGGTTCCCGGATCAGAGCTATGTACAGGGCGAAAGAAGCGTAGGAAGCAGCATTATATATGTTACGCCCGGTCTTTCCGTAAGCTCGGATACGCTCCTACGTTTCAGGCTCATGAATCCCCCGCGCATTTCTATTATCACTCTGACGGGCGAGCTGCCTTCGTCCTTCCTCGACTGACGGTATCGGCTGCACCGGAAAGCGCAGCCGTTTTTTCAACGATAGATAGGCGGGTGTTTGTATGTTTAAAAAACTGCTGTATATTTTTCTTACCGTTTGCATCGTATTCCAGACGTTTTCTGCGCTTACGGAATATCCCCTGATTCCGAAAACCGAAGAAGACGAATATATGCAGGCAGAGATATCATTTGACGCATACGGCACATATGATTACGACGCAGAAAGGCTTGCAATTAATGTCTACGAAGGCGACAAGCGGTATAATGCGTTATCTGATGGAAACCGGAGCTCGGAATTCAGATTTACAAAGGAAACGCGCCTTCACATTTCAAAGAAAGCGGATAAACAGATTGCATCCCTCTACATCATCTGGGAAAAACCCGTCGGGCGCTGGGTGCTTGAAGCAGATGACCATAAAATCCTCGCCGGCGCAAACGATTTCATTCATGAATATGTGCCTCTCTCATCGCCCGCGGAAGATGTGTATATCAATGTTCCCGCCGGTGCAATCCTTTGCGACGTATATGCTTTTACAAAAGGAAATCTGCCCTCCTGGGTGCAGACCTGGCTTCCGCCCTGGGACGACTGCGATCTGCTTGCCTTCCCCACGCATGCAGACGACGAGCACCTGTTTTTCGGCGGCATGCTGCCCTATTACAGCCGGGAACGCGGGCTTAAGGTACAGGTGGTCTACTTTACGAATCACTGGCGCGAAACATATAGAAATCACGAGCTCTTGGACGGACTGTGGGCAGTCGGCGTGATTGCATACCCCGTGATCGGCCCGTTTGAGGATCTTCCCGCGAAGAACTACAAGGAGGCGGAAAAGATCCATTCAAGGGAAAGCGCGGTGGATTTTCAGGTGGAAATTCTGAGACGCTTCCGGCCTTCAGTGGTAATCGCGCATGATCTAAACGGCGAATATAATCACGGCATGCATATGCTGTGCTCGCAGGCGCTTACGGAAGCCGTTATCAAAGCCGCCGATCCCGCATATTCCCCGGATACTTTCGCCCTGTACGGCGCATGGGACACGCCCAAAACCTATCTGCATCTGTATGAAAATAACCAGATCCTGCTCGACTGGTATCAGCCGCTTTCCACCTTCGACGGAAAAACCGGCATTGAAATCGCCAACATCGGCTTTTCCCATCACAAGAGCCAGCATTCAAGCTCCTTTACGGTATACGGAAAAGGTAGCCGCTTCGATTCCAGACTGTTTGGCCTTTACCGCTCCACCGTGGGCGAAGACGTAATCGGAAACGACGTATTTGAAAATATTGATGCGTTTTATTGAGATCATAGGGCTGTTGTTTCAGAAAAAAAAACATATAACTTGAGCACTGTTTGCTTTACAAGCCTATTGGTAAGCGTTGCAAAAAGAATCTATAAAAAAAGAAAAAACCGCCGTTTTTTTAAGCCGC